>CAZNMO010000012.1:0-34144 GCA_964574195.1 uncultured Clostridiaceae bacterium | reverse complement strand
AAGTTATCACTCCCATTGTTGCATGCTACAGGGAAAACAATAAAATCAAAGTTCGAGGTCACTTTCATTGAGTTTTGAAAGTCGGCCATCAATGTTTGGCTTGTATATGAATAATTGGCCATTACATCTTTGAGCTTCTTATCTTTTATTGTGGTCCAGAATGCACCAATGTTGGGATAAAAAGTTGTGGATATCCCTTCTTTTGATGTTTTATGAATGATCTGTTTTGCAACAAGTCTTGTCACGCCATCCTCTATGAGCACATCTAATGATGTTACCGGTTTGTTCCGGGCATCAACCTTATTGTAGCCTATGATTCTAATGTTATTGGGAGTCAATGGTAATGTTACCGGAATACTCTTCTCTCCAATCTTTGAAAAGAATGGATTTTTTCTCTCCAGTTCTAGGACAAAATTTGCCGGGAGATCATACTGTCCCCTTTCAGTTATTATTCTCATGACTTAGATGCTAGATTATCGCTTGACTCTTTTAGATCCATTTGTTCCTGAAAATCTGAAAGAAGAACCTTGGCTTTAACTCCATTCTTCTTAAGGTACTGCAACAGGGCCAGAAGCTCAAAAAGTAAATCGGAATCCATCTGATTCCCGGTACCGGGAATAGCTGGCTGTACAGGCTGTGAAGAGGTATATCCTCCTGTCTCATATCCTCTACCTGATAGCTTGGTCGTTGCAAGAATTGCATCCATGTTAAGTTGATCAACATAACCTCCCTCCTGAGCATTATTTATCAAATCCAAAAATGGCTTGATACTTTTGTTTGATACAGCTGCTGCATTTGCTACAAACTCAGTTCCTCCTTCGCCAACCAAAAGACTTGGCTCGTTGAAATACCCATTCTTTTTTGATGACTTTCTTGCCCAGAAACGCTTTTTATCTTGCTCTCTTGTTACATTAACATAACCTCCCTCTTCTTTACCAGTTACTATTCTCTGCTGAGAAGAAGAACCTCCTCCCCCTTCGAGTGTCATGGCCTTAACTTTTCGTCTCTCGGCATTGGCTGATACAATCTGAGCAGCTCCGGTCGCTCCCATTAGAACAGCAGCTATTGCTCCTCCAATCGGGCCCATCTGAGCAAAACCTTGCATGATGGCAACTGCTGTATTTGCGATGATCTCGGCAACCTTAATTGCAAAATTTACATCAGCATACTTTTTTTCAATATCGAGTTTCTTCTGAGCCTTTTCCTTTTCAAGACGTTCTACCTCTTCTGCATTATCACCGGCTGCAGCAATCTTCTCATCATACGTGGCTTCCATCGATGATATCTCAGCATCCTGAAGGGCATTAACTGCATTTTTACCAAGCCCACTAAAATAATCGAAGTAAGCTTTAGCCTGATTCATCCTCATACTCTTGAGGGAATCCTGATACTCTTCTTCAGAAAGTAAGCCTGCTTTGTGCAACTGATCTAGTTGCTGTTTCTGCATATCAAACTCTTCTGCCCAACCTGCAATATTCAGAGACTTACGAAGGTTAAACCTTTCCTGCTCTGCATTTAATTCAATATTTGTCTTGGCCTGTTCGTATGCTGCAGTAAGAGCAGATGTGTCGGCTCCTTGCTTCTCAAGGAATTCCTTTTTGGCTTTGTAAACATCATCTAGAATCTTTGTCTGCAGCTTTATCTCCTCATCGTAGGTAAGCAATCCAAATTGCTGTTTGAAATCCAAGGTTGAGCTAACAATGGTATCATAAACTGCCTTGCGTTTCTGAGCAGCATCAATTTCTGATTGAACCACCATCGCATTGGCATCAGCTACAGCCTGCTGTTTTAACTCCCCGGTTTTTAACTCTAAAGCAACAACATCATCTTTATACCCCTGGATAATTTGTACTCTGCTATCGGCAGTCTGTTCATCCAGGTTAAGCATTAACATGTCGTACTGCTCCTGTGTGATTTTACGGTCAGCAAGAGCATTGTCAAATGTCAATTTTTGAACATTGTATGCATTATCCAACAGCTTCAGGTTCTTATCCAAGCCATCCTTTACAATAGAAAGCTTCGTGTTGTCAGCCGTCTTCTGGTTTTCCACCAGTGCCAACTCATCATCTGAGATTTTCTTCAGAATCTCACTTCTCAATTTCTCATCCTTAACCTTCTTCAGGTATTCTTTAAGAGCATTTATCCTATCCCGATAGAATTGAGCATCTTGTTGTGAGATAGCCAAGTTGATTTGATTTTCTGTTTTTCCTTCCAAAAGGCCATTTTTCTTAAGTATTGACACCTTCTGGTTGTAATTGCTCTCCAGGTTATTCAGTTGAGCATCCAGTGCGTCTTTCTGTTTTTGCAGAGCCTCTTTTGCTGCTTCCTGAGCATTTCGTCTCTCCTCTGCAACAAATGCATTTCTCTTTTCCTGTATACCTCTTGTTTTTTCATACATTTCAGTCTCTGACTGGATAACTGCAGCTTCAAGTTCTTTAAGGTTTTTCTCTACTTCAGATGTATTTCCTGCTCGGGCAGCTTCAATTCGGGCGATTCTCAATTTCTCTTTAGCCTGGCGAACTGATTCTTCAGAAATTTTCTTCTCTGCAGTAAGTGCAGCATCAAGAAATCCGAGTCTTTCCTGGACTGAATATTTGTCTCTTTGATAAGCCTTATCCCTATTTTTTGCTACCTCATTTTCAAGCTGAGCCCTTCCTACAATCCACTCCCTTTCTTGTCGCTGTAATGCCTGTTTTTCCTTTTCTAATTTTATTGCGTCACGTGCAGTATCATTGATTTCTTTCATTTTTTCACCGACAAATGGTAGCTTTTCAAGCAATTTTGAAATGCCGGAAAACGCAGCTTCAGCAAAATTCAAAAAACCAATGACTAGATCCTGCAGGATCTTCAGCAAGAATTGAAGGAATTTTGTCAGAGGAGCAAGTATCTGATTGAGTTTGAATGTGGCTTCTTCAGAAGAGTTGATTGCTTTCTTGAAGGCCATAAATACTAACACAATAGCTGCTATTACAGCTCCTACAGGATTGGCAACGAGAGCCATCATTGCCTTACCCATCCCCATCAAGCTTTGAACAGCCTGGCCGGCAGGACCTGGAATTGAGCTTAGTTGAGACATCATACCTTTTCCGGTATTTTTTAACTGCCCCATTCTATTGTCAACTTGTGTCAATTCTTTTTGAAGCTTCGTGTACTCTTCAGGATCTGTCGCCAGTGAAGTATTATCCAATTGTTTCTGCAAATCCTTCGCCCGGTTTTTGAGTTGTGACATTGTCATTTCCTCAAGCTTTAGCTGCTTTAAAGACCTCTCTATAACCTCGTTATTCTTATCAATAAGGGAGCTGTTCTCAATGATTCTTTCATTGTAATCAGCAATTTCGTTTTTGGTTGTTTCATAAGTTGCCTTTAGTTCTTGATAAGCCGATGTGTTTGTTTTACCGGCTCTCTCCAGGGACTTCATTTGTCGCTCAGTTTCCTTCAGGTATTTGTTAGCAAGATCCATTTCTGCCTGAAGGGCTTTATTCTCCTGGGCAAACTTTTTAACTGCAGCTGAAGACTTACCAATCTCTGCCTGGAGTCCTTTTGCTTCCAGGTTCAGTATAAACTTTATTTCATCATCTCTTAGCTTACCCATATCATATTGCTTTTTCGAGTTCAGTTCTTATCCTTTCCTTTACCTGCTCTGTCAAACCATACTTTATGTCAGAGCGAGTTTCATTATACAGTCGTCCATAAATTACCCGGTTATAAAGAGCCAGTTTTGAACGCAGTTCCTTATTCTTAAATTTATCCATTGAGCTCTTTATGTCCAGAAAACGGAGATATCTCAAATAATTAAATTGGAGCATCATCCTGTTATCATCAGCCTGAATCTGGAAGTCTTTTCTGTAAATTGATCTAAGCAACCTCCCAGACACTCTTCTTAAATTCTCAGATATAACTTTCCCTTGAGTCTCATTTATAAACTTTGCGTCCCTCTCAAGGATCTCACGGACATATTGAGTTTTTATCGCACCACCTGATATCATAATCTCTCCTTTACAATCCATTTAAAAACAAGCCTGAAAGACTCTATTTCAACAGTATATTTGTATCCCCTTTGAAGCATTGCATTCTTAACGTGGCCACTTGAAATGTATTTGTCACTTGTAAAAATTGATATCGCCCTGGTGATCTCCTCAGTTGTAAATTGGTTGGTTGCATGCTCAATGTCCTCTGCCGGGATATATTTCCTGCAAAAGCTGTCCAATAGTTCAAAGCTCAATGGATCCGGCTCCTTCCTTGGTCTTTTATCCTTTTCTCCAACCTCATCAGCCGGCTCATCATTCCGAGCAGCAAAACCAATCTTCTTTCCCATCACTAAATCATATCAATTCCTTCAAGTTGAAATATCATGCTGAAACCATAACTGTTATTCAGTTCTCTGGATGAAAATGGAATTATCTCAGTTGGAAGAGTCAGCATCTTGACAAATGGGTCATCTTTTATGGCCATGATGTCGTTTCTGATGAGCTTCAAGAGCTCAAGTGTTCTATCTATTATCACAATTTCTTCAATCGAATCCATTCCAAGGTTGGATGAAAAAGGCTTGGCTATGGTGACTGATAAATCGAAGTTATCTTTCTTGACTTTTAGATGATTTTCAGTAGTTCTAATGTTGCCATAATCAACAAAAAGATATAAGCCAGTAATGGCAGTTATCCTCTTTTTAACAGCATCATCAGACACTCCAAAAACATAGTCTGCAATCTCCGGATACTTTGATTTTACAGATAAGGCCTCTGCTTTTGATTTAAAGGCATTATAATTTTCAGCAAGGGATTTTTTATTGAAGTTCTTCATCACTCCGGCATGATCCGGATACCTTGCAAAAAATAAGAAGGTACTCTCTAGTATCATACGAATTGATTTATTTGTTCAACAGTAAGTTTTAGTTTCTTGGCGATCTCCTGCTTATTCATTTTCGAATCATTGAGCTGGTGAATTGAATCAACCAGGTTCTTATACATCAACTCAAAGAATTCAATCAGATTCAGGCTAGAGATCTCCCTGATGTTTCCATATCCTTTTTCTGTCATTGTATAGACTATTGAATTGAATCCAAGGGACTGTTTATCCTGCTTTTTCGGCTTATTCTTGTTAAAAAGTATCACATATTTTGTTTCAGAAGTCAACCATGACAGTATTGATTCAAAATTGAATACAACAGCGAATTTTATTGCCGGATTGAGTTTTTTAAACCTTGGAGAGAGTTCTTTGGCTTTTTGTGAGGAGTAGCTACCAGGGCAGTACAGAGTTGCCAATAGCAAATCAATATATTCATCCGGCCCCTGAGATGCTATCAAAGACAATATTGTCAGTGTATCTATGAACTGTTCAGCTGTTATCGAAGTATTAACGATATCTCCGCTGCGATCAAATAAATAACCAGGAAACTTTTTTAATCCAACAAAAATATTTGGTATTAGCTGTTTGCAGATAGAAGCATCAATTTCGACAGTTCGTTGAAACTTTGAGGCAATAACTGCCTCAGGTTCATCGACAATCTTCTCCGGATTGGTCTTTCTCAGTCGCTCCTGCATCTTTGGATCCAGGTTCTTGAATCGGGGATCATCATAGACGAACTTAAAGCAGAAGTTCATTTTGTCCAGATTGCGAAAAATCTCTTTTTCAAACCATTCATAGTCATGTCTGAGGATCCTGCGAGAATTTATGTTCGAAAGCTCTGTGTAAAGCCTCAATTGAAGCTCTCTCACATCAAACTTTTTAGCTTTATACTCAAGAAGGATGCAGATGACAGTTACAAACTGGACAGGATCCAGTTCTTCCCATGAGTTGGGGAATTTCACGTTATTTGAAGCTCCAAGGAGCCTTTTTTCAAGTTTTGTAATCATGACATAACATATATTTTATCGTTTTCACGATTATTATTAACGATATTTTCAGTTACTCCGGATGAGACACTCTTTGCCCTCTCTATGTCGGAATAGTATGACAAAACATCCTTCATGATAATGGCATTTAGCTTCTCTCTAACCTGAACAGCAGTCCCTCCCTTTGTGAATTCATGTGCAACATCGTTTCTTATGCTTTTTGGAAGCTCAGTAATATCAAAAAGAACAGCAGCATCTGCCATAACGTGACTGCAAAGGGCTCTTTTGCACTTATCCTTAAGCTTTTCATTAGTGAGGGAAGCGAGATCTCCGACCCTTGGAATAATTTGATCCTGGTTGATCTTTTTAATTAAAAACTGAACCTTTGAGAAGAAGTATGGCGAATTATCAATTCCAAAGTAACTGTTAAACTCCCTGGCATCCTTAATTGGCAACTCAGCCCTTTGCTTATACTGATCAGAATCCTTCCATGAACCAAGAGTTTCATGACTCTCCAGATACCTCAGAAGCTCATCCATTGATGCCCAAAACATGGTTATGTACTCTTCCTTTATCTCATCTAGCTGATACTTGTACAGTTTCTGCTCACTGCCGTTTTTACTGACAGCATCAAAAATCTTGTACTTATACATTGTGTAGTTAGCAATGGCAGATTTGATAGCTAAAATTGCTATGAGGTGTTGCGGTTGTTCCAAAGCAAAGTCTTCTTTAATTGCGTCATACACCCCTACAGTGATTACATCCTGAATTCGCTTTTTTGATGGTAAAAACGATGGATATAATGAATCCAACTGTAAGGTACCATCAACACCTGGTGCGAAAGATCTGAAGTCGTCAATATTATCGAAAAAGTCAATTGCGTTCATGTCTATACTTGTGTATTAGTGAGTCTGTTATCTTCGGATACATTCTGTTGTTTTTCAATTGCAGAGCGATAAAAACCAAGTCGGATACCGGCTTTATAAGCTTCCGGAAAGTTCAGTTTAATGGCAAAATTGATGTCCCGGCAAACAACATCCTCCGGAATGGTAAGCCCATTCAGGTATATCATGTAATTGTAATGCGCATCAGATCCGGACTTGCTGATAACTCCATCCTTCGAGATATTTGAAATTGAGGAATCAATACCCTTCGCAGAAGTAATTACCTCATCAGCTCTTTTATCATAAGTCGTATGAGCTTCAATATACTCCTTGGATTTGTTGGGAATCTCTTCAATTTTCCAACGCTCCTCTTGACCTTCACTATTTGTAAAGCTGTAAGAAGCATACAATTTACCCTGATTCTTGCCGGCTCCGGATAGATAGTTGGCCAGTTTACGCAGTTCTTTTGTTGTGTATTCAGCAATCAATCCCTCATGGTATTCAGTGCCTACATCCATCACGTCCGTATCTGAAAACTTAATCACAAGTAGAGATTGATTATCTGTTTTTCTCTCTGAATTTGTATTACACATATCCTTAAGCATCTCTATCTTAGACTGTACCCATGCATTTGGAATTATGATGTGAAGCCTTGCAGATATAGCATTTTCAAGAAAACTGTTGATGTATTCCGGAGTTCTGTTTGAGCCAATCACCCAAGCTTTAATTCCTCTGAAAAACACGTTAAATGCATAGATTTCTTCCCCATGACTAGGGTTTTTTGAATAGCTGACTGCAGTAGTATGAGCAAATGGATCTGTATAATCGAAGCGATTGTAGACCTTATATTCCTTACCAGGTTGAGTCCAGTTGCCAATAATAACGTGCCTAAATTCATTGTCTTCAAAATCCACTCTGTTAATTGTATCAGCAGTAGTGGCCAGCCTTGCTCTTAAGTTGGAAACATGTTCCAAACCGGCAATTTTTTTAATCCCAATTCTTATGCCTGCAGCTTGTCTCCATTTAGAGAATACCCCCTCATCGTAATAATAGGATCTAATGGCTTTATTGAAGTATGTTTTATAATCATCAGCCATGCCATTCTCCAGCCATGAATCAAGCCAGTCCTGAATATCTGTATGGTCCACAAACTCCTTCCATACATCCTTACCCTTACGCCTGGTAATGTAGAGAACCGGGCCAGTACCATAAAGCATACGGATTTGCTTCTCGATAAGCTCAGGGAGCAGTCTGTTAGAAGCAATCATTTCCTTCTGTTCATTAGGCTCAAGGTTATTTGCACCTGCAGGGTAGACTTTATACCTGTCTACCTTAACAAGCTGCAAGTTATTACGACCTGTACTCTGTATAGAGTCAGAGAAGAGCTCCTGTGCCTCATGTAGTGTTTCACCTATCTGATAGGTGAATGTGTCCGGTCCGGCCTTAACGTAACCCAGACTGTTCAATTCATACTTAGTTCCCTTCTTCATTATTAAACCATTTAACTTTCTTTAATCTATAGTTGTCACTGGGGAAGCCGATGTACCTGATGAGGTACTTATAACATGCCTTATTCCCTTCAGAACACTCAAATAGGAAGTAGTTGTCCCCATCAATATTCCACTTCTCATGAGGCATCTGAGCTCTGGTCCTGCACCCTGATATAGTCCTCAGCTTTATTGATGCTTCTCTCTTTGAGCGAGAGCACTTAAAGAATGAGATAGTAAACGTTCCCCCGGCCCTGGTTATATCTTCCAGAGTTTTAAGTGCTTTGTATCCATCAATCGTTTCCATTGTTCAAATATCTCATTGTAATCTCTGTTGATAAAGGACATGCAATGCAAGAACAACTATATAAATTTCTTTTTAAGAATTGCATCTACCTAATAGAGCACGTCTATCTTCTGCATCCCGCGCCCCATCATATATCCCGACATTTTCACTACTTGCATCGCATTTCTGAAAATCAGCGTGCCGGTCTTCGGAACCGGAAAAACAAAACCCTTTTTCGCTGTTTCACTATATAAATTCTGTCTATCAATTAATTAAATATTGTTTTTATGTCTAAACACCCCCATTTTATATGTTTTAGGCTGTCATATTGCCTGGAATACTGCCGAAATTTCCACCTTTTGCCATAATCAGGAATTTTTCAAATTTGCCCCAGAGCAGATAAAACATTCCCGAAGGTATCTGAGTGGATAAACCGGCCTGCAGGTTTAGTGGCAACTTAACTTCGCTTGACTTATCAAGCTCAATTGGATTAGAACCCTTTTTAATTGGTGCTGAATAAATTGAAGAGATAAGGTTAGGACATTCATTGGCATCAATCATAATTTTTGGAATAGCCTTATCATCAGGCGCAAACAGTTTTAGCATCAACTTATAGAGTTCCCAGTGGAAAATGGTTCTTTGGTTCAGGCTCATCAAACGCACCCTCCAACCATACTTCTCCAGTTCGTGCTTTAACTCTTTCGCATCTGTTTCGTGTTGTCGTTTTTGTGGCTTGCGTTGGTTGCCGGCCCGGTCATAATACAAGTCTATGTTTCTGTTTCTGCGGTTGCACCAAAACTGATTAAACTCCCTGGCTAATTCAGGGAGGTCTTTTGGAGAAAAAACATAATGTTCTTTCAAAATCCTGTATTCGTTTGTTTTTCTGTTTTCTTGGGCAACAACAAAAGATGCGAAAGAACCCGGGTCAAACCCCAACTCTAATTTTTCATCTGGATTGTAGTGTTTCAGATATTCTGAAGTAATCCTGAAGTTATCCTTGAGATTAAACTTCATTATCGACTCATACTTATATGAATCATCAAATGTGTGTGTTAGCTCATCAAAATTGGCAACAAACATGTTCTCAGCTTTCTTCTCCCGGACAGAACATATTGATGTCAGAAACTCAGATGGAGTGAGCAACTTCTTTTGTGTAGCAAAATATTGGGGGCCAAGTACCTCCCGGTTAATGAAGGTTGAAACGCGCATATAGTATGTTGCTGCCTTACGCGCCCGGCTTAAGATGGGTGTATATTTTGCCAGGCGTTTTTGCATTGCATCTACATTCTTTCCAATATGAATGTTATACAGAGCCTCGTTTACGTACAATGAAAGAGTTACAATTTCAGCAATAAGCTCTTCATTCATATTCTCCTCATATTCCTGAAACCAAGAGTCTTCTCCTAGGGATACTCTAGCAGTATCTGAGACACCTGTTACTCCCTGATAATAAATAGATGCCTGTGTTTGAGAGATATTCTTTGTGAGCCTGCCAACGCGCATTGCAGGGATAAGCCGGCTTTTTAATTTGGCTCCTTTGTTAAGTTTCATCTCTTCCAAAAAGATATGCACTATGTTGGACCCGGCGATAGACTCCTGCTGATCAGTTGCGACCAGGCGTATATTATGGCCATTGGCAAAGAAAATGGTATGTTCCGGATGCTCCGGTGCATAGCGAGGTTTTTGAAAGTGTCCTGGTAAAGTTCTCTCTCCAACTACATAGTCAATTCCTTCTCTCAGTAGAGGCTTCTGTTCTTCTCCCCTGGGTTCAGAATAGAAAGCAATAATGTTTGGAACTACGTTGGCCAGCAAAGCAACATAGGACTTATGTGCCAGGACTGATGTTTCCCTGGGGAGATCCTTGGCAACACTGATTGTCCTGCGACTTGTCACACCTTCAGTCTTACCGGTACCCCGACCGGCTTCAACAATTACAGTGTTACAGTCCACAATCTGAACCAGCATCTGCATGTTGTTTAGATACAGCTCTTCGAAGCTATTATATTCCAGTTCATTATTCATCTTCCATTACCTCCTCGTGTTCAACATCAACAATGTTTGCTTCCCGGATGAGTCTCTTCTTTTCTTTATCAGTCGTCTCAAGAGAGTTGATAAGATTGATGTAGAATCCATCTTCATCTTTTCGCACAATGTCATGAAGGCTCTTCTTCTCAAATCCAAGATCAGTATGCTTGACTTTGTTTGTTATTATGAATACCGGCACTTGCCAGTCTGTCACTTTAATCCTCTCTGCCGCTTTGGTTCTGAATTCGTGCGCCTTATCGTAACATCTTTTAGCAGAATCAATCTTATCCATTGCAATACTTAAGCGAGCCAGATCCTCCATCTTATCTGCATAATAGTTATCCCAGGCATCTACAGTAATACTATCATCGATATGAAAGAAGTTCATTGCGTCGTAGTAGATCTCTCTTGCTGTGCTGAAATTGAGATGAGGAAACTGCTTCTGGAGAGATCGCACGACCCTTGTCATGTTAGCTCCAACATGATGTACTATTGAGGGTACAGCATCAATCTTGATAATATATTCCTGCAGATCTTCCGGGAGCGCTGCACTTCTGCGCGTCTTCAGGAAGTTCTGCAAAACATCAGGATCAAGTGTCTGTAATCTCTCTAGTTTATTCATACTCCAAATAAGTCGTTTTTGAGTTCATTAATTTTGCGCGTCCTTTGCCTGTCTCTCAACTGCAGCTCTGCATCCATATTACCTCCTTCAGCCTCTTTTACAAGGGATACATCCATGTTGTAATCGCCAATGGCAGATCCCATTTCATATATCTTTTTCAGAGGATGATCATCTGTCTCGATATCGTCCAGAAAAATCTGCGCTTCTTCTTTTGGCAGATCCAGCAGGGTAACTATCCGGGAAGGAGAATACTTCAAAGAAGCCCAGTTTCTAACCTTTACAAGAATATGGTTGTCATATGTTGCCATTATACTCTTTACCATTTATTGTTACCTGAATATTTGAATCAAACCTCTTCATTCTGTCAACTACCATCTGACAATGTTTTGGAGTGATCTCCATTGCGTAGCAATTTCTGTGAAGCTGATGAGCTGCCACCATTGTCGTCCCGGATCCAATGAATGGATCATAAACTGAGTCGTTTATTGCTGAGTTATTCATTATTGGCCTGGCCATACATTCAATGGGCTTCTGAGTACCATGACCAGAAACGCCTTCCCTCTCCCGTACGCTTTTTGATGATAGGTTTTGGATATCCCATACTGACATTACATTTCTTGCACCTTGCCAGTTATGTCTCTGACCCTTTTTCACTCCATACCAACACGATTCATGTTTCCAATGGATGTCTCCTCTGGACATGGCACAAGTATTTTTGTTCCAGATTATTTGAGATATCAGGCTGAAGCCGGCTTCCTCGATATCAGTGGCAAAGACATGTGTGAAAAGAGCCCCATGCCATATGTATACTACATTACCTGGGAAGAGAGCGTACGCGTTAAACCATGAAGGATTATCATCATTTGTGACTTTGCTAACAGACTTAATTTTTCCTCCAACTTTAGCTCTCCAGCTTGGATCATAATTCACTCCGTAAGGAGGATCTGTTACCATCAGCATGGGCTTGGCTCCGGCTAATAACTTAGCCACATCTTCAGAACTTGTACTATCACCACAAAGAAGGCGGTGTTTGAGATTTCCCAGGGAAAATTCGATGATATCGCCAAGAACAATATCCGTCGGCAGATCTTCCGGCTCTTCATAGTCATCCTGTTCAGCCTTCAGCTCTGGTTCATCAGAAAGCATACTTGAAAAATCCATGTTGACTGGAGCCATGTCAAGATTAAACACAGATAGATCTTCATCTGAAATTTCGTATTTGTCAAAAAGAATAGTATCCGGATTCCGTTGTGCAAAAATGGAGTTCTGAGCAGCAATCTCTGCTACAGCATCTCTTTTGTCCTCGGCATAAATTGATTCGTAAGGAATTCGAGGGACAACAAATCCCTGTCTTCGTAGTTCAGCAAGTGCCTTTTTCCTTTGATGAGCATCAATAATCCATTTCTTTCCATCTTCATCAACCCAGACAAGAAAAGAATACTTAAAACCGCGCGTAATGATAAGATTCTGGAGCTTTTTATTCAGTTCCGGATCATGTATCTTAAAATCTTCCTGAAGGTCATAAAACTCTTCAAAATCGCATACAGGGAGGTTCCCCAGGTTAAATACTCTAATAGTTCTTTCCATTGTTTAGTTCTTGCATTATCTCGGCCATTAAGGCGAGCTTTTCTGTGTGTTTATTTAATTGGCTTTGCCATTTCTTTTTGTCTGCCTCTTTGGCTTTCTTCCGGTTCAGAAACGATTTATACCTAGATACATTGTTCGATACATTTTTATGTTCTTCCAGGAATGCCTGTGGATCACTTTTCATCAGGGCAACCAAAGTGGAACGAAGCGTATTCTTTTGAATCAGTGGGTGCTCATATAGGAACCGGCCATTTTTATTGAAATAATCAAGCTCTTTGAAACAGATCCTGTTTCTAATACCGAGTTCAACCATTTCAATTATTCTGGATGTAGTAGGCTCTACTTCAAGCGCTTTATCCAGTTCGCACATCCGGCGATAGCTATAGACCCGGTCTGAATACACTGTGTGAGCATCTCTGATGTCTTGACTTTCAAGTTTTGTCCACTTGATATTGGGATACTCTTCCTCTTTTGTAACTTTTTTTTTTCGTTTTTCGAGACTGTCTGCTTTTGTTTTGCAACCGGCTCGGGAGTCTTTTCTGTTGAGCTTGATTTCCGGTGAGCAATAATGTTTTCTTTTGACTCAAAATCAAGAAGCAGATAAAGGATATCAAAAGAGAGATCCGGCCGGGATGGGCCGACAGAACGCAACAGAAGTTTATCTGCAGGGAGGTGTTTACGCAACAACTGCTTGTCTTTTTCAATGTGAACATCGTTAGCCAGCTCCTTGGCTATTGCGTTCTTCTCTCGAAAAGTTAAACTCATAACTTGAAATTTTAATTTTACAACCTTGCAATGCAAACTTATCTATCCTTTACCCGTAGCCGAAGGACAAAGAAAAAAGCTGCGGACATCACTGCCGGCAGCTTTGAAATAATTAACCTAAAAACGAAACTTTACGCAGTCTGAACTCTTGACACCTCTACCAAGGTCTCTGAATCGAGCACTTTAAGAGTTAATCTGCTTCCTGCATTTGCAATCCAGGTTGCATCACTCTTGAGGACAATAGCAGCAATAGAGTCTATGTGTGTTGGATTGGCACCACCTCCTCCGACAATTTCGATAATCCTACCTTCATCAGCAGCAGCTAACCCTGAGATAGTAGCGATTGTTGTCGCTGCAGCATTTGCAGCACTTGTGATGTACTGGTTGGCCGAGGTGAATGCAAGATCAGTGGCATTAGCAGCAATGGCTGCCGGTGCTTCTTTTACAATTGCTCCAACATATTTCTGTGGCTGAAGGAAACTGTTGTTCTCAAAAGTGAAGGAAACACTTCTGGACTCTTTATTATTGGTTCTATCAAAGGATTTTAGAATCATTGGCTTGAGCTCATTACCTACAATGTGATACTGAGCATCACTTGCCATCTGATAGATGATTACAAACCTGTCTCCGGCATGTTCCTCCATAAATTTCTGCAGCGATCTTCTATACCCACCCATAATAAAGGTAAATGAATTAGTCACTGCAGTAGTTATGTCTCCTTTGCTGCCTGTAGATTTATCATCAAGGGAATCATCAATTGCTTCAAAGTAATGCATATACTCTCCGGCCTTAAGCGGAACAGTACCAACCTCTCCAGATGCGTTTGGCCTTGGAAACTGAACCGTATCGTCAATTTGATCTAATGCAATCAACCAAATTCGTGATGATATCTGAGCTCCAGCAGTCTCTCTATCGGTTACTCTGCCGATGTTGCCAACAGCTGCCATAACACAATATGTTACACCTGAGCCGGTGATGCCAACGCTTTCAAGTACTCCCATGCCTGAATCTACGGCCATGGAAAAAATGAAAAGGCCAATGAGCGCAATTATCAGAGAAGATATCAGCGCTAGCCTTTTATTAAATTTCTGTTTAAACTTTTTCATATGAAATAATATTTACTCTATTGAAAATGTATTGATTTGATAACAAAAGGCAGGGACCGGAGCCCCTGCCGGATTGTTTCAAGAGTTATCCGCGAGCAACCTCAAGGAACTTTGAGTTTGCCTTATCGTAGATCAGTTTGATCCACTCACCAACTTCTGTAGGCTCCCATGCCTCAGAGATAAGAGAGAACTTGCCAGCCTTGGCAATATGCTGAGGATTGTCGGCTGAACCAATCTCAATTTTGTACACAACACCCTCTTCAGGATTTATTATGTCGGTGATTGAGAGGTTTGCAGGCTCAACATCAGCAGTATTGGCTTGAGTAAGGAACCATATGTTCTTCGAGCCATCCACTGTTGTTGCATCAGCAGCAAGCGTAGTCACCGGCTTGTTAATGAAGATGGCCTGTTCTTTTCTTCCTGCAGCCAAGAGAGCTGCTTGTGTAGCATATGGTTTGCCTGCATAAGCAGCAGCTGTACCTTCTTTCCATGTTGAGAATCCCCACACACTCTCCAGACGACGCTCAAAATATGTGTTGTACATCTCACCTGGGATGTTTTCCAGTGCCTGAACGTTACCAAGCTCGGTAATCCACATGAACTTCAGATTGCCCATGTTTGGAACCCATACGATTGGAATATCGTAGTTCATCAGCTTCATCTCATCCGGACCGGCAAAGTCCATATCCTTGCCATAAGTAGCACGATAACTCTGAAGATACCAAGGTCTGTGCTTCAGGTTGAGGTAAATTGCTTTACCCAACAGATTTGGAAGAAGCTGGTTTACCTCTTCTGCAAATGATTCAACAACGGAAACCATTGTCTGTGCAGTATAAGATGCAAAATCTGAATCATCAAATGGAAGGATCTGGTTGTTTTCGATATACGACAACAGCCTGTGAATAACACCGGTTGATGAGTTAAGATAATGACCTTTAACTCCTACTGTTGGCTCAATTCTATGACCCATAACAGTTCTCACATTGCGCTCATTATTGAGAACAGTAGCGATGTTAAGGATCATCCACTCAATCATCTGCCATTTTACAGGGTCACTGCCGGCAGTGTTAAGATAACCGATATACTGAGTCTCAATCCACTTCATTGATTTGAAGAGGGTCTTGAACATCACGTCATGAACCTTTGCCTTTTCAGGAATCAGATCCATTCCACCTTTTGAAATCTCGCCTTCCTGGTAAGCCTGTGAGAATTCTCCAAAGAATGCATTAGTGATTATATCACCATCCTGAATATTGGAGCGAAGAGGGAATACGTTAAATACATTCGGCAATGCAATAATCCTTGCGATAAGGGCATCCTGTCTTCTTACCAGGAACTGAGTACCAAGACCTGCATCAGCAAGACCTGAATAGTCAATTGAACCATCTGTATTGAGAGATTTAACGTTAAGAAGGCCATTTTTCTTGAGCTCCTGCATCCTCTTGCAGATATCCTTACCATAGGATTTAAATTCCTTCTGGAAGCTTTCGAATGACTCCTCGTCCGGATCTGACTGCAGGGAGATGTTTTTTCCATGCATTAGAATCTGGTTCCAGCGTTTCTCTGCAGCGAACATCGGATGCTCGATACCGAAAGCATATTTTGCTGTATGGAAGCCACCTAATCCAACGATTGCAACCCTTCTTGTGTCAAGAGGTTGATCAGGAGTAGCTTTTGAGACAAGTGATTGCACCTGCTCAGTAAGTTTCTTATTGCTGCTCACAATCTTCTTGACAATTTTACCAAGGTTCTTGGTTTTCTTTTTTGGCTGATCTTCTTTATCACCATCCTCATCTGAGTCGGCGTTTGCGTCGTCTCCCTCTTCATCTCCTTCTTTGTCCTCATCCTCATCTTCCGGATCTACATCTGCAGATGAAATGACTTCCATCGCATAATCGTAAGCTTTCGCTTTGTCTGCATCCTCGCTGTCCTCATTGGCATCAGCGTAAAAATCACGACCAAAGGTTTCCTTATAGGAAGCCTGAATCTTGGTCCACTCCTCTTTCGAGAGAGTTTTGCTCTTGGCTTTGTCCATCAAGCCCAGGGCTTTCAGAACCTTTTGAAAATTCTTTTTAAACATGTCTTTAGAAATTAAGTGATTGAAATTTTGCTTCTTGTCTGATACTCTTTACCGAGTTTAAATGCCTCCTGAAGAATTTCGTCGATGTTCTTGATACCATCAATGAGTCCATATTGCATTGCTTCTTCAGCGTAGTAGATCTCTCCATTGAAGAGATGTGACTCTTCAGGAGCCTTGGATGTGTTTGGCCGGGATGCTCGAATGGCTTTTTCAAATTCTTCTTGTACCGGATCCAGGAACCGTTTAATGAATTCTTCTGTTTTGCCTTCGCTCACATCATTAGTAAGCTTATTCTTATGAGTACTCTTTGTTGCATAGGCCTCTCTCAGAATATAACCGTACTGTTCGAGAGCCTTCTTGCTGTCCCAATAAGAGATCATTGTTCCAATTGATCCTACTATGTCAAACTTATTAAGGCAATAAACTCTGTCACCGGCAGATCCTATGTAAACACCTGCACTGGCCATGATTTTCTTTACTGCAACCAGGAGGGGTTTATTCAGGGAACGCAATCTCTCATTTACCTTCTCAAGTCCGTAGCTTTCGCCCCCTGGAGAATTGATGATTAAAACATGAGCGATGATCTTTTCATTTTCCTCTGCCGACTCGATATCCTCAAGCAGCTGCTCTGTTGAACAGTACCACCAGTTTTTATCATGGGCTATGAAACCATCAATGAAATGAACTGCTATACTCTCGGGAATAGATCTGTCTTCATAATCCGATGTTATGAAGATTGATTCATTATTCTCCTGGTATGATTTAATCTGTTCGTTGACAAATTCTGAATACTTTTCCGGTTCTGAGTTGTTTTTCACGAAACAATCAAACCTTACTAGAAACTCATCGAAAGAGTCTTTTGAAATTATTAAGGGCGCTAAGCGAAAGAAGCTGAGCGTTTGGTCCAAATACGATTGCAGCATATCTGTTGTTTTTACAAATATGCTGCACTCATATATATGTGTAAAGGACTGAATCCTAAAATTCCAATGGGAATGGAGAGGATCTTGTCAGCTCAACACTGAAAGTTGAAACCTGAGGGGTTATTTTGCATTTTACCGGGAATTCTTTTGATCCCCATACGAAAGTTTTATCTTTCAGGGAATAGAGGATGATCATCAGGTCCTGACCTCTAAACCTCAATAATTCATCATTCTTTTTTACTATGGCCGTTAAATTCTGGAGGTAAAGATCTCCGGCATCTGTTGGATTTGATTTTTGATCCAGGTTCAGATCATTCATTGTAAAATATGATCTTAAGTTCTGATACGTTGATAAGGTGAAATTGTTCCCAGAGATACTTTGAACATCTCTTAGGGGTACAATTGATATTTTATTGCCTAATTGGTCAAAATTTTCATTCATAACTATCTGATTTTTAAAGAGTGTGCACTTTTGATGCAGTTTTGATGCACTTTTGATGCAGTTTTGTCACTCAAAACGGACAAAATGATACACCAAGTCGTACAAATATTTTTTAAGAATTTTGGCGGAAGTAATTTCGTTTTTCCTTATTTCTGCGCCTGGTTGCATTTCTCCACCTGTAATAGTTCTTTAACATGGCATCTTCACTTATACCGGTGATATTATACTTGTTGCAGAAGATATGCACAGTATCGATGTATTCAATTCCCAAACGATGCTTATTATGGTCCAAATCTTCATGAAGCTCAGTCCACAACATTGTAGCTATCTTGTATTGTATGACTCTTACTCCCCGATCTGATATATAGTTGTAAACACGAGGATTCTTACCCTCTCTCCTATCCGGCAAAACAAGCTCAACATTACCAGAATCAATCTGCTTGTCATCTGGTCTCTTACTCATTATATCCCATACGAAATGATACAATGGAATGTTATCAGGTAAAGAAACCGGATTATTCATCCTGGCACCATACTTACCGATGATGTACTCAGCTAGATGCTGCAGAATCTGAATCTTTGTTGTAATCATAAAGCTACCTCCATTTTACCGTTTATAAATTTTTCTAAAAGCTTATCTGCAAATCTGTCATAGATTAAAGCAGTTTGATACTTACCCTTGAACCTATTCTCAAGAAGCCGGCGTTTCATTCCCCTTAATGCCACTTCATCACTCTTTTTCTCTTCGTTGATAAGGGAATAAAATGTATGCCGATCCCCTGATTTCAGGTAGATGACCATCTTAAATTTTGATTGCTCGTTTCCGAAGTTTGACATATTATTTCCGTTTTAGGCTAATTAATTGACGATTTATGCGATTTTCTTGACTTTTGCTGCAATATTGCCACTGCAGCGTGCTCATACTCCTGGATCTTTCCCGGAGCTTTATTCAGCAGATAAGATCTCCAGTAGGTGAATGCCGATTCGTTTCTATATTTCTGCTCAAAGCGTTTCAATGCGTATGCAAGTATCTGCTGCTCTGTCCGGATCTTGCGAGTTTTATACTGCAGCTCCAGGTAGTCCTGATGCTTCTTCATCCATTTCTGAGTCATGATAAAACCGGATGTATAATTTTCAGGATCCATGTACCTGGCCGGCCAGATGTTGTCGAATGAGAAAGCTTTGTTGTTTTCAAGATATCGCTCAACTAACCGGACGCGTTGCCGGTATTGTTCCAGGGCTTTTGCACAATCCGTTTCAGAATTGAATTTATCGAAGTAGTATTCTGCAAATTTGTAGGCTTTATTCCTCTCTGATTTGTAAATAGATCTGCTGTTAAAGAGCACAGATATCACAAATTCAACCAACATAATGGCATAACGTCTGGTTCTCTCCTCTTCCTTCCTTCGAAGTGCCTCTATCTTCTGGCCATATTCGTCCAATGTGTTAATTTTTGCACACTCTTTTGGCAAAATCTGCACTCCGAAAGCGTTTGTTGTCACTCCCTTACTTTCCGATGTGTTAATTTTTGCCATGTTCAGGGCGAGGAGCTCCTCGAGCGACCCTCGCGGATCTCCTGTGTTCCCGTAGAGAGTTCCAGTCTGTTCATTGAAATCAATCGGCGGAGCCGATACCTCTTCGTGTTCCTGAAAGTTCCCTGTGATTACTTTTTTATTAAGATTGTTCAAGTTACTAGAACATGGCGTGCAAATTGAACGCAATGTCTGCTGAATCGTTGTATCTATTGAGTTTTTCAAAATGTAGAGCAGTGGATTAAAATCCTCGTTTTTATGATCAGAAACCGGCACCATTTCGGGATTTAGGAAGAGCTCGTAGTCTCTCTGAGTGCCATGATTTACCTTCTCAAGAATAATCTTGGCATCAATTAAACGTTCTGTAAGGCGGTAAATGGTAGCTTCGGACTTCTTAGTGAACTCAGACATCCTTTTGCGGTTTGTGTTCAACACAAGGGGCGAAAAAGCCTCCATTTTAAGCAGTTCCGGAGCGTCTCGCATAATGTACCTGGCTGAAGTCATCTTTGCTTTCAAAGAAAATATCAGCTCCCTGTAAAGCTCTCTGTGAGCACTTTTAAGGAAGTTCCTGGTCTTATCCCCATTATCCCTCTCAATAGCCACAATACCGTTGTAATCGGCCGATTTCGCATCATATAGAGCCATAATAGCTGCAAAATGATTGTCTGTATCAATAAATGGCATGTGAATAGTCATTTCTTTACCTTTTTGTAAATTGTTGTTCTGTTGTCAATTTTTACTGGAACTCTTCCCTCCAGACTTCCAAATGAACGAAGTCTGAGTGCCTGTTCTCTGCATTTTCGCAAATCATCAGGGAAAACTATATTTAAAGTATCTTTTATGTTCATCGTATTATGCCTTTAATGATTCTTCTGTAAGCATTACTGAACCGGAAGCAATTACTATCCTGTAATCATTTTCATTGAAATCGCATATTTGCTCCTTTTGTTGGCAACCTCTCTCAGGATCCCAGATATCATAATAAAGATCTACCGGCTGAATCCTTGCAGCATCAACTTCGAAAGATGGATCCACTCGGGGAAACACTTTAACCGGTTGGGAGAGCTGCTCCTCAGTAAGCGAATTGATGAAATCCTTTAAATCCTTGTAATTCATAAACTTTCTATTGATTAATAATTGCTTTTACCTTGGAATATGTGATGATATTCTTTTGTGTTCGCTCCCAATCTGTTTTGAATGAAAATGCTGTCCTGGGGAATGTCTGCTTTATGAGTTCAATCGCCTTTTGCTTATCACTGTCTGAGACAAACCAACACTCTTCAAGAGCTTCCTTTAGTTCCCGGCGGATCTTGCTTTTTCTGGTCTCTTCCATGAATACGCACATTACTAGAAAGCTGAAACATAATCCCATAACTATCACTATGCCAATTAAGGGACTCATACAGCTATCATTTTTTCGGTTAGAAACTTATTAATAAAATAAACCTGACCTCGACCTGTGACCATTGGAGTTGATGAAGTCAAGGTTGATCCGTCAGGCTTCAGAATTGTTTGCTTTTTGACTTGAAATAAGCCCAGTTCCATCGCTTTCTGGGAAGGTTGGTTCCAGTAGTCTCCCTTGCTGAGTAGATACCCTCGACTGCGAAGGATCTTAAAGAGTCTGTTCTGACCTATTTCAATCCCTCTTTGTGTGAGAATCTTAGCTAAATCACTAACCAACACAGATGTAGATGACGCTTCCACAGCTTCAGAGAACCGTACCCTTGGCTGCTGAGAGTGAATAACCTCCTTTAGCTCCATATTCTGCTGAACCATAAGGCTCTTTTCCCTTCTCTCTTGCTGCAGTTGAGTGGCAAGTGATATCAGCAGCTCCGGATTGGATACAAGCTGCTCAATTTTTGTCTCAGAAGCTGTAAAACCGTATTTGGCCAGCTCTTTGATTCTATCATTGCACCAGATGGCAAACATCGGAGATAGCCATCTTGCAAATTCGAGAGCCACATCCTCATGCATCCAGGTTCCTATTCCATTCTCTGTTGTCACCAGATTGGACCTATGGGATTTTCCCATAGCTTCCAGTGCCAGGAGAAAGTTCGTTGTTGAGGGCAGTCGAAGCCACTCACCGGCACGCTTACCAAAAGGCTTGGCCATCTCGGTCGCGTTAATCATAACGTCACCATTCCCAAAGTGGAATGTTACGTCATTCCCATCGTAATTGTACTTCTGATTCATAAACCTATAAGTTGATTAATGGGATAAAGACCGGGGCCCGGGGTTACTGACATGTCTGCTTTCATCCCGGTCCTCGCGGATCTCCTGTTTTGCAAAAATGATAGTTGATTGTTCATCATTAAAGGACTTAATCCTGGATAAAATGTGGTTGTTCGAGAAGTTCGTTAAAAGCCTTATCTCTGGCCGATTTAGTGGGAAACACCTCTAGTGTGCACCAATCTTTGTGATCTTCATCCTTATACTTAATCCTAATGTTGGGATAATCATCTGTTCGTATTATAGTAAATCCGAATTCAATGATTTTAAGTTGAGATTTACTGTCCATGTTGATTGGTTTTAAAAAATGATTTTGAGCATTTAAGAACTACCGGTGGCTGAACATCACCATATTTTACGCTAAGCCATACCCTACCAGTCAAAAGAGCCGTTAATCTCTCCTTAAAAGAAAGGTTCCAACAAGATATCGTCTGCTGGCCATCTGTGAACACAGGAAGAGGAGAGCACTCATCAGGAGTTCTCGTGCTTGGTCTCACAAGAGTTGTGTTAGCCTCTTTAAAGTTTATGGGTTTCATAGTATGGTATGAGTGATTAAAGCGTATGTATCATTGGTAAGATCTCTTTCAGTTGAAACCGGTACAATTGGTCTGTCACTTTTCTTAAGTTTAAGACTGTCAAATATTGCATTGACAAGAGGTTTGCTTGAAAACAATAATCGGCCATCAGGTTTTTGTCGGATTCTAAATCCTCTGCTGCAGTTGACTTTAAGATACCAGTCCTGGGGATTGTGCTCATCCTGAAAAAACTGAATACGTGAGTTTAACTGGATGTTTAGCTTGTCTACGAGCTGCGAAGAGAGTCTAACTTCTCCGTTGGATCTATAAAGAGAGATTGCCGGCTCGGTAAACCTCTCTACTCTTTTGCTTGTGAATTCCCTGAGTTTCATTACGCAAATAGTTTTTTGTAAATAATACTCCAGGCAAAAAATGAAGGGATGGCCACGTGAATCAGCAGGCTCACAAATACCATCCCTGCAGTGATCTTGTCTTCACCACTCCACTGATTCAGAACATATACTGACAAAGCGATGCAGAGTATCACTATAATTGTCATCAGAGCCTTTTTTGAAATCTTAGTTTTCATAAGCTTCGTTTTTTATTGAATTTGATATTGCTGAATGTTCTTGCTGCATATTTCTTTGGTGCTGAGCCGGTTCTGGAGGCGTTTACAGCTGCCCTTGCCCGGTATATTGTCTGAGTACTTACTCCGAAAATCTTCCCTATTTCATAAAGCAGATCTCTTGTCTTAAGCTTCTTTTTGAACTCCTCCCTGGCGCGCTGCTGAACATCATAAATCAGATTGTACTGGTCTTGCAGACTAACCACTTGAGAGAGTTCGTTTTTGTAGGAGAAACACAACTCCCTTAGTTTTAACCTTTGCTCTCTTGTTCCTCGCATAACTCCTTCTGTCTATAAAATGAGATCCTGTTACTTGCTGAGGCAACTGACTCCAACTGCAGGCGATCAATCCGGATAGAGTGATTCGAATCACCATCCTTGATCTGCTTGATAAGTCCTTCTTTAAGCCACCGGTCTACCAGGCGACGACCATATAGTTTATAGGCTTCTGATTTTGACAAATAAGGCTTTAACTGCATAGTCTCAATCAGCACCTTCTGTGCACCTATGGCAAAAGCATCTGCCATAATGTTCACAAGCTCCAGTCGCTCCATTGTGATTATGTTGTTCTTGATTGTCATGACTCAGATTAATTCAAAGGTTGATTCGTCTTTGCGTCTTATCCTGGCAGAAAATGATCTGCAGATTCTGTTTCTGCTGGATCCAGGGCGAATGAAGTAACTTAGAGATGAGAATTCACTTGGCAGGATAATCAGCAGTAATACAATGGAAATAACCTTCCTTTTAAGAGGTGATAGCGATGCCGGTATAGAGAAATGAGTCACGAAATACCAGGCTGAAAGCTCGTTCACTTTCTGAATACCCAGTTTTTCATAGATATTGCGCACTGTATTCTCAACAGTTTGGATTGCGATTGGTCCTCTTCCGGGTTTAACCGGCAGAAGATCCGGAACCTCTTTCTTAGCAGCTCCCCAAGCAAGCAATTCTGCTACCTGCTCTTCGCGCTTTGTGAGTTTAACAGTTGCACCCATGATTATTCCCCCCAGATATCAATGATTTTGTATTTGTGGAATACAGTCTCAATGGCTTTTGCCTCCGAGACCTTGGGCTCGACTCTTCCTTTCAGGCGTTGCAACCAGTTGCTGTTGGTAGTGATGCCGAGTTTTTTCATAATCTCGGCTTTTACCTCTTTTGCCTGGCCTACAGTAACCTGTCCCCAGCCCCTTTGAAAAGAAAATTCACTCATAATGTGGCGTTTTAGCATTTTTGTGCTATTTTTTTTATAGCTTTATGCGTTACTTTTGTTTTGCGATGCAATATAAACTTATCGCAGTACAAATATAAACTTATTTATATTAACTACAAATAAAATATAAACTATTTTATATTTTATAATTTAATATACTCTTAAATGTCTGATTTAGACCGCATTAAAATTGTAATTCAATGGCTTGTAAGCTCTGGCGTTGCTGCAAATCAAGGAGCCATTGCTACTTTAATGGGCTATAAGAATAAATCTGCCTTCTCCCAGATATTAAATGGGCATGTTCCAATTCCAAAAAAGTTTATAGAATCTCTTTCTTCTTTACATCCTGACATAAATTCTGACTGGATCTTAACAGGTGAAGGAGAACTCATAAAGAAAATTAGCGAACAAGCTCAGCTTCGTGATGAATCTCGACCAGAATACAGGACTTCAGGTGTCCCTTACTATGAAGATCTTGATGTGACAGCATCTGTCATCACCTCTTTCCATGATTACAAGGAAGAGGCAACATTCATGATCAATTACAAACACTTTAATGATTGTGATGCATACTTACCGGTAGTGGGTGACAGCATGCACCCTAAATATCCGGCCGGAGAGATTGTAGCAGTTAAGCAGATTCGGAACCTGGACACCCTTCTATGGGGTGAAACCTACCTGGTAATTACAAACGATAACGCAAATAACTTACGCACCATAAAAGATGTACATTACTGCAGTGATGAAACCAAGGTTATCCTACGTGCAGCAAATCCGGACTTCGCCGGCGACACCAGGATAAATAAGGAGGATATCCTCTCTATGTATATCGTTAAAGGCAGAATACGTAGAAATCAATTATAACTATTAAGCCATTACATAATTTTCACAAGTATTATATAAACTATGCCTACTGTTGTTTTAGAAATTATTTCGATAGCATCTATTACAGTTTTATTAATAATTATTTTGATTATAAATAAAAAACGTAATGCATGGGATATTATGTTCTATAATACAACACTTGCTATTTATGTCTTATTTATGATTGGCTTAATTGACGGCAATAGTTGGCCTACAATAATATATAGCCTTGGAATTGTAGCAGTTGGCACTGGAATAGCTGCTGTAATGAAGAATTTAAAAAACAAGTAACCTTAGTCGAGTTATATTAGTTCCGGCTCTATAAGCCACAGAGTACTTCCTACAACGTTTCTAAATACTAGCTCCAAATAGCACTCCTGTGATTAATGATCGGGCTGGTATTTCTTTGTGCATATCTGCAATCATTTCTCACAGTTAAGTTGGAATTATTAACCTATAAATAACTTAGTTATGAGAATGATTTTATGCACCGTCATGGCACTTCTTGTCCTTGGTTGCTCACCTTCAAACGAAAAAAAGGCTCAGAAACTCATTGGAGAAAAATTAAAAGAAACTCTGCATGATTACTCATCATACGAAAATGTGAGCTTTGGCACTCTTGACACTGTATTTTCAACACCATTAGATGACTCTGTGTATTTCTATGCAAAAGCAAAACTTGGAGCTTTTACTGAACTACTTGATGCAGAAATGAAAGACGTAGACATGTATAGGGGAATGGAATCTAGCTATTATTTCAACAAGTATCGCACTGCTCTCGAAAGAGCGAAAAGATATTTGGATAGCGCACAAGTTTATCAACCAATCGTCGACAGTATAGAAAAAAGCTATAAACGGATTCATAAGGGTTGGAGCATGAAACATACATTCAGAAGCAACAATGCAATGGGTAATAAAACCATTGGACATTATTTATATACTTTCGACATAGATATAACTAAGATCTCCGAATCAATGGATATCAGCGAGTCTGCAAATGAAGAATAAATAAATCATTTAACACTTTATTGAAATTCCTGTAATGAAGAAATTACTTTTATTATTTCTAATTATAATTCCTTGCTCCATGTTATTTGGACAGGAAAAAATTGCACAATATTATTCTTCTTACTTCCTTACTTCTTACGACATATTTGCCTCTAAGCCTGACTCTGATGGAAATTATCACTTAATGATTTATAGCCAAACTTCTGATGATTCAAATTCTCTATCAGGTTTAGTATTGATTAACAAAACTCAGGTAGATGAATTCAAAAATTTCCTCATCTATTTAAGGAGTATGTATGTCAAATGGAGAAAAATTGCAATTGAAAACAATGTGAAAGAATTCTCTAAAATAGTTGAATATAAAAACACTAACTATCAAGGTGGCTTTTACAATACCGAATGGCATTTCGACTTTGACGTAAATTTTACCCCTATGTTTAGGATTGACTCAGGTAAATATTTAATGGCTATTGTAAGTGATAAATTAGTATCAACATTAGACAGTGATATAACAAGTCAAGGTTTTATGATAGTCCTGTCATCGTCAGATGAATTTGATAATTTACTAAACGGCATCAGTGAAGGTAAAGTTATTTCATTTTACAATTCTAAAAAGAACAAAGAGGAACTATTTAAATAACCACTTCTTAAACAACTATCAATCCCAAATGAATATAGAGATTAAAAAAGGGAAGACACCCCTCCCATTGAGAATTTCAAATGAAGAATTAAAGAACCTTGTGGTCAGAGTTATTGATGAGCAAATGAAGCAGAAATTTTCATGCTCAGTATTTCAGTATTCTCTTATTGATAGCCTGACAAATATTGGTGCGTTTTCAAAAGCTCCAAACACCGAATATGCTGCAATTGCCCTCACTGAACAAGATGAGCTTACTGTAAATAAGATCCTCTGGGAAATGATTTATAATCATAAATTGATTCTGAATCTCCTTCCTGGGACTTATTATGCTACTGTGGAAATGGAGTTAATAAAAAATGTAGCCAAATAAAGAAAATAGTTATGAAGTTTTCAGAAAGGCAAGGCATAACAAAAGTCAAAGATATTATTCAGTTAAAATCAATGAATGATGACTTAAGAAATAGCCTTTGGAATGTATTTTACATTGCTGTATTTGGTAAGTTCGAGTCTGACCCTTTGAATGAAATCATTGAAATAAAACACTGGCCAATTATTCAAAAACTTTGGTCAGATTTCTTCAAACTTCCTATTGATGAAATCCCATCACGTACCGCATCAGTAATTGACAAAATTAAATTTTACTTTATTCATTCTGATTGGTATGAAGTATATGATTTTATTGAATATTTTCTAAAGACACTTCCCCCAGAAAATTATCACTTATTAAAATCTGGGGTAGATATTGTTTTAAAAAGAGAATGTTCAGCATATAGAGTTATCAATGACGAATTTGTTCCTTTAAATGACAAAGAACAAATTAAGTCTATTCAAAAAACTTTAGACACTACTTCAAAAGGAAAATTAAATGTTGTTAATACTCATATTAAAACCGCACTTTCTCTTTTGTCAGATAAAACAAATCCAGATTATAGAAATTCTATAAAAGAGTCAATTTCTGCATTAGAATCATTATGTATAATTATATCTGGAAAACCAAAAGCAACACTAGGGAATGCTCTTAGTACTATAAAATTAAAAATTGATCTTCATGCATCACTTGAAAAAAGCTTTAATCAATTATATGGTTATACAAGTGATGGAGACGGAATCAGACATGGCATGATGGATCTTCCGACACTGGATCAAGAAGATGCAATTTATATGCTTATCTCTTGTAGCTCATTCATTAATTACTTGATAATTAAGGCAAATAAAGCAAACATTAAATTCAGCTAATATTTTAGTCATGAAAAAATTACTAATCTCACTTTGTTTAGTTTGTTTTTCAGCAATGTTACCTGCCCAGGATTTCCAAAAGCTCCAGGCGGAAATCGAATCCCTAAAAGCAAGGGTTACTGTATTGGAACAAAAACTAGCTGAAAAGAAAGATTCAATAGTTAGCCAGTCTAATGATAATAAACGATGCATTGCGACAACTACAGCCGGGTACCAATGTTCAAGAAATGCAGATCCTGGTAGTGACTATTGTTGGCAGCACAAAAAAATCTATGAGCCCACGACAAGTTCATCAGTATCAACTTCAACAAGCACTAATAACAAGTCTTCTTATACAACTTCATCCGGTCGAGAAATAAAAACTGGCCCTAGAGGAGGTCAGTATTACATTAATTCAAGTGGTAAAAAGGTATATGTAAAGAAAAAATGAAAAGTTTATTATTCTTCTTATTGCTACTGATGAGCCCGGTAAATGATATTATTACCGGAAAAATTGTGGGAGTTTCAGATGGAGACACAGTTGTTCTATTAACTGAAGATAAAACTCAAATCAAAGTTCGCTTGGATGGAATTGATTGTCCGGAGTCTCGCCAGGCATTTGGACAGCGAGCAAAGCAATTCACCTCTGACTTTTGCTTTGGAAAACAAGCTATCCTCATTTCCCATGGTAAAGACAGATATGGCAGATCTCTTGGATTAATCGTTATTGGCCAGGACACACTCAACTATGAGCTTTTGAAGGCAGGATATGCATGGCATTACAAGCAATACAATAAAGAATCCCGACTATCAGAGATGGAGCTGCAGGCTAGAAATAGAAAGCTTGGTTTATGGGTAGATTCGGAACCTATTGCTCCATGGACTTTTAGAAGAATTAAGAAATGAGTAATTTATCAGAATACGCTCAAATATTTGAAAGTATAGCTGTTATTGCTGCATCCGGCGCAGCTTTGTATGGTGTAAATACTTGGAAAAAAGAAGCACAATGGAAAAAAGAGACAGTTTTTAATGAAGAAGTTATGTTCAGCTTCTACGCTTGCCAAGAAACAATACGATATATACGCTCTTTCGTAAAGTTTGATATAAATAACTCAACGTACATCCCATCAAATAAGCTTTCTGACAGTCAAAATGAAAGCTTGAGATGTGCTCAAATAGTTTTTGATAGGTATAATAAGCATATTGATACTTTTAACAACCTGAACAAGCTAAAACTACGCTATAAAGCAATATACCCTAAAAAGTCCATTAAGCCATTTACTGAAATAGAAGAATGCGTAAGAGATATTATGAGGGCTGCTCGTATGCTTGGAACGCATTATTGGCATATTGACAATTCGGGCAAAAGCGAAGAAGTAGCAAATGCTACTAATCAAAAAATTGCAGAATATGAATCAATTCTATATTATGAATATTCAGATCCAGATATCATTGACAACAAAATCACAGAAGCTATTAAACAACTAGAATCTTCATTAATCCAAAAAACATAAAATATGACATTTTACACTAAACCAGACATGGTCTATACTGACTACCTATGGACAACCTATAGAGGCGACGACCCACATGTTACAGGTGAGCCAGATAGCACTCTTTTAAATAGGAATGAAGGCTATGAAGTACTTTACTTTATAAATAAATATGGCGATAGAAATTTATTCTCTCAAATACGTCACTATCAGAAAGTTGAAAAAATGATTCGAGAAGAGGTTCCTAGTGATATTCGAAAACAAATTGAAATCTACAAATGGATTCAAAATAATTGGTTCAATTCTACTTTTTAATTTATTATTTTTCAATGATATGATTCAACTCGTTATAATTGGAAATGGTTTTGATCTTGCCCATGGAAACAAAACTAATTATTCTGACTTTTTTCTATACATAATTAAGAAATATTATAATAATGCTCTAGCATCTAACTTACTCTCAATCAACAATGAAATAGTTTATATAAAAGCCCGTAATTACTCTATTGATAATATTGTCATTGATGACTTTGATGCTTTACTTTCAATTTTTAACAAAAATGGAATTGAAATTAGATTTAAAAATGACTTTATCGATGAAATTGCAAGGAAATTAGCAGTTAAGAACTGGGCAAATATTGAAAGCCTATACTTCAAGCACCTTACGTTAATTTACATGAATGGAGTTAGTATTGAAGCAAAAATAAAAGAGTTAAATAAGTCTTTTGATTTAATTAAAAGTGAACTAATTGACTACCTTTCACAAATTAAAATCAATCAACCTATTGATCCCTTCAAAAAAATATTTAAAAAAATTATAAATCAAACAAATTCAAAAGAACAATTAATTTTTTTAAATTTTAATTACACTGATACCCTTTCAAAATATAGTCTTCATATTAAGTACGAGGACTATCACGAAATCAAGATACACGGAAGTATTAATAACCCAGAAAGTATAATTTTTGGGTATGGCGATGAGAACCATTCATTATACAGCAAATTAGAAGATGAGAATCAGAACTATATTCTTGACCACTTTAAATCCTTTCATTATATAAAATCTAATAATTATTCACGTCTCTTTGAACTACTTGACACGGACTCAAAATGGCATATTCATGTAGTCGGACACTCTTGCGGAATTTGCGACAGAATTCTGCTTAAGGAATTATTCGATAATGATAATTGTAAGAAAATTACAATTTATCCATATTTAAGAAAGGATGGAACTTACGACATAACAGAAAAAGTTCAAGAAATTTCTCGACATTTTTCTGGTAACTCTAAACATAAAATGAGAAAAATTATTACTTATGATAAAGACTTTATAATACATTAATATGATAAAGGTTAGTGAGATCTACCTTGAAAGGTCTCTTTATTAAAAAATAATAAATTTATGCCAGACGATTTAACCAAAAGAAGGCCACAAGATTCATCAAGAATCAACATTCATGAGTCATATGAAGTTAATTGGTGGTGTGACCATTTCGGAGTAACTAAAGCTCAGCTAATAGCTGCAGTAAACGCTGTAGGTGTTTCAGCTGAAAAAGTTAGAATTTATCTTCATAGATAAAAAACCCAACCTTATTAAAATAATGTTAATGAGGTTATTTCTGTAATTAACTAATAACCATTATACGAGAATACAACCAAATCAACAATTAACTAAAATAAAAATCATGGCAAACAAACGTGTTGAAGTAGCTGTTATAACTATTGAATACATAGAAAATTCTAGTACTACACCGTGCTTTGAAGATATCATTTCTTATTGTATACCTCAAATTTCTGGCAATACCGAAATCAAACTAATTTCATCTTCTATTGAAAATTGTATAGTAGGTATTGTTGAAAAAGTTCAAGAGCGAAATATCGCACCTATAAAAGATAAGGTCTCTGGAGAAACAAATCCACTTGACATTGATGTCAGTAGAGAGGGTCCGGCATTTGCAAATATTTTCCTATATTCAAAAGCTTCAAAAATTTTCTTGTATGAAATTAACAAAAACGGGATGTTTTTGTCAAGGTTTATCGAAGCTATGACTAGTATATGGAATAATGGTCATCAAAGTGAACCAATAAAAATTCATTCTTGTCAATTATTGCGTAAAGACGAATATGAGCGACTCTCAAGGTTTAGTAGATTTTCGTCTTTTGAAATTGAATTAACAAACCCAAGAGAACTATATCGTGAACTAAGCTCTCGTAATGATACTTTAAGTAGAGCAATAAAAAATTACCTAAACGAAAATAATTTGGATTCAAATATAATTAAGATTAAACAATCAGTTTTTAACAAAAGAGTTCAGTCACAACATCTCAATGAATCTGCTATTAGAGAATTTATTGAAATAAATCGAACTATGCTTAGTGCTGAAGCAAGAAGCAATATAAGAGAGTTAAAATTCAGTGGATATTATCAAGATTCAGATGATGAAAAAATGAGTACTGAAGTTGATTTGGTAGGAGATACATTTAAATTATTTTTAAAGCTTCAGGATCGAATTTTGATTTCTGATTTTCAAACTAATGAACGAAAATCCGAAATTGAGCGTTTATATTTATCAAATTTAGCTGAATTTCAATCCATCTTAGGTCGATAAAATAATATATATTTGCATAAAAACATTAAAATGAAAGGAGTGAACGTAGAAAAATTTGCTAGTCCAGTTTTAGGACTTATTGTTGCCATTGTCTTTTTCTTTGTTCCAATCTCAAAAGAAATGCTTGTTCCAATAATGAAAGATTTTCAAAATATTGGGATATGTATTTTCGGGTTTCTTATTACAACTATGAGTATTATTATTCAGGGACAAAGTGATACAATTTTGAAGATTAAATCTAATGAAACTTTGTATTCAAGAATTATTTCTTTTAATAAAAGAGTGGTCTCCCTTTCACTTATCGCAGCTATTTACTCGCTTGTTTTTGGAAATATCTCAATGAATTTTACTTGTATTGATGGTCATATATGGGATATAATAAGTGCTTTTTTTTGTGGGATTTTATTCATATTTTTATATGACTTAATATACTTCTCAAAAATATTTTTCCAACTTATATCAAGCAAGTAATTTGAACACTTTTGCTGGTAGTTGAATAACCTTACGATTCGCCTGGTCAATCCGGGCGAAATTGTTTTTATATACCCAAAGTAAATTGATCCTTTTCAATAAAATTAATGAATTAGACAACCTGAAGACCAGTAATTCAATTATTTTTCAATCAAATATCTCCTTTTACTAATGCTCCTATTATATTTCATAGTATGAAAGTAAGTTTTCACTTTGATATAATTCAATACCTTTCGATTCGCACGGTCAATCCGGGCGAAATCTTTTTTAATATACCCGGAAGTCACTTTATGTTCTGAAACGTGATTCAAACAAAATGCAGCATCTGACTCGGATCCTTCACATTCATTCACAAATAAAGTTGCCCAGGTGTGTCTTGCTGCGTAGAAATCTAACTCTTCAACACCTATTGCCTTTCCAATTTCCTTTAGATATTCATTGACTGCGGAGTTGAATCCAGCTGCAGTAGCATATCTATAATGAAAATTGAAAATTCTCTCATTTTGTTTGTCTCGATATTTTTCAATTAATGGTACTGCTTCAGGTTCAATTTTTATAGAGATCTCTGCACCATCAGCTCGAACACTTCTAGTTTTTGCTCTTTTATAAGTTATCCGGTCATAGGAAATTTTTGATGCCTGGTAAAGGTCAACTGTATTCATTCCAACTAAATAGAATGAAAGCATGAAAATATCTTGAGCAAATTGCACCGTTTCTCTTTTAGGTTGGTATGCAATAAAGGCTTTTAACTGATCCAGAGATAGTGCACGTTTTTCCGGCACCTCCACTTTTGGTAAAGAAAAGCGTTTAAAAGGGTTTCTAGTGATTCGTATGACATCATTATCCTCATCATTATACTCTCTAACAGCAGCGTTAAATATTGCCCTCAAGTTCGATAAGTAAAGGGATCGTCCTCTAGTTCCAACTCCGTTATTTTTAAGCCAATTGTCGAAGTTCCCAAGAAAATTTAATGTGATGTCATTGAACGACAAATTTTCGCTCCCAACGTATGCTTGAATTTTCCTAACTGATATCCCATAATTTCCTCTGGAAGCTTGGTTGTTTTCCTCCATTCTAGCAATATGCGTTTTGGCAAATTCAAAGAAATTTATGTTATCCTTCTTTTTTGAATATAGGAAATCAGATAAGTACTCTCCTACTTGAATAGTATTCATATCAGCAAGCTTTTCGAAAGAATGAGCGACTTCTCTTCGAGCTTTATTCAAATCCTCATCAACCTGCATCTGGAGGAATTTATCTTTAATCTCAAACGCTTTATTTATTTGAGACTTTACCACATAATATGGAGTTGAAATATATGTAGTCTTTCTTTGATAAGAAATTCTTAAATTTACTGGCCAGGTTCCATCCTTCTTTTGGCGATCTGGGCGAATTACCATTTTAAGAGTAATCATATTTCAATCCTATTATTTTTGGAAAACATGTAAAACATTTGGAAAACATTTATGTGTAAATGTACATATTTTCCATGTACTTTTGGAAAACACCCTATAGAAAGTCACTTGAGATGATAGCCAATTTTAATGCAGGTAAAAATTCATTTAAAGACTAATAACACCTTAATATCAATATTTTATACAAACAAAAAACTCTGCAAATTGACTTGCAGAGTTTTCATTTTGGAGTGATTCGGTTGGGATTCGAACCCAAGACCCACAGCTTAGAAGGCTGTTGCTCT
>CAZNMO010000011.1:38063-42502 GCA_964574195.1 uncultured Clostridiaceae bacterium | reverse complement strand
CTTACTGCCATTTCCTGTTGATATCAAAACACTCATTTATTGCATCACAAGGCTGTGTATTGGTTATGTCTAAAACATGCTGTGCCAATATTAGTCACTCAAATTGCTCTACTTATTATAGCATACATTTAAAACAAAAATACCGCCTTAGCTCCACAGGGCTTCGGCGGTTATATTATATACCAGGTCACTCAAATGTGACTGTTAGATTTGTTTGTCCGTTAAGATACAGTACATTGAATTCATAATTATTGATATGGCCTGTAAGTATGTACATACCTCCTGTTTCCTGCTCAGCAACATCTGCATCGTTTTTCAGGAATTCCTTGTATATGGCTTTGATCTGTGCCAAGGATCGGCTGCTTGTATATCCCACTCCGATGCTGGGAAAATTCTGAGCGTCACTTTCATCGCTTATTTGTTGTATAACTGCATCATCAGCAAAAGGGATCTCATTGGGGAAGGCCTCAGGCAGCTTAAGGCGTTTCTGTGATGGATGCTCGGTAGCACTTGATACAATTTTATTATCAGGCACTGTAAATTTCGGCAGCATGTCATAAGCTCTGATGACTACTGCAACAGCAGCCTCCCTGGTAGCCATGCTCTTCGGTAGAAAATTGCCGTTATTATCACCTGTAAAGATTCCTTTTGCAGACAAATACTGGATCCCCTCTACAGCCCAGGAAGAAATGCTCTTTTGATCATGAAAGCTTTTCAAACCAGTGGCGCTATAATCTGCTGTCGGTGCAATGACCCTTGCAGTTCTATACAGCATGCCTGCCATCTGCTCCCGGCTGATGAAAGCTCCCGGAGAAAAGGTATCAGCAGAAATACCTGAGGTGATGCCCAGGTCATATGCTTTTAATATCTGTTGATTCTGGGTGTCCGAAAACGGATTGTGTGCAGCAGGCATTGCAGACTGGGCGGTAGATACCTCATACAACAATACTGCCAGCTCGCAGAACTCCTCCCGGGTTATGGGCTTTGTCATATCTGCTCCCTTCAAAATTCCCGGCAGCAGACCGGCATCAACAGCCCTTTGCATTGTTGCTGCGGCCCATGAGCTTGCCTTTGACCAGTCTAAAGTTTTTTCCGACACGCTATTCTTACCCATGGTCAGTAAATTGGAGAAATCAGAATACACATATCCGATATCCTCATCATCGCTATGGTATTCATAATAAAGCTGCGTCTTAAAGCTGTATTTATGATTGACCAGATCTACCGCTGTCAAATCACCGTACTCTCCGGCATAGGCAGTTGCATAAAAGGTGTTTGCTTTGCCAGGTACTTTGAAAGAAGGCTCCCCAATCAAATCATCCATATATCCGCCCCCCTCCAGAGTGATCCATTGCCCATCATCAACCTTTGCGTAATAGTTTATGATCGTGATGCCTCCCGTTGGCCGCTTGGCGTCCAGGTCAAGGGCGCTTCTCGGAAGCTTTACCTGCAGTTGAAAAGCAGCCAGCTTTTCTGCCTCTCTCGGCCTTTCCAGGTAAATCAGCTCAACCTTTTCCAGGGTCGGAGCTTGCAACCTTCCGGGTACCCCCTGTGGAAGCTCCGCCAATACTACAATAGGGATCATGCTTATAATCATCACTAAGCTCATAAGCATGGAAACAAGTCTTTTGTTCTTCAAAACAACCTCCAAATCTGTAAACACTGGGGCATTATAATCAATGCCCCAGTGTTTACCGTAAGATATTTTATTTCATATTTTCATAGGTCCTTACTGTCAAAGCTATGGCCTGTTCTCTAGTTGCCATTCCATAGCCTGCAGCCTCCTGCGCGCTTGTAGTCGCCTTGGGCATAAAGTTGCCCTTTGCATCTCCTGTTATGATTTTCGTCTTTGACATGTATTTTGTAGCATCCACAGCATATGCAGATATGTATTTCTGATCCGGGAAGTCCATTACACCGGCTATACTATAATCACCATCGGGCTTTATAGCCTTGATTGCCCTGAACAGCATGGCGGCACATTGCTCTCTGTTTATCAGTACCTTCGGTGAGAAGGTTGTTGCCGAGGTGCCTGTTGTGATTCCGATTTTGAAAGCCTTCAATATCTGCACATTTTTCGTATCGTTGAATGGGTTGGGGGATACAGCTTCTGCCGGCTCACCCGTCGTTTTTTCATAAAGCAATACGGAAAGCTCGCAGAATTCCTCTCTTGTTATGGGTTTTGTCATGTCCGCCCCCTTGAGGATATCCGGGATCAGCTTCAGGTCGGAGGCTTTCTGCAGCTCGGTCTTTGCCCAGTTGCTTGCGGCTGAATAGAAGCTACCGGTGCCTATGGATACCGTATTGGATTCAGGAGAATAAATCGGTTCAACATTCGGCCAGCCTTCATAATAGTCAAAATACAGTTTTATTTTATAAGAATAGTTATGAGCTTTTATATCAACTTCACCAATTGATCCTTCGTCCTCTGGATCGAATTTTACAAAAAATGTATCATTTGTGCCTGGAACCTTTGCTTCCTCGGATTCAGTGTATACATCCAGGTAACCTCCGCCTCCGAAATCACTCCAGGTACCATTGTCGACCTTGACCGACCAGTCCCAGAATATTGACCCTCCGGCAGGTTTTTCACTGTTAATGTCAAGGATGCTCTGAGGAATTTTTACCTGTGCTTCGAAATATGGGATGCCCTCTTCGTCCTGCTTAAGATCAATTTTTGTAATTGTTGCCGCTTCCAGTGATGAAGGCACTCCTTCAGGCAAAGCTGCAAAAGCATTCACAGGCACCAAGCCTATAATCAGAACGATTGTACACAAAATCGATAACAGCCTCTTCATCACCATAACTCCTCCTTAATATAGAAATTACTCATCATTCGTTCCTCCACTCCCCCTTGTGCGGTTCATATTGATTCTATTTTACAATTTGAACTCGGGGAAGAATACTGCCGGCCTTGTTTATTTTGGTAAATTTATTGCGCTACTCCTTCATTTCATACTACTATTTTTACGATATAAAATCTATTAAAGCTCTGCTGAAACAGATTTGCGATACTGTGAAGGCGTCATTCCAACCTTTTTTCTGAACATGCTCGCATAGTATCCGTTATAGTCCATACCGCACAGGGCAAACGCCTCACTGATCGAAAGGTTCTCATCACGCAGTGCTTCCTTCAGCTTCCTGATCTTGACCTCCTGGTAATAGCTGTAGGGAGTCATGGCGGTATACTTTTTGAACATGTGAGCGAAATGATATTTGCTAAGCTTTACTGCTTGGGCTACTTTCTCCAGGTCAAAATCCTCCGCCCAATTGTTCTCTATATATTCCTTGGCCTTGACCAGTTCTTCCTTGCCATTATATAATCTGTTGTTGATAAATAAATGTACCACATACTTCAGCTGGTTGTATTCGTCATAGACAGGAAAGCAGGTTATGTTCTGAAAGCTGCTGTCAAAACAAAGCTCATCTGTCTCAAACCTTTCTATAATATCGGGTATGGGTATTTTAATATTGTCAAGTCTGACGGTTTCCCCCTGAAAGGACCCCAATATCTGTGACCTTACATTATCCCCCCATGCATCGATCACTGAATCCTCCAGTACATTGAATCTTCCTACAACATGGTCGCTGGACGGAATATGCAGCAGTTCAAGACATGCATCATTGATAAAAGCCATGATTCCATCAGGCAAAAATACCTGTATTGGATATGGGAAATACTCTAAAAAGCTGAAAAGCTCCTTTTCAGCCCTGCCCAATACTCCTATAAAATGCTTCATTTCTCCAACATGATTTTTCTCTCTTTGGGCTGATGATCTATACCTGCCGTCGTCCGGCTTTGGGGCATCCTTGGGTATAGCCCAGCTTTTGCCATGTCTGGCAGCGCCAAGCACCTTGTTATTAACGCAAAGAAACTGAACCCTCCTTACAGATATACCCCAGCCTTCAGCCGCTTCTTTTGCTGTTATATATTCCATATTACAGACCCCCAAAACAATATACTTTTTACCAATTATAGCATAATACGCCATTGCGTATAATAAATTGAATACAAAAAGGCTGACGAGTTTTCCCATCCAGAAAACTCGTCAGCCCTTTTACACTCACCAGCGTTCATAACGAACAATTTCATCTAATGCCTTCCTTGGCCGCTGCTCCGGAGCTTCATCACCATATCCCAGAGTAATGATACCACATACATATATATCTTCCGGTATGTTCAGTATAGGTCTGACAGCAGCCTGTTCATACCATCCGGTCCAGCAAGCAGCTAGCCCCAAATTCTCTGCCTCAAGTAATATATGCTCTATTGCAATGGCTGTATCCCTTATTATCTGCTTAAGCTCGGGCTCAGGGCTGTATTCATCCAGCGTGATGCTGATATTCTGGGGAATACGAGATCTGATATCTGCCACACATACAATGAACACCGGCGCTGTAGTCATCCATTTTTGATCATGGTCAACAGCAGCTAACTT
>CAZNMO010000011.1:14932-38030 GCA_964574195.1 uncultured Clostridiaceae bacterium | reverse complement strand
CTCCTTTTCTACACTCTTGTTTTGATATTTACGGATACTCCTTCTATTCTCTATCTGTTTCAACGCTATGATCCCCTTTCAATTATTTATTCTCCCTTTCATTGACTGAAACAGCCGGCTCCAGGAACTTTATTTATTACAGGGCTATTTCCGTATTGAACACGATCACTGCACTCCCGGAAACCTTAACTTCTATAGGCTCTTCATCTGCTATTTTAACCTCAACTTCTATAGTACCCTCCCGGTTTATAGCCTCCCCCTGAATGGCTTTGAAATTCAAGAAAGATTGATTGTGTTTGACAAGTCCATGATGGACCAGATATGCACCTAAAGGTCCGTTTGCATTACCGGTGACCGGGTCTTCATTAATACCTATTGCTGGTGCAAACATTCTCCCATGGACCAGAGCTTCCTTGTCCTCCAAATCGATATTGAATACATAATATCCATTGCATCCGATCACCTTACTCAGCTCAGAAAGCCCATCATAATCAGGGTGTAATGAATTCAGAGCTTCGACATTTTTTATACCAACCATGACCTTGGAATGACCTGTTGATACAATTTGTATTTCATAGTTTGCCAAAAGATCACTGTTTTTTATATTTAGTGCGGTCAAAAGTTTTTCTTTATTGCTTCCTTCTATGATATTCCCAAACTCTATTTCCCCCTGTGTCATAACGATTTTATAGTCCTCTTCCTCCTTGATTATATCAACCGGTAAAATGCCGGCGCCTGTCTTATGATATATCCTGGTGCTACTGAGCTTGTTCTCCACAGCATAGGCATAGTATGCAGCAATTGTCGCATGTCCACAGATAGGCACTTCATTTTTCGGGGTAAAAAAGCGTGTATGAACATCATATTCATTGCTGTCTGATGAGAAAATAAAGGCTGTCTCGGAATTATTGAGCTCCCTGGCAATCTTCTGCATTTCTTGATCACTTAACCCGTCTGCATTAGTTATGACCCCTGCCGGATTTCCTGCAAATCTCTTCTTTGTAAACGAATCGATTTGATACAGGCTATATCCTTTTGCCATAATATGACCCCACCCTTTTTTAAATTTATACATGCTCCTTTTTAAGTCTGTAACAAATTTAAACAATACTATATAATAGAGTATAGGTCTTATTAAATACGCATACAAGTACGCACTTTTCAATCAGATACTTACCAATTGGAAAGAGAGATAAGCTATGCCCAAAGAAAAAATAGAAGGATCACCCCATCAGAATAAAAGCCAGAAGGATTTTAAATGCTCAATAGGATTTGCAATGTCGGTAATTGGTAGTAAGTGGCGGGCAATAATATTATGGCACATTTTGAAGGCTCAGCCCATTAGGTACGGAGAATTGAAAAAGTCTATTCCTAATATAAGCCATAAGGTATTGTCTCAAGAATTAAAAAAAATGGAAATGGATGATCTTGTAGAAAGGATCGTGTATGCCGCAATTCCTCCCAAGGTAGAGTATCTGGCAACTGCCAAAGGAAAATCTTTAGAGAATATTCTTACTGAAATATGTATTTGGGGCAAAAGATACATGAACTCCCAATATTGAATCCAGGTTTTTTCAATATCAAAGCTTTTGTAAACTCAATGCCCCCCTGCTGCTTAATATGTTACCATACCTCACCTTGTGGAATTATCTTCATTAGGCATATATCATCGCCCATTTTTATGCTTTTCAGAAGCTTCACATCAACGCTGCAGCCAAAGGCTTTCTCAAAAAGAACCTTGCTGTACCCCGTTGTGCATTGGCACCAGGTATCGGTGTCCAGTCTATCCACATTTGCAAGCATTGGACATGGGCAAAACGGAAATTGCAGATACAGCTCTCCAGCCATACATGACAAGCCTGCTGCTTTTGCCTTATCCAAGTTTCCAAACTCCTCCAAATTAGAAGATGAAGCCATAAGCTCTTTCACTAATGCTAACTTCTCATCCATGCCATAGCCGCACTGGCAGTGCATTCTGATCTGTTTAACTTCTGACTTGTCAAAATGGTTTTCCAACCTTTTCATGGTAGATTTCACCCAAGTAGGATCATCCTCTTTTCTGGCTGACTCATCTTTTCCATATACTATTTCTCGAGCCGTTTCATCATTACTTGTGCTTTTTACGGCACCATAAATTACCTGCTCCTGGATTTTCCTTATATCAAACATTTTTATCCCCCTTTTTTTCTGCGTGCATACATTATTGCTGCTTATCGAATAACAAGCATATTTACCAGCTTCGGCGGCATTACTCCCAAAAACATAAAGCAGACTCCTTTCAAATTGAACTATTCATTGCCACAGTTCCAATTATAGAAAAAAGTCTGCTTTTTTACTTCTGAATTCTTGCCCTATTTTACCGGTATGCACAGATCCATTACTACATGCATGTTTTCCCAGTCGATCCTCCGGTATATATCCAACCCGTATCTTTCATCCATTTCATAACTGCTATGAGCCAGCCATATACTAAACATGCCCTGCAGAGCCGGGAAAATGTCTTCTACCAATCCTTCAAACCGATAAACCGCATACTTGCCACCCTTAATAGATGTAATATTATCAAGGGAGCAAGACTCATCCACCGTCATGCAGATATCATACAAGCAGTTCTCTACGCTTGTAATAACAGGATCATCATAGAACCTTTCAATCAAGAGTGTACCCTCTTCAATAAAGTCCTTATACTTTTCCGTAAAGACATACCAGTTTTTCCCCAGTTCAATATAATTTCCTATATATCTTTCATAGATGACCACCAGATCATCCAGCTCCTGAATTTTTATCTTCTGATCATATTCTTCAAATGCTTGAAAGCTGGTATACCTGTCCGAATAAAAAGGATTGGTCATACATGTCGTATCAGTACCCTTTCGAAATTCCGCCGGAGACACATTATGGTGCTTCTTGAAAGCCGAACTGTAATTTGATGAGCTATAACCATAACCAGCTCCAATATCTGTAATGGTTTTATCCTTTTCAAGCTTAAGATTGATAGCACTTTGCTCCATTTTTAAGCGCTTAATAAAGGAATAGATGCTTTCTCCGGTTTCCGCCTTAAAAACTCTGCTGAAATAAAACTTCGAAAAGTGGCAGTGATCTGCAACATCCTCAATGGATATCTCCTCGTCAATATGCTGCAAGATATAGTCGATACTCCGACTTACCAACTCGTTCTTGATCATAATACCCAACTCCTGTTGACTGGCATCAGAATTCATGTATCAACTAGATTCTACCACTATTTATTCCATGTGTGAATCATCTATACCCTGATTTAGCTCATGCCAAAAGAGATGCTATTTTGTTACCAATATCCCAATAATCTCTGAATTACAAGGCTTACTACGGCTATCCCCGTCCAACAGCAGAAACCCATAAAAATCGGTTTGCCTCCTGTCTTGATCAACTTTATTATACTTGTGTTCAAACCAATAGCTGACATAGCCATAATTATAAGAAATTTGCTCAGGTTCTTTATTGGAGAAGTAATCTCCATTGGCAGACTAAATACAGTTGTGACTACAGATGCAAGTACAAAATACAGTATAAACATCGGAAAAATTTGCTTCAAGCTAACTTTTGAATCTTCATCTTTTTTCCTCTTGGCTTTTATGAATGCAAGCCCTAGGGTTATGGGTATGATAGCCAGGGTTCTTGTCAACTTTACTATGGTTGCGTCATCAAGAGTATTGCTCCCATTTATTCCATCCCAAACTGCTGCTGCAGCAGTTACAGAAGAAGTATCATTTATGGCAGTTCCGGCAAAAAGGCCAAAACCTTCGTTTGAGAGACCAATAGCACTGCCAAGGGCAGGAAATATAAGAGCTGCTACAACGTTAAAAAGAAATATGACAGAAATAGCTTGAGCAATCTCCTCATCATTTGCACCAATCACCGGTGCTGTGGCGGCAACCGCAGAACCTCCACATATTGAAGATCCGACTCCCACAAGTGTAGATATCTTTTCAGGGATATTCAATATCCTGTGGAGTATGAAGGCTATGGCAAGCGAAGTCGCTATGGTCGCCAAAATGATCGGTATCGATTGTTTCCCTTTTGATAATATATCAGTCAGATTCATTCCAAAACCAAGTAATACAACAGCCAGTTGTAATAGCTTCTTGGATGTAAATGTAATCCCCGGTCTGAATGAATGATCCTCTTGGACAAAATGATTTATGAACATTCCAATGAGAATAGCAAACACCGGCCCACCTGCAACAGGTACAAGCTGGCCTAGCTTCCAGGAAGGAGCGGCAATACAAGTACATAATAAAATACCCTTCCATGATTTTTTGATAAATCCCATCAAGCTTCCACCTCTCCGAAAAATTAAGCGCCTTTAGAACACAATATATAAGCTTATTATTACCCTGTTCAGTATTACTAGATTAACATAAAAACATTATAACGTAAAATTATTATACTTTATCGTACTATAAATTAATGTTATTATTTAATTGGGGTGATGATTATGTTGGATTATAGAGTAGATACACTGTTAATGGTCTGCAAATATATGAATTTCACTAAAGCAGCAGAAAAGCTATGTATTACCCAGCCTGCTGTTTCTCAGCACATAAGATATTGGGAAGAAAAATACGGGATAAAAATATTCGAGTACGAAGGTAAAAAAATGAAGCTGACAGAGGAAGGAGAAATGCTGCTGAATTCAGTAATGACTATAAAACATGATGATGTATTTCTCCATGAAAAAATAAAAGAATTGCAGACCGGACATCATAAGCTTGTTTTTGGAGCGACCCTAACTATAGGGGAATTTGTGATACCAAGGCGTGTAGCTGCATATCTGAATAATCACCCTGAAGCGTCAGTGAAAATGGTAGTTTCGAATACACATGACCTATTGAAAAAAATCGACAATGGCGAGATTGCCTTTGCTATAATTGAAGGCTATTTTACAAGGAACGAATACGACTATCTGCCCTATTCCAAAGAAAGGTATATAGCCATATGTGGTTCTGGATATCAATTCAGCGGAAAAAAAGAGACAATTGAAGATATACTGTCTGAAAATCTCATAATACGGGAGCCTGGCTCAGGAACAAGAGAGATACTTGAGCGTCTGCTGAGTGAAAGAAATCTTGTGGTCAATGACTTTAAGAATGTTGTTGAGGTAGGCAATATGAATGCAATCAAGTCTTTAGTCGAGTCGAACTGCGGAATTACCTTTCTATATAAGGTGGCTGCAATAGAAGAGATAAATATGGGCAGGCTTAAAGAGGTGAAGCTTAGAGATTGTAGCATTACACATGACTTCACGTTTGTGTGGAGAAAAGGAAGCATATTTGCTGATCGATACAAAGAGGTATTCAAAGCGTTGAAGTTTTAGGATAAAGTCCACAATATAAACCTATGAGGCCCTTACAGGAGTTTTCAGCTAACCCATTACATTTTTAATAAACCTCTCTGCCTCTATAAAATCTCTTGCATTGGGGTGCCCTTGAGCTAATACCTCTAGAAGTCCAAAGATTTTTGCCTTGGTGAATTCTCTTGCTGCAAAGCTTCCTTTACAGGCAAAACTGCCCTTGCTTACTGCCCCTTTCGATTCTAAAAGCTTTATCAGACTATTATTATAAAACTTCATCCCAACGCCGCTGGTTGAGAATACAAAAACACTTTTCCCATTTAGATCTGATCTATCAACCAGCTTAAGCAGCTTAGGCGACAGGCTTTCCCTGTATACTCCAGAACCAAATCCGATAAAATCGTAGTTTTCCAGGCCTATATCACCGGCATCCCTTATATTTATCAGCTCAGAATTGGTTTTCTCAGCAAATACCCGTGCGATTTTCCCGGTATTATTCTTGTATTCGGAGCAATATACAATCAAGGATTTCATAAATCATTCCCCCAACTTGATCTCTCTATTCAAATTATAGCTTAAGTATTGCTAAATTGATATTACCGCTAAAATATCAGCATATATCCTATCGTGCCAGAGCCAGTTTATCTGCTGCTTGCTCCAGATTTTCTACAAAGAAAATATCATTTCCCCTATTGCACTCATAGATAAAATCATGCAAAGGCTTACTTGTATATTGTGAAAAGTCACCGATAATAGCCAGCTTGGTACGATAATTTACAAATTTTTGCAGGACCTCACCGGCAATCCCGCTGCTAAGCCTGAAGAAGTCCTCACATATGGCTTTTTTGTCCAGAATGATCCTGCCGCAGCCCTTATCATATATTACTGTCATCATAAGGTCGAGAGCAGATTGTGAGTCAGCTATCAGGACAGCTTCGCTTTCAATATATACAATTGATTCATTTTTTCCTAAGAAAGTGTAGTTCATTGTTACGCATCCCCTTATTATTTTATTTATGCCATACATCAGCTTTTATTACGTTTATACTATGATTTGTGTCCTGCAAATCAAACAAGTACCATATGTTAATATTAACATATGGTACTTTTGGCGTCAACAATAAAGGCAGTTTTATACTAAAAGATAATACTAAATGTAAGCTCATATTAGCATTATTCTACTCCATAACCAACAACTTTACACACTCCACATATGTAGAGAGTATAGGTGACAGACTGGCACATTAACTATGGGGAATTATATAACTGTATCCGATATTTTTTGTGTTAAAAAGTCGAGCATCAGAAAATCATCTTTGGTATCATGTAGATATGAAAGGAGGGAGATAATGCTAAACGAATTAAATCATGTGATTGACTATATTGAAGATCATATTACCGATGATGACCTATCTCTAAAAGTAATCTCAGAATATGCCGGAGTTTCTGACTATCACTTTAGAAAGATATTTTTTTATCTTTCAGGGTTGACCCTTAGCGAATATATCAAAAATAGAAAATTGTCAGAAGCAAATAAGGATTTATTGAGTGGAGAAAAAGTAACAGATGTTGCTTTGAAATATGGTTATCAGTCAATGGACGGCTTTACCAGAGCATTTAAAAAATGGGGTGGTTTTTTGCCCTCAGATGTAATAAGAAAAGGCATGAGTAAATCATTTCCCAAACTATCATTTATAATAACCGTTAAGGGAGGAATATCTATGGAGTTTAGAATTGAAGACAAACCAGCATTTAATTTAGTCGGTGTAAGCAAACGTGTCCCTATGCAATTTGAAGGTGTGAATAACGAGATCGTAAAGCTTGCGCAAAGCATAACAGACGAACAAAAAGAAGAAATGCATTCTCTTCAGAATATTGCACCCTATGAAATCGTCAATGCTTCCTATGAGGCCGACGCGAATTTCTTGAAAGAAGAAGGTGATTTGACCCATCTGATAGGTGTTTTAACGACCGAAGACAAAGTAAGCGATCTGTTGGAAAAGGTGCCGGTCAAAGCTTACACTTGGGCAGTATTTCCAAACGAAGGATCCTTTCCTTCCACGTTGCAGGAAACAATGGCCAAAATTTACTCGGAATGGCTTCCTTCGTCCGATTATCAAGTGATCAATGCCCCTACTTTTTCTTTTACTAAAATGAGCGAGCATAAAAAAGACTATGCCTATAGTGAAGTTTGGATTCCTGTTGTGAAGAAATAAACACTAAAAATGTTCAAATCATTGTATTCGATGCAACTATACATGTAACTATGACTCGTTGAGAATGATGAAAAATAGCATAAGCTACCGGCGATAGACATAGAGCCGATAACCTACGAGAGTGTACCCTGTGGGTTATCGGCTCCACGTTTGTGGAGTAAGGGTGACAGACTGTATAGGTTAACAAGTTAACAGGCCGGCACTATAGCTTATCTCCATCATCAACGGGTCAGTATCCTTATATGCTCCTAAGAATATGCCTGACACCACTTTTTGAACAGGAATTGTATAACCTGTGATATCATCATTATATCAATGATTTTCCTTGAATTTTAATGAGAACTGCAGGGATTCTGTCGCGAGCATAATACCAAACGCTATGGCACCTGCATATGCCAGTGTTTCAATTCCTTTATTCAAGGCGGTCACAAGATTTCCTGTTACAATGTTTTCTATCGTAAGATAAGCGGTGATCCCCGGAACTAAAGGATAAATGCCTGATATTGAAAATACTGATGCCGGCGTTTTCAATATTCTTGCCATAATTTCACTATAAAGCCCAATAAAGGCCGAACCAAAGAAGGTTCCTACAACAGGCATTCCCGTTAAACGAGTTACTACCGTTGCGATCGTCCACCCTACCAAGCCTGAAAATCCAGCCCACACCAGGTTCTTTTTCTCAATGTTAAATAATATTGCCGGGAAAAAGCTCCCAAAGAACGCTAATAATACCTCTTTCATAAATACACCTCACCCTTCAAGCCTAGTACAGTTTTATAGTTATCATAAGTCCCACACCGGCTCCGACAGCAGTCACAACCAGCAGTGCCTCACCAATCCTTGCAATGCTTGAAACCAAATCGCCTTTCAAGGCATCCCTTATCGCATTTGTGATTGCAATCCCCGGAACCAATATCATTATTGCACCAATGATCACTTTATCCATATGGATCACCGGGTATATTTTGTTTGTAAAAATAGCGAGCGCTCCCGCCAGCATCCCAGAAATAAAATCCGAGAAAAATGGAAAGAAGCCGATCCTTGATATACTCGAGTTTACGATATATAAAATCGTACTGATTACTGCCGCCAGTAATGCATCCGGCATTGTTCCGTTAAACAATAGGGTATACACAGGCGCAGTAAGCGCTGCCGCAATAAGCCTCGTTGGAAATTTAAAATACGGACATTCCTTTATTCTTAATAGCTCCTTTTCGGCTTCCTCAATAGAAATCTGTTCCTCATTGATCTTTCTTGAAAATGCATTAATCATTTCAATTCGATGAAGATCCACGGTACGAGTTGTAATCCTCTTCATCTGTGATAATGATTTATTGTCTTCTCCATATCCCGAAATAAATATTCCTGTTGGCATGCAAAAGCATTCTGCTTCCACTCCATAACTTTTGCAGATAATTCTTGCTGTATACTCCGCCCGGTATATCTCTGCTCCACTTTGCATCAGGGTTTCCCCTGCCAGAAGAGCTACTCGCAAGACCCTTTCATTATCCATAAAATTTATCCTCCTCCCAATTGATCATTACTAAAAATAAATAATCCTGGAACGATAAAATGGAAGCTTTTTTCAAAGCCTCCATCTATGGTTTTATTTATTGTTCCTTAGCCATTCAAAAGCGCACTGTGCAATCACCGCAGCCCCTATCGGAAGCACATCCTCATCAAAGACAACCTTAGGATGATGTTGAGGGAATACCCCCCTCTCGTCCTGGACCCTGCAATTGAACTGGAAGTGAGCTGAAGGGACTCTTTCAGTAATAAAAGCAAAGTCGTCGGTTGGAGTACCTCTGGAATCTTTTATTAAGGTATACTCCTCTCCCATTTCATTTATATAATCAAGCATCTCATCGAGAAGCTCCGGATCAGTATAAAGGGATGGAACATTGGACAGTATCTCATATTCGAAAGCTACCCTGTAGGTTTTACAAGTTAGTTCTATAACCTCATGCATTCTATTGAACAAATATTCCCGAAGCTCCTTACCGTAGGTTCTCATTGTTCCCTGAAGAACACAAGTATCAGGAATTATATTAGCTACAGTACCTGCTGCAAATTGGCCAAGTGTAATTATTGCATTATCAAATGCTGATATTTCTCTAGAGATTAGTTCCTGAAGTGCAAGATAAACATGCACTCCTGCATTAATCGGATCAATTCCTTTCTCAGGCATAGCTCCATGGCAACCTTTCCCCTTTATTGTTATTTTAAAACCATCAACTGAGGATAAAGTATAGCCATGCTGATAACCAATGCTTCCAACCGGGCCATTCAACATAACATGCATCCCAAGGGCGGCATCCACCTTTGGATTTTCAAGCACTCCAGCATCTATCATGGCCTTTGCACCTATAAAGTATTCTTCACCAGGCTGAAACATCAGCTTGACTGTTCCTTCTATCTCATCCTCACGTTCTTTTAGAATTTTTGCTGCTCCAAGAAGTATAGTTGCATGAAGATCATGCCCACATGTATGAGCATATTGTGTTTTCGAAGCAAAATCAAGACCGCTCTCCTCTGCCATATTAAGAGCATCCATATCAGCCCGAAGGAGGATCGTCTTTCCGGGTTTCTTGCCGCCAATCGTTGCAACAAGCCCTGATGCTATGATTTCCTCCGGTTTCAACCCGATTTCAATCAACTCTTCCTTAACATACTTTGCAGTATGTGGAAGATCATTCATGATTTCCGGTATAGAATGCAGATTCCTTCTGATTGCAACCATCTCTTCCCTAAGTTGGTTTGCTCTTTGCACCATACTATTCAACTTGATCCCTCCGATCTTATATTTACATGCATGCCCATACATGGCTTTATGTACAATTATCTCCTTTCTGCATAAATGTTAGTTGCATTTGTTTCATGTGTGAAAAATGATGCCAGAGTACTCACTGCAACCAATACGATCAGAATAAAATATGCCTTCTGATATCCTATAGCCGGCATTGCCTTATAGGTATCAAGAGTTTTTCCCATCCATACAGGCACAATCGCAGCTCCGGCAAAGCCTATACAGTTTACTACACCTGTTGCAATACCTGAATATCTTCTGTCATTTACTTCGTTCGAGACAGTCCAGCACATTGTAAAGCAAGACATCACAAATCCCATTATGAAAAGGAACGGCATAAGCAGCGTTACAGGCATCTTTACATAGATGAATAGAATCCAGCATAGTAAGGTTATCACGCTTAGACTGACAATTACAATCTTTCGTTTCTTTATTTTGTCTGATATATATCCTATCACAAGGCCGCTTATCATGGAACCAACCACTGCTACAATAATCATGTTGGCAGCCTGAATTTTTTGCAATCCATAGGCGGTGATGATGTACGAAACGCCAAAGGTTCCCAGTAGAACAACATATCCCGTATATAAACCGATATAGGACAGTGATATTACCCATGTTTTCTTATTTGACATAACCGACTTCAAAGCTTCCCCAACTTTAATAGTTGAAGCTGCAACCGGTCTTCCTTCAAGCTCATCCATTCCAGGAAGACCCATATCATTTGGATCATCCTTCACAAATAATACTACCAATACTGCAAAGATTATCATTGCCAGTCCCATATAAATAAATGTATTTCTCCATCCAAAGGTACTTGCCGCGATTACAAGAGGTGTCTGGGCAAGTACTGCTCCCAGATTAGCAGCCACTCCGGCAAACCCCACCATTAGTGCAAAGTTCCTTGCATAAAACCAACGGGATTGAATTTTGATAAGGCAGATAAATACAACGGATACTCCGATACCAACCATAAATCTTCCAAGATAAGCAATCATGATGGAAGGGGCCAGACCAAATATAACGGAGCCGATTGCTGCAAGCAAAGAAAACGAAGCAACCGTCTTCTTCGGCCCAAGCTTGTCTGCCAGTATTCCTGAAGGGATCTGCATGATAAAATATGCATAGAAGTACATTGATCCAATGTTTGCAAACTGAGCTGCACCAATTTTAAAGGTTTCCTGAAGATCTGTCTTTACAACTCCTGCAGCCATTCGATGGAAGGTAACAAATACATAGATAGCCGCAAGAACAATCCAAACAACCCATCGATATCTTTCGACACGTTTTACACGTTTGTCTTTATCTTTTACTTCGATTCCTTTTTCCATTGTAGTCCTCCTCAATATCCAAACAACTTTGATCTGCTATCCACAACACTCCTTTTAGGATGATAATGTGTAACACTTTTTTAGTATCTTTCCAAATGTTTAAATATAATATTCTACTTCTCCACCCTTGTCATCAAAGCTACGCACTCCACATGCCTTGAGCAGATAAAAAAGATGCTGTTGGAAGCTACTCAGGTCTTGGCAATGACTCTTGTAATATACTGCACCCGGTCACTCTGCCATTCAGGCGCACCTAAACAGGCGTACCTTCTAATTTGCAGTATATCTTGCTTGGTTAGCTTTTTGATTCATCAATTCCTCTAATTACAGCTATAAGCCATGTAATTGGAATTATTATACCTAATGGCAAAATTATAATTGAATTTTTCAAAGTATCTAGCTTAATAATTTCAACTATATTGGAAGGTACCATAGCCAATATTATATTTACAACTGCTATGGGAATAATTAATGGTTTATAGTCTTTTAGATTCAGCCATTGGGCTAAACCTACAACTGAAGGATAGTAGAAAGTCAATAATTGAAGGTAACTGGAAAACATCCAGAGTATCATAAAAATTGCTTCAAACCCCGCCAGAAAATTACCGATTAATATATAGCGTGCCAGATGAAATGAAGGGTATACAATTCTCTTCAGTAATTCCGCTCCAAAAATCCCGGTGGTTATGATCACCAGAAGGGTTAAAATACCCCCGCTTATAGCCATGCCAATAATAAGGACCCTTTTACTTTCGCTTATTTCCCTCAGGCATGGAAGCCATAGTGCCATAAAAAGAACTGTTTCAAATGCATATGGCAAAAGAATGATCTGGCTTTTTAGAATAGGCATAATACCATTTTCAAACATAGGTAATATATTTTCAATATCAACATCTTGGGCACTGACACAAAAGACTAAAATTAATATAATAATCATTATTACAACAAAAAGTTCTGCTGTCCTTGCAACCACCTCAAAACCTCTTCCCATCGCATAAGCAATCAATATTGACAATAGAACGTTTATATAAATCATTGGAGTAAAACGAAGAAAAAACCTCATAAGCTCCATAATCTCTGTCATAATCAATGGCGTAAGAATCCAAAAAGCCAAAATATAAAAAAGTCCTACAAGTTTTCCTATAAATTTCCCCAGAACAATAGGCAAATACTGAACAAATGTCTTTTGGGGGAAACGACGGCCCAAATAGATCAGCAATATTCCATCTATGGTAGCGATGAAGTATGCTAAAAGTACTGAAAGCCAGGCATCTCTTCCTGCGTGAATTGACGCAGGTAAAGCTATAACCACAAAAATATTTCCTATGGCGCCTGCAATTACAAGCATTAATCCCTGATAACCTGATATTTTCTCTTTACTCTGAAACAAACGATTTCACATCCTATTATGGTTTTACAGAATTAAGTATATTTCCAATAGTTCTTAATTTAAAGTCAACGGTTACTTCTACTTTTATATCCGGATATATCTCATCCCAGTTCTCCTCAATATTTTTCCACTCTTCAGGGAATTTCTGATGAACCTTATCATTAAAACCTAAAACATCTGTTTTATACTCTTTCTGGACCCTATTAAGACATGCTTCAACTTCATTTTTAATTTCAGCTTCAAACCTACTTTCAAATAATTTAACAGCTTCCGGGTTATCCAGCCCTGTAGTGCCATCATTATCACGTAACCTTCCTTCTGCACTGATATCTATAGAAATTGTGATGTTTTCATTTTTTATCTCAGGTTTTATTTTAGTTTTGGATTTTATTATCTGACAGCTAATATTTCTCCTTGTTTCATCTTGATGACCTTGAACAATTATTCCCTTCTTAAATTTATCAGTAATCCACAGCAGTCCATTGGTTTCATCGATGTTCAGCCATCCGGCCAGCTTACCTTTCTTAAAAACTGCGCTTCCATTATACTCTATATTACTGGACTTGCTTATTTCATCTTTCGTTATTTCAATCCTTGCAGTTACAGGGGAGTCTGTTTTATTTGAATACTTCATCATAAACATACGTAAATCAACCATGGGAACAGTAGTTATAAAAGCACTGGATCGTATCAGGCTCATTAAATAAAAAGATGAGATTTTTTTATCGTTACTCTGCTTTTCAAGAATATCAGATGCCTTCCCTTTACATACCAATACCATAGTTCTGGTCTTATATTCCTGGTTTCTATATATATCATTCAGAAATGAACTGACTCCTTCTCTTGCTGTATCCTCTCCAATAATTAGAATTCTATTGTGTTGAAAATAGGGATTTTTATTTATTCTTTGCTTATACTTTACCAATGCCTCGTGTACTGAGTATCCTGGTGCTGAAACTACCTCAGTCAGCTTTTGAGGCCCTGCAGGTTTTGAAGGTGTAGGCACCCCCTCAGGCAGTATACTTTCAAATGTTAGAATAATCTCCCCTTCTTTATCTCCTTTATCAATGCCAATTGCAGAAATCAATGCCCTTTCATTAAGTTCAACGGAATCCCAGCATCCGGTCAAGTTTATTACAAGCACAATCAAGAGTGCCATTAAAACAGGCTTATTTTTCATTTCACCTTTTCACCAGCCTTACCTTTATTGGGATCCGGCCTACTGTTATCTTCAACACGTTGAGAATTTCTCCAGGTTATGGCACTAGGTCTTGTCTTCATCAGCCACCATGGAACTCTTATTATATAGTCTTTCATGCCCTTAATATTAAAGGGCATACCCGGTGAAGCATATGGAACTCCAAAAGAACGCAGAGAGGTAATATGAATTATCATAAATATGAAGCTCCACATTATACTAAACAATCCGAATATAGATGAAAATATCAGTATTGGGAATCTAAACAATACAATACAGTCAAGTTGTGGCGGCAGAATAAAACTCAATATACCGGTCAATGCTATTACTATAATCATAATAGGACTCACCAGTCCTGCGGAAACCGCTACCTCACCCATAATCAGAGCTCCTACTATGCTTACAGCCGAACCCACAGGCCTGGGCATACGAACTCCAGCTTCCCTGAGCACTAAAAAAACAATACTCATTATCAAGGCTTCTATAATACTCGGAAAAGGAATAGTCTCTCTGGTCACTGCAAGTGTCAGCAGAAGCCTCTCTGGTATAACATCTGGGTGAAAGTTTATTAAACTGATATAAACTCCCGGTGCAAACATAGTCAAATAAAATGCCGATATCCTTAATAACCTCATCATGGATGCCATGATATATGATGAATAATAATCTTCAGTAGCCTGAAAACACTCAATAAAAAGAAATGGCACAGTTAGTGCTATTGGTGTACCATCTGTGAGAATTCCAACCCTGCCCTCAAGTATTTTTGCTGCAAATTTATCCGGCACCTCTGTAATACCAATTGTAGGAAAAGGTGACCAAGGCGAATCCTCAATTAATTCTTCAATATACCCTGACTCAAGAATAGAATCAATATCTATGTATTTTAGCCTGCGTCTTACTTCCTCAACAATCTTTCCGTTTACAATACCATTTAAATAAACAATACATATTTTCGTCTTGGTTCTCCTGCCAATTATCATATCCTCTATCTTTAAATCAGGATTTCTTATCTTTCTTCTAACGAGAGAGGTATTTACACCTATTGTTTCAGTAAAACCTTCATGAGGCCCTCTTACTATATTCTCTATTTGCGGTGCCTGTACTCCCCTATGTTCCCATGATTGTGTTCCAATTTCCAGAGCATTATCTTCTCCCTCCAGGAAAAGAACTGTATTACCGTTTAATACCCCATCTATAGCTTCTTCTATAGTAAATATATTTTTTACCCGATTGCTGCTTATTGCATAGTTTTTAATATTTTCTAAATTAATATCATAATTAATATTAGCTTGGCGCAATTCCCACATTAAAATATCAAGTATGCCACTATTTACTGAAGTTGGGTCATTCATATTATCTATATTTACAATAAATGCTTCCGTATTATCTTTACCTATATTGAATCGCCGGATGTTTACATCTGAATCACTACTAAAAAGACCTTGAATTTTCCCCAGGTTTGTTTTGAAATCTTTAGAAATAGGAGTATTTGTTCCTTTACTTCTAGCTGTGATGTGACGGTTTTCTTTATCACTCTTCATCATTGATTTCTTGTCTCTTCTTAAGAGTTTACTTAGCATATATAAAACCTCCGTAAACATGTAAGTATATTTTAATATCTATAACTATTATTTGATTATTCAACACAAATCATGTTCTGGAAGGATAAAAATGGAGTAGTTCAAACTACTTTAAGTAGGGAGTGAACCACTCACTTTCCTTATACACAAGTAAAAAATCAGTGAGAATCTTAGCTTTACATTTTGATTCTCACTGATTGCTTAATTTTGGGTATACTTAATGAACATGGTGCCAGGCACGACATCCCTTGAAAAACACCAGTAAAGTAAAAAGACCTATCCCCCTTTCGTCAATAAGCTGAATGATTCTGAAAATTACTTCGGAAAACACGTAACTGTACAGATACCCCTTCCCTGCACAAGCTTATGCATTTCATCCAGTTTATCTGTTTTAAAGCAGATGAACATACCTTTGCCTTCAAACTTTTGACCTTGTGGCATGCAGACATTATTGTTGACGGATTGGCGCTAAATTTAAAAATGTCTTGCTCTTTTTGAGCAAGACATTTTTATAGTCGCCTGTTTAAACTATTTCTTTGTAACCAACTGAAGATCTACCGGAATAGACTTTTCAATAGTCTCGCCTTTGGTAACCTTTACTGCATTCTCGACACCCAGGCTGCCGATCAATGCAGGCTGCTGTGCAACAGTAGCGGCCATTTCACCGGCTTCTACGGATTTTACAGCATCATCGGTTGCGTCAAAGCCAACGATCATTATTTTCTTTCCTGAAGCTTTTATAGCTTGAAGTGCACCTAATGCCATTTCGTCATTATGAGCGAAAACTGCATCGATCTCAGGCTGTGCCTGAAGTATATTCTCCATAACAGACATACCCTTGGTTCTGTCAAAGTCAGCAGTTTGCTGTGCAACTACCTGTATGCTTGATGCCTTAATCGCATCATTGAAGCCCTGGCCTCTGTCTCTGGCTGCTGAAGTACCGGCTAAGCCCTGAAGTTCAACTACTTTACCCTTGCCGCCAAGCTGATCTATAACATATTGACCTGCCATTTTACCGCCTGCTACGTTATCAGAAGCTATATGAGCAATAACGTCGCCTGAATTTGCACCACGGTCTAATGTGATTACAGGTATTTTCTTGTCGTTAGCTGCTTTTACCGCGTTTCCAACTGCATCGGAGTCTGTAGGATTAATAAGTATTACAGATACATTCTTGGTTATTAAGTCTTCTACATTTGACATTTCCTTTGCCGGGTCATCCTGCGAATCCAATACTACAAGCTCAACGCCAAGTTCTTTAGCCTTTGCTTCTGCGCCTTCCTTCAAGGTAACGAAGAACGGATTGTTGAGAGTTGAGATTACCAAACCGATTTTTTTAGCTTCTTCCTTCTGTGGTGCCGGCTGAGCAGTATTTGGTGCTGAACAGCCTACAAACAGGCTTGCTACCATGATTACTACCAATGCCATAATAAGTACCTTTTTCATTAATACCCCTCCATTAATTTCAATTTGGTTTATAATTTATGTGCTGAATAGCACATTAAATTCAGACTATTTCTTTTGTTTTCGATCCAGCAAAACAGCTACAAGTATAACAATACCCTTCAGCAGCTGCTGATAATATGAGGATACGTCCATAAGGTTCAATGAGTTGTTTAAGACTCCTATTATAAGAGCACCAATGATTGTACCGAAAATACCACCGGTACCGCCAGCCATACTGGTGCCTCCCAATACTACAGCGGCAATGGCATCCAGCTCATAACCCGAGCCTGCCTGGGGCTGGGCTGAAGATAATCTTGCAGTGATGATGATTCCCGCTAAGGCTGCCAAAAATCCAGAAATTGTGTATACCAAAACTTTTATCCTGTCGGTATTAATACCTGAGTAAATTGTTGCTTCCTCATTGCACCCCAGCGAATATATATATCTTCCTACTCTTGTATGCCTAAGAATATAATAAGCTACCCCAAACACCAGGATCATTATATAAATGGGTAATGGTATTCCCAGAAAATACCCCGCGCCGACATTGCCAAATACTGTTGCATTGGCCGCACTGCCTGTGCTGATAGGTTTCCCGTCTGTAAATACCAGGGTGTAACCTCTTGCAAGAGTCATTATTCCCAGGGTTGCGATAAACGGCTGTAATTTACCCTTGCTTATTATAAAGCCATTGAAAGCTCCAATACCTGCACCAATGGCTAAAGCAGCAATAATCGTCAAATACGTATTGTTTCCGCGAGCAATCATCGATGCCGCCACAGCCCCTGCAATAGCCAGTACTGAACCTACGGAAAGGTCAATACCTCCGGTAAGTATTACAAAGGTCATTCCGACAGCAATAACAGAATTGATTGAGGTTTGCCTTAAAATATTCAGTAAATTGCTGACTGTTAAAAACCTTGGATTAAGCAGTGCTATGACTACACAAAATACAACCAATACCACCAAGGATTTGTTTTGTATAAGAAACTCTTTTAAGCGTTTTTTCACATTGCCACCTCCCTATGTCCTACTGCCAGACGCATAATGCTCTCCTGATCTGCATTTTCGCGTTCCAGGCATCCCATGAGCTTTCCCTCATGCATTACCATTATTCTGTCGCTCATGCCCAGTATTTCCGGAATTTCCGAGGATATCATCAATATACTCATACCAGCTTTTTTAAATTGGTTAATAATATCATAGATTTCTTTCTTGGCTCCTACATCTACGCCTCTTGTAGGTTCATCCAATATAAGAATCCTCGGATTTGTCATGAGGCATTTTGATAGTGACACCTTCTGCTGGTTTCCTCCGCTCAGGTTCTTTACAAGCTGCTTTACTCCCGAGGTTTTGATAGACATGCCTTTTATGGATTCCAAGGCGGCAGCTTCTTCCTTTTTTTTATTTATTATTCCAAATATGCCTGACAGTTTCTGCAAAACAGACAAGCTGATATTTTCCTTGACATTCAAACCCAGTACTACACCATTTCCCTTACGGTCCTCAGACACGTAGGATATTCCATTTTTGATTGCCTGACCGGGGGATTTTATTCTCACTGGCTTTCCCTCAACAATTATTTCTCCGCTTTCCGTTTCCAATACTCCATATATAGTACGTGCCATTTCGGTTCTGCCTGAGCCCATCAAACCCGCTAATCCCACAATTTCTCCGCTTCTCAACGAAAAACTTATATCCTTTACATAGGAATTTGTTAAATTCTTGATCTCTAATAGAACCTTACCGGTCTGGCATGTGACTCTTGGGTATTGTTCAGTAAGTTTTCTGCCTACCATCGACTCAATTATTCTATCTTCATCAACTTCATTAATTGGGTATTCAGCGACAAACTGGCCGTCTCTCATAACAGTAACATCGTCACATATCTCAAATATCTCCTTGAGCCTGTGAGATATATATACAATGCTTTTTCCTTCTGCCTTAAGCTCTCTTATCACCCTGAACAGGCTTTCGGTCTCTTTGTCAGTCAAGGCTCCTGTTGGTTCATCCATTACTATCACTTGTGCATTCAGAGATATTGCCTTTGCGATTTCGACCATTTGCTGCTTGCCTATGCTTAATTTGCCAACTAAGGTTTCAGGCTTTTCGGTGATTCCAAGCCTGTTCATTATTTTCTTTGCAGCCTGAAACAGCTGGTTCCACTGTATCTTCCCGAGACTATTTACGGGCTCCCTTCCTAAAAAAATGTTTTCACCTATAGAAAGATTTGATAACAGGTTCAGTTCCTGATGAATTATCGCAATACCCATATTTTGAGCTTCTCTGGTGTTTCTGATTTGTACCTGCTTGCCATCTAGAAATATATCACCTGATGTCTTCTCATAAACACCCGTGAGAATTTTCATCAGTGTAGATTTCCCTGCACCATTCTCTCCTACCAGTGCCATGATTTTGCCTTTATATATGTTAAAATCAACAGATTTCAGAGCCCTGACACCGGGAAAATCCTTTGTAATGCCTCTCATCTGGATAACAGAATCACTCACTTGCACCACTCCTTAAAATACCACACCGGATTTCAGAAGGATATTTGCATAAGGTGTACATTCTCCGGTACGAATTATTGCCTTTGAAGCCTTGTTCAGAAGCTTGAATTCTTCATGGCTTACCTCTATAATTTTGATCTTATAGTTTTCTTTATTCTCAAGCTCTTTGATCCTACTGACGATACCTTGATAAACAGCAGGGTTTTCTATTTTTGTCTCCGCTGCCAGCAATATCTCTTCTACCCTTTGTTCTGCCAAAACCGCATCCAGTACATCCAAGAAACGCGGTATACCTTTGCTTACCGCCAAATCGATCCTCTTGCAGCTGTCCGGGATCGGCAGCCCGCTATCACCTATAACGATACTGTCTCCATGCCCCAGCTTTGAAATAGCATAAGAAACTTCAGAGTTCAGCAAAACTCCCTTTTTCATTGAATACCCTCCATTATACTTATATATTTTACTTCTGTAGATAGGCTCTGGTGAAAGCCTCTACTTCTTCCCTCAAGGGTAAAGAGCTTTGTGCCCCCTCTTTGGTTACAGTAATGGCACCTACAGCTGTAGCAAAATTGATTGCTTCCTCAAAGCCTTTGCCTTCACTTATAGCTACGGCGATTGCTCCTATAAAGCTATCACCTGCAGCAGTTGTATCTACAGCCTCTACCTTATATGCAGGATACTTCCTGCTGCCGGATTTGTTTATATGCATGCAGCCCTTGCTGCCTAATGTAACGATCAGTTCTTTTACACCTTTATCCAGCAATACCTGTGCAGCCCTTTTAACACCGGTCTCGTCATTTATCTTCATCCCGCTTAATAGTTCCAGCTCAGTATCATTTGGCACCAGAATATCAACATATGAAAGGAATTCCTCTCCAAGCTCGGCAGCCGGTGCAGGATTCAGTATAGTCAGCTTTCCCATATGCCTTGCAGTTTTGATTGCAAACCGGACAGTATCAATGGGAACTTCCAGCTGCGCAACTACAACTTCGGAATTCCGTATAACTTCAGTTGCCGCTTGCAGATCTTCGATTGACAGCATATGATTGGCACCCGGCACAACTATTATGCAGTTGTTTCCTGAGGCATCCACGGTTATCGAAGCTATTCCCGTAGCAACGCCATCTGCTTTTCTGACTGCTGCTACATTGACGCCGTCATTCTTCAGGGATTCCAAAAGAGTATTACCCATATCGTCGCTGCCAATACAGCCTATGATCATTACGTCTGCCCCCAGCCTTGCTATAGCATCAGCCTGATTGGCACCCTTACCCCCGGGAATCTGCCTGAAGCTTTTACCCATTATGGTCTCACCAATAACAGGCATCCTGCCGGTATAAGTAACCAAATCCATATTCAAACTTCCAACTACGGTGATCATCCTATCTCCCCTTTGCATACAACCTGATATTTCAGTCATTTAAACGTTTAACTAACTGGCAAAAAAATTATGTAGAATTTCTTACGATAAGCTCAGTATCCAGTATTATTGTTTTTGCTTCAAACACCACATCTGTTTTCTCTAAAGCGTCTATCAGCATTTCAACCGCCTTATACCCCATTTCATAATTGGGCTGCTTAATTGTTGTAAGGCTGGGTTCAACAACACTGGCCATGTATATATCATCAAATCCCACTACCCCAATATCGTTTGGGATAGAAAAGCCTCTGCTTTTCAATAGTTTGATCACGCTTATTCCAATCAAGTCGTTGCCGCAAAAAACCGCATCGAAATCCAAACCTTCGTCTAAAATCTGTTTTGCCGCAGTTAGGCCCCATTCACTTTTATATTGTCCTGCTCTTACGTACTTGCTGTCATACTCAATGCCACTTTCCTCCAAAGCCTTTCTATAACCTGCAAGCCTGTCTTTAGCCGTAGTAGATGTTAGTGCTCCGGTAATAAATACAATTTTTCTGTGACCTTTTTCAACCAGATGCCTGACTGCCTTGTAAGCACCCTCCAGATTATCAACCAATACCTTCCCTTTAACATTGCTGCTATCCAAATCTCTATCTATCAGAATAACAGGTATGTTTCCCCTGTCTATTGGTGACAGCCCGTTAGTCCGCTTGGCGGAATGCGTAAATACTATACCGTCAACCATTTTCTCGGACAGCATATTTATATATTTTTCTTCCTTTTCCAAATCATCGTCTGTGTTGCAGTATATTATGCTATATCCCGCTTCACTGGCCTTATCTTCTGCGCCTCTTGCCAGTTCAGGAAAAAACGGATTGGCTATATCCGGTATTACCAGACCTATGGTTTTGGTCTGCCGTGTAACAAGGCTTCTCGCCATAGTATTTGGTATATAGTTGTTTTCTTTTACTATTCTTAAGACCTTTTCTCGCGTTAATGAACTGATGTTACCATCCTTGTTGTTAAGTATCATCGAAACAGTAGCTGTAGATACTTCAGCCATTCGAGCAATGTCTTTGATAGTTAATTTCATAATATCAACCCTTAATATGCTTTTGGTTAAGCGTTTTACTAAAACGTTTAATCAAATCTTATCACAGAATTATAAATTGTTCAAGTACTTCAAATACCTATTTTTAAATCTATTATCATAATTCCTGTATCAGAAATAAAAACCAGTCCGTAAGGACGGTGTAGTATCCCAACGTGCAGTATATATATCTATAGGCATTGATTTGCAAGGCCAGAAGGAAGTTTTGGGACTTTGGATTGGTGATACAAAATCCTCGAAATTCTGGCTGAACATTATGAACGAGTTTAAAAATCGTGGTGTGAGAGATATATTAATTGGTATTTATAAATTGTTGACTTCACGGGAACAAGCATGATATTCTGCAAATTAATAGGAGTGAGACACCAAATATCTCACTCCTGGATCACAAAATTCAGCTCCATTCTGGAGCATACACAAAATTTGAAACACTATTCTGAATAATAATACAGTGTCAGGAGAATCGCTTTTATTGGCTTTTTTCGAAGCTTTCCTGGCACCTTTACTACCTTCCCAGATCAATAATGTTTTGGATAAGACCCTTACATTTTCCACACTCTTCGCCAGTTTCTTCATCTCTGCCTGTTCCAGCACCTGTTATCTCTCCGACCTTTTCTACTGTATCAGCACCATTTTTAACTGCGTTTACTACTGTTTCCAGAGAAACCTTCTTACAGCCGCAAACCGAAGAAAGAATAGCACTTAATTCGCTTTTACACCCTTCACATTCAGTACATACTCCTGCAAGTTCAGCTAATTCATCTACAGTTCTTGCACCAGAAGTCATTGCCTTTCTGATTGATAGATAATCAACATTA
>CAZNMO010000011.1:0-14922 GCA_964574195.1 uncultured Clostridiaceae bacterium | reverse complement strand
CATTATTTTTTGTACAAATTACTCTATTCTTTGCCATATCATTAGCTCTCCTTCATATGAATATTTATTTATCCAATATACAGTCTTCTATTAGTTATTACTAATTAGAAATTATTAATTCATCATATTCGATATTCATGTACCACAATAGAAGGTGTGTTTTGTTGGCAAATATCCAATAACCGGATAACCTGGATGCCTGACACCTATTTTCTTGCCAGCTCATAGGCTACTTCAATGATCCAGTCTTCCTGTCCTCCAACAGCCTTTCGTCTTCCAAGCTCCATTAAAATGTCTCTTATATCTACACCGAATCGCTCAGCCGCACGCCTTGCATGAAGCATAAAGCTCGAATATACACCAGCATACCCCATTATCATTGCATCTTGATTAAATTGTGAGTGTAAGCCCTTGGCTTTCAATACAGGCAGTAATGCTTCGGAACCAGCATCCATAACCTTATATAGGTCTGCATTATGTTCTATATTCATTCTATTTAACACTGCTATAAGAGTCTCTGTGGGAGTATTCCCCGCACCTGCTCCCAGGCCTGACAAAGAGCCATCTATAAAAGTTGCCCCAGCTTCAATAGCTGCTAAGCTGTTAGCAATGGCTACTCCCAGATTATTATGACTGTGATGTCCAATGGGCACCTTTAATTTCCGTTTCAGGGCAGATACTTTTTCAGTGACATCTTTAGGCAGCATTGCCCCAGCCGAGTCTGTAACATAAACTACATCTGCACCATAGCTTTCCATTTTAAGTGCTTCTTCGGCCAATCTATCCACATCAGTTAAGTGTGCCATCATAAGAAAACCAACTGTATACAGTCCCATTTCTTTAGCAGCCATAATATGCTGTTCTGCTACATCAGCCTCTGTACAATGAGTTGCAATTCTCACTGCTGTTATACCGCACTCTTTTGCCTTTTCCAGATCTTCAACCGTGCCGATTCCGGGTACAAGAAGCACTGCAAGCCTTGCATTTTTTATTACAGATGCAGCGGCTTTAATTAATTCATAGTCGCTATACTCACCGAAGCCGTAATTTATGGTAGAGCCTGTCAGCCCATCTCCATGTCCTACCTCAACTATGTCAATGCCTGCCTTATCAAGTGCACCTGCAACCTTTACAACATCTTCCGGGGTAAATCGATGTGAGACTGAATGGCTTCCATCCCGCAATGAGGTATCAGTTACAAATATTTTAGGCATCAGCCACACCTCCCATCAGTTTTTGTGCATAGGCTTCGGCTATATTTATTGCTGCTGAAGTAATTATGTCAAGATTTCCGGAATACACGGGCAAGTAATCTCCCAGGCCTTCTACCTGAATCATAGTTGTTACAATATCATCCTGAATGATTGGTTCCAACAGTATTGTATATCCCGGTACATATTTCTTGATTTTTTCAACTATTACATGTACTGCATTTGTTATAGCTTCCATATCTTTATTTTTTACTTTTGTATAAATAGTATTTCTCATATGAATTGGCGGCTCAGCCGGATTAAGCACTATAACTACCTTTGCCTTGTCAGCTCCGCCAATCTTCTCCAGCGCTTTTTTTGTTGTTACAGTAAATTCATCTATGTTTTTCCTTGTTCCCGGGCCTGCACTTTTACTGCTAACTGATGATACAATTTCCGCATACTCAACATTAGCTGCTTCGTTGATTGCAGCAACTATTGGTACTGTTGCTTGTCCTGCACAGGTTACCAGATTTACATTGTCTTCCTCTAATAAATCTTCAGTCATGTTGACTGCAGGGACGCAATATGGTCCTACAGCTGCAGGTGTTAGGTCTATCGCAAAAATACCTTTTTCCTTTAGCAAGGGAGCATGGCGCAAATGAGCTTTAGCACTTGTACAGTCAAATACCATCTTTATGTCCTTCTTGCCTAAAACATATTGTATCCCTTCAGTAGATGTCTCTATTCCCATATTTCTAGCATAATCAATTCCTTCGGAGGATTTAATACCTACTATACAGTCTATCTCCAAATAGGGGCTTCGCTTTAATTTATGCAATAAATCCAGACCAATGTTGCCCGGCCCGATTATACCGACCTTTATCTTATCCAACATTTCTCTCTCCTTTATTAATACAACCTAACCGGCTGCTCAATAACCTTGATGCTTACACAAACTTCACACTGACATCTCCTAAATTTGAGAATCTTGCAGTTACTGTATCATTGGCTTCTACAGGTATAGCAGCTGATAAAGCGCCGGATAATATCACTTCACCCTTTTTCAAGGTAACTCCATAATCGTATAGCTTATTAGCCAGCCAAGCTACACAAAGAGCTGGATTTCCCATAGCAGCAGCCCCCACACCTGTGTTTATCAAACTCTCATTTTTATAAAAGGACATGCTCGTTTGAATCAAATCCACCTGGTCTGCAGCAAATTTCTTATCTCCTAATACATACAATCCTGCAGAAGCGTTGTCAGCAACACTATCAATCAGCTTTATTTTCCAATCCTTAATGCGGCTGCAGACTATCTCTAAGGAAGGCACGATATAATCTGTAGCAAGCATTACATCATCAACAGTAACCTTTGGTCCAGCTAAGTCCTTCTTTAGTACAAAGGCCAGCTCAGCTTCGATCATTGGCTGAAATACCTTCTTCATATCTATAATATCTCCACTCTTAACTTCCATTGAATCCAGAAGATGCCCATAATCCGGCTGATCTACATTCAATAATTGCTGCATTGCCAAGGAAGTTAGACCTATCTTTTTGCCTGATATTTTGTGACCTTCTTCAACTTTCCTACCGATATTAATAAGCTGTATTTCATAGGCATGTTCTATGGATAACTCAGGAAACAACTCTGTAATAGGATGCTCAAGGCTCTGTCTGCTGTTTTCAGCCAGCCTTAAGTCATTGGCAATTTTTCTTATGATTTCTCTGTTATTTTGGTCCATTAGCTTCACCTCAAATTATTTTCTTTTAATCTATTTAGCTCTTACAGTCTTGCCTTTTATTCACTCTTGACTTGCTCCTTTCGCCTCCTTTCTTATAAATGATCTGTCCTTAACATCCCTCCTCGATCTTGTCATATTGCATTTAATAGTTCGATATTGTCAAACCCAGTTCTGTAATTTTGTTATTTAATTAGGCCAATTATAAATTCTTATAACGGCCCTTTAGGTTACTTTTTATAGCCTAAGCCCTTTGATATTTCATCCGCAGCTTCACCTAGAATGCCGGCTACCTCTACAAGCTTTTCCTTTGTCATTCTTATAGATGGACCGGCTACACTAACAGCTGCTACCACATTACCACTATAATCGAAAACAGGAGCTCCGACACAGCGGAGTCCTTCTATATTTTCTTCATCATCAATGGAATATCCACGGCTGCTGACTAAGCTTAAGTCCTTTAATACAGTTTCCTTGCTCTTGAAGGTATGTTCTGTAAGTGGCTTTATCTCATCTGGTATACACTTTATTTGCTCTTCTCTAGGCAAAAAAGCCAATATCGCCTTACCAATTCCTGTGCAGTATGCAGGATATCTTGTGCCGATAGCTGTGAACAGCCTCATGGATTGACTGGATTCTTGCTTATCAATGTAGACTACCTCTGTGCCATCCAGTATGCCCAAGTGAACTGTCTCGCCCGTTCTCATGCAGACATCCTTAATGATAGGGGCTGCTATGTTCCTTACATCCAGCCTATCTAGAACCAGACTTCCTAAGGCTACCAAACTGAACCCCAATCGATATTTTTGTGTTTCCTCATCCTGATCTATCATACCAAAGTGCTTCAGAGTGCTTATAATTCCGTGAGCCGTACTTTTGTTCAAGTCCAGCCTATCACAAATTTCTTGCAGCTTCAGCTCCGATTCTTCCTTTGAGAAACAATTCATGATAAGAATAGCCCTTTCAATAGCTTGTATTCTTTGTCCGTTACTCATAAAATCTCCCATTTCATAGATTAATCAGCGTAGTTCGCCATTGTCAAACTGGGTTCTCATTTAGTCACATAATAACATAGTACATAATAAAAGTAAATATTTTTTCCATGACAACTTCAAAATCATTGATATAATCCTACATTGGTGCTAGATTCTTGTTGCTTTTATTCAGCTAAAGCTTTTATACGCTCCAGAGCTCTGGGAAACCTGATATTAAATGTTTCTTCTTGTTCTTGTGGAACATCGATTTTAACAATTAATGCAGTAACTCCATTTTTTTCAGTAAGGGAATAACTCTCTGTACCCCCAGTCCACTCTTTTTCGCGTTCCTGCTGTCCACTTTCTTTTGTGTCTGCACCGTGCCTGAATAATACAAACTCATTCGGATTAAGTTTCTCTATCAGACTTGTCACACCGTAACCATTTATTGATGATATAAACTGGATTTCGTTCCCTTCTTTCATTACTCCCTTCATATATGTGCCTTCATCAATAATACTTGCCCAGTCACGGAATGTTATATCTTCCCAAAGAGTTGCCCAGACTCTTTCTTTAGAGGCATTTATCTCGATTGAGAATTGAATTTCTTTCATATTTTCCTCCTTAAAATGGAGAGCTTTACGTATTATGAGGATTTCTTTATATAAAGTAAAAAGAACCGTCCCTATTGCTTTTTCGCTGCATCGGATAATTCTTGCCCATTTCTACCTAAACACTTTCTGTATACCTCTTAAAGTTATCCAGTATTGCCTGCCATCCGGATCTTTGCATTTCCGCGGAATGGGTCCCCTCGGCTTCAAAAGTCTCTACAATCTTCACACCTTCATCTTCTTCTTTAAACTCGATAACTACTTTTCTGCCGTCACCAAGAGTATAGGAAATTTTTTTGTACAGCGTCACTTCGTCATAGATGCCACCGAAATCAAAACTGTAGCTGCCATCCTTTGCTGCCATCCTATATGTGAAGGTGCCCCCTGCTCTTAAATCATTTTCAGCTGATGGTGTGTGCCAATCATCAGATGCATTATTCCATTTCATAATACATTCCGGCAAAGTCCATTTTTCCCATACTTGGTCAATCGGCTTTTTTACAACGGTTTCAATAGTAATACTCTGATTATTCATATGTTGTTCCTCCTTTCACATTTCAGCATTACAGCTTAAATCCCATCATAAGCTTTTTGCAAAGCTTTCAAATCAAATTTCTTCATTTTCAGGAATGCCTCTGTCACCCGCCGTAATTTTTCTCTGTCACCTGATTTCATCATCTCTTTCATTATGGCAGGCACAACCTGCCATGATACTCCAAACTTATCCTTTACCCAGCCGCATTGCTCTGCCTCAGGTACAGCAGAGAGCTTATCCCAGAAGTAATCAATCTCCTTCTGGTCTTTGCAGTATACAATGAGTGAAAATGCCTCATTAAAACCAAAATCCGCATCAAAGCCGTTATCCATAGCAGAAAAGGCAATACCCTCCAGTTTAAAAGCAGCATAGTTTATTTTCGCCTTTGGCGACTCTGCCTCTCCTTCTTTATAGCTGCTGATTGTCCCTATCTCTGAATTTTCAAATACCTCGGCATAGTACCTTAAAGCTTCCTCAGCTTTTCCGCATGACTCGTTTGAGAAAAGCAAGTTGGGTGTAATTTTTTGAACACTTTGTCCTTGATCGGTAAGCATCAGCTGCCAGGACAATCCATATCGATCCTGTATCCAACCGTACCACTTGCTGAAGGGGTATTCACCCAATGGCATCAATTCAGTACCCCCTTCAGATAATGACTTCCATTTTGCATTCACTTCTTCGACGGAATAACAGGCTACCATCAATGAAACGGATGGGTTGAATTTGAAGAAGGGACCTGCACTAATTGCCTCAAATTGTTGTCCGGCCAGCTCAAAACTAACACTTTCAGCATCTCCTGACGGAGTGTCTTCTAAAACTGTTACATCCAGTATTTTTGATTGGTCAAATAAACTGGTATAAAACAGGGCCGCCTCCCTTACTTCCTTGTCATACCATAAGTGCGGAACAATTTTTTGCATAACAATCTCCTCCATTATTATTGCCTCTCAAATTATTTCAATATTTCTTTACTCTATACTTTTTTACATAAAGTATCCAGTATTTTCTTCACCCCTTCCAGTATACCTCTTAGCCTGTTATTATCAGATGCTCTAATCGCCTCTTCAGCCTCAACGACAAGTCTGAATATCTCTTTTACCCTCACGTTGCCTGATGAACCCTTTAATTTATGTAAAATAACAGATGCATTTTCGAAATTATTGTTATTAATATTATCTTCAATCTCATTTATAAGACTCTGTGCGTGCTCACAGAAACCATGGAGTATTTCTACACAAGTTTCCTTGTCGAAACCGGACTCTTCCATGAAGACAGTAACAGCTTTAGAAAAATAATCTACATCAGCTTTATTGTTATTCATGCTGTCTGCAGATCTTCCGTATTTCTCAAGCATAACCTCCAATTCCTCCAATTTAAACGGCTTTCTGAGATAATCATCCATACCTGCCTCCAGGCATCTATCCCTGTCATCTTTTATTGCATAAGCAGTCAAAGCAATAATTGCTGTATGCCTTTTTTCTCCCTCGGACGCACGAATTCTCCTTGTTGCTTCATATCCATCCATAACAGGCATCTGGCAGTCCATAAAAATTATATCGTAGCTCTTTTTACCATATGCTATGACAGCTGCCTCACCATTTACAGCCACATCACAACTCAGTCCTTTCCTTTTCAAAAACTCAACGAAGAATGTGCTGTTCATCTCAAGGTCTTCAACAAGTAATATTTTCAGACTGCTGTCAAAATCCTGTTTCTGCGCAACAGGGTTTGTAGTAGAATTACTTTCATTCATCTCTTCAGACTCCCTCCATTTTAGAAACGATGCCTTTGAAGCCTCTATCTTCTCTGCTGTTTTATGCACTTCGTCAGTAAATAAAACAATGCTGATAAAGTCTCAACTATATATTTACATATATTTTATTTGTAAAAAGAACAAATATCTACAATTATATTATAAAACGACTCAACAACCTGATAAACCGGAGGTTAGCTGTCATTCATGAAGGCATATATATTATGAACTGTAAAGGATACTCTAAAAAATCATTGAATTAAATTATTTATATATAAGCATCCTGCACTATTTAATAACGGGTCCGGAGCTTTTAATATAATATTTTAGAGGAAATCTAATAAATTTGTAGAATTCTAATGTAAGAATAAGGCAAGAGGTGAATATATAGATATGATTTATGGCAAAGAAAATGTCGACATAGATAATACTGAATGGAAAACTTCAGAAATGGCAGAACTAAAGGATATCAAAGAGCAATTGATGCTTTATGTTAAAGAAAACCAAAGGCTTGTAAATGAATTGAGGGAACTTCGGCATGATAAAATCAATATAATACATGGTATCAACGGATATATAGAATTGGAAAATTGGGATGGACTAAAGAAGTATTTTTCCAAGTTACTGGAGGAAACCAGAGGTTTATCCGATACAAGCCTTTCATCTATAGAAAAAATACTGAATCCATCACTCAAAGAACTTCTATACTCAAAATTTAAAAGTGCCATTATTACCGGTATAGATGCTAAAGTTATGGTTGATGACAGCATACTCATAGAAAACAGCCGTATAAGTGAAACCGATCTATGCAAAGTTATCGGCGAATTTTTGGATAATGCAATTGAAGCAGCGTCTCGAGCTGCTATCAGAAAGGTTTCCATATACATTTTGAATAGTAACGAATCTGTAAGTATAATTATAGAAAGCACTTTTAAAGAAAAACCCAGTACGCCTCTCAAAAAGGCAATAGTTACTGGGGCAGATGGCGAAAAGCCGGGTGCACAGCCTGCCGCTATCGTACTGTCAAATCATCCTGAAATACTCAACAATACGTTTATACAACACCAGGTGTTTGTTCAGGAACTTCAAATATTAAAATAAGCAGGTGATTTGTATGCCTTTAAATTTTGTAATAGTAGATGATGAAAAAGCAATACTTGAAAACACGCGCAGCAATATTAAAAAATTCATAGCGGAAAACCAGCCGGATGCAAGTATAGCTTTATGCACAATAGAGCCTGAGGAGGTGTTGGAATACTCAAGCAGGAAATTTGAAGAAATGAATGTATACATTTTAGACATTAATTTTCAAAGAGGTATAAATGGCTTAACCCTTGGGCGCGAAATCAGGAACAGAGAACCCAATGCTTATATAATATTTTTAACTGCTTATATACAGCTATCCATGATGGTATTTAAATATAGGCTGAAAGTATTTGATTTCCTGGTCAAACCTGTGTCTTATTCTGATTTGGCTGACTGTCTCAAAGCCCTTGTGGAAGATTACTCAAAGGTTCTTAACTCCAATTTGCCAGATGGGAATAATTTTATTACTGTAAAATCCGGTTATCAGGAATATCATATACCTGTAAACAGCATTATACATATTGAATCCTTCGGCCCTAAGCTTGTAATTCACACTATCGACAGCCAGTTTGAATGCTACGACACCTTAAAACGTATTGAGGAATCAATCAACAAAATAACTGACACCTTTTTCCGTTCTCACAAATCTTTCTTAATCAATACACGTCATATTAAGGAAGTTAACCTCCAAGATCAGACAGTTACTATGTCGACCGATGTAAAATGCCTTATATCCAGGGATAAAAAGTCTTTCTTTAAAGAAATTATCTAGTAGGATTTTACCCCACTAGATAATTTCTTTATCTTATGTATATGAAGCGAATTTATCTATAATCTCCAATATTTCTTTAAAATCAATGGGCTTGCTGATATAATCATCCATTCCGGCCTTAAGGCAACGTTCCTTGTCTCCATCAGCTGCACTGGCAGTCATAGCAACTATGTAAGCATGCCTTTTGTCTCCCTCAACACTCCTTATCCTGGCAGTAACTTCATATCCGTCTTTTAAAGGCATCATACAATCCAAAAATATTATGTCATATCCATTCTTATTAAAAAGCTTTAGGGCTTCATCTCCATCAACTGCAATATCAACCGATAGTTCACTTTTTTCAAAAAACTTTTTTATGATTTTACGGCTTATCAAATCATCTTCCGCCACAAGGATTTTAGGTTTAATTGTCCTATTGTCCGCCCTGAGAGAAGCTTCCGGGGCTGAGTTCGTTGAATCCAAGAACTTGATAGGTTCATCTGCCTGAACATTGTTTTCATCTATGCCGCCGAATTTAACAGTAAAATAAAATGTTGATCCCTTGCCGTATTCACTTTCAAACCATATAGTACCGCCATTCTTTTCAACAAAGTCTTTGCATAATACCAATCCCAGTCCTGTACCCTTTTCGCCTTCAGTTCCATAAGTACTTATGTTTGTGGTAAAATTGAAAAGCTTGTCCTTATTATCTTCCTTTATGCCGATACCTGTGTCTGAAACAGATATTTCCACATATTCTCCTGCCCGTTTGGCACTGACTGTTATTCTTCCATACATGGGAGTATATTTTATAGCATTATCTATTAGGTTCCTAAGGACTGTGGTTACCATCATTATATCTGCAACTGCCAACATATCTGTTTCATTTTTATTATAAGCCAGCTCAATTTTTTTTAGCCTTATAACGTTACCAAAGAAATCAAGATTATCTTCAATTAGTTTGTCAATTGAAAAAGATTCATTTTTGATATGCAGAGAGTTATTCTGGCTCCGTGACCAATCCAAAAGATTATCTAACAGATCAATTACTATAGTTGAAGACTTTTTCATTATGGCTGTATATTCCTTAATCCTTGAATAATCATTTTCTTCTGTTTCCATAGAAATCAAATCCAACAAAGACCCAATACCTGCTAAAGGGCTCCTTAAGTCATGTCCTATGATTGAAAATAGCCTATCCTTTGTTTTATTCGTCTCTTCAAGATATTCATTATTCCTTTTCAATTCATTAAAAATAGTATTGTAAGGCTCTCTTATAGATGTTTCAACAAGTGCCCTGTAAGAAAAATAAAAAGCGAGCAATTTGAAATAATGCCCTACCAGATTAGAAAATCCATAGTTAGATATATATAATGTAAAAGCCAGCTCGGTAGCTGTATAAAAAACGAATGACAGCTTCAGATTATCATATACCTTTTTTGTAAAGTATTCCTTTTTCTTAATCAAAAATAATAAATTCAATAAAAAAACAAAGGAGATCACGTACTCGCTATATATTTTAAACTTTGTCTGTCCTACTCCGGCAATATAGCATTCCGGGAACACGTCCCAATAAAAAATAGTCATTATTATAACAAGTGTTACAACTGAATATAAGATTATTAAAAGTTTTTCACTAACAGGCTTTTTTCCTTTTTTGTCAATGAAATAAAATCCACAAGTCATAACTACAGCTTCGAAGAATCTTGTTGCCACCCATGTCTCATTGGCATAATAATGCACCTGGTCAAACAAAACCATTCCTTCATAAGACAATGTATGGAGCATATCAAGTAAGGCAATAAAAAAATATGCCATTCCTATAATTCTTAGATAGTTATTGCTAACAATTCCCGCAGCATTATACATAATGATAAAAATTGCAAGGCTTATTCCTATGCTTAGTGTTTCTGCGAATGAGTGGAAAGCTAGATAATCCATAGTGCTTATATAATATAAAAAAATGGCGACTGCTAAAAAGAAAATTAGATTATATATATTATGCTTAGCCTTTTTCAAATCCATTTCTATCCTCCATAAAACACTGTAAAATTCCGTTATTCCGGCATCAGCTGCCTCTATTTACCATATTATACATTAAAGCGTCATACAAGTACATACATCAAAACTCTCACCTAAAAATAGTTTAGTGATCCTTCATCACTGTAGCCTACCTTTCTTGTCGAAGTTGTAGATAGCATAAAATGAATTTCATACGGAATATTGATTTATAAATCGCAGTAAATTTACATTTCATCCATGCTAAAATGCGTTTCATGCCATTAGTGTAGAAATACATATTTTTCACTATTAGAATTTTAATAGATAGGCTTGAGTATTTTAACGGAAAGGAAATGCTGATAAAAGCAGTTGTCTGTAAAATTCATAAAAAAAGAAAGGGGTTTTGATCATGAATCTTATTGAGGTAGGACAGATTGCACCGGATTTTTCTTTACAGGATAACAAAGGGGATACTATCAAGTTGTCGAATTTTCGAGGAAAAAGGGTTTTGCTTTCATGGCACCCCCTTGCATGGACATCTGTTTGTACTGACCAGATGAGGTCACTCGAGGTTAATCTTGACAAATTCAAGGAACTTAACGCAGTCCCTCTTGGTATGAGTATAGACTCCGTACCATGCAAAAAGGCATGGGCTGCTGCAATATGCATTGATAATGTCAGCCTCCCATCTGACTTTTGGCCCCATGGAAAAGTTGCAGATGAATATGGGATATTCATGGAAGAGAAGGGCAAATCCAAAAGAGTTAATATCATTATAGATGAAGAGGGTATAGTTCAGTGGGTTAAAGTCTATCATATAAAGCAACTGCCAGATATTAATGAAGTATTAGAGGTCCTGTCTACTCTGTAAACAGCCTCCTGCATCAATTTATTTGATAATCCTATGTCTACATTGAAATCTTTTTATAAGGGGGGCGAAAATGTGACTTATAATATTCTGATTGGCGGTTCTGCAGGCCAGGGGGTTGAAACTGTCTCCGCAATATTGGAGAAACTCCTAAAAAGACAGGGCTTTTGCCCTTGTTGACATACTCCAGCCATGCGTGAGCTTTAATAAGATCAATACCTTCCAGTGGTATAACAAACGGGTTTATAAGCTTGATAACAGCTATGATGCTTCCGACAGGCTGATGGCAATGGAAAAGTCAATGGAATGGGGTGAGCGCATACCTATAGGCATACTGTACAAAGAAGATAAGCACACATATAGTGATAGAATTGAATTTTTGAATGGAGAACAGGTACTTGTTGAAAAAATAGTAAATATGAAAAAGATAAGAGACTATATGAAGGACTTTATTTAACTATTAAAGGCCTCATGCCCGGGTTTAAACAGTTTGAACCAAACACCGGCATGAGGCCTTTAATTTTTTACTTTATTGGATTTTAAATATAACAGTAAGAAGGTAAAATACTAAAACCAAAAGTACCATTATCAATGGAATACTAATAGACAGAAGGACTCTGATAAAAATATTATTGTTCTTTTTTAAAAACATATTCATAATAGTACCTCCATAATTTTTTTATTTAAATAGATTTTAATTCAAGCCTCATACCCAGTTTAAACAGTTTGAACCTAACACCGGCATGAGGCCTTTGTTTTATCTAGCTATAAACATTCTGTCTCATTATTCTTATAAACTGCTGGGCAAGTTCAGGATCAAATTGACTGCCGCTGTTATGTTCTATCTCTTTCAGCGCATCCTCATGAGTAATAGCGGCCTTATATGGCCGGCCGGAAACCATCGCTTCATATGCATCTACAATTGATAAAATCCTTGCTTTCAAAGGTATTTCATAACGTTTTAATTTTCTTGGATAACCTGTCCCATCCCAACGTTCGTGATGAGATAAAACGCTGTCTGCTAAATGTGCATAATCACTGCATGCAGATAATATCCTATAGCCAATCTCACTATGCTTTTTAATAATTTCCCATTCTTTTTCGCTTAGTTTGCCTGGTTTTCTTATAATTTCTACAGGGATAGATGCTTTACCAATATCATGCATATAGGCTAGGAGTCTCATTTCCTCAAGCTGACTTCCTTTCAAGCCTCTGGCATCTGCTAATAAAGCACACAATTTAACCATTAATTCAATATCATGTTCTCCCTGGACCCGTTCTTCCAAGAGAGAGTCAACAATTTTCTTTCTGATTTCCTTGCCCTCTTGCAGCTTATTGGCATACATTAAAGTCTCCGCTTCCTTTATAATGCCGATAACATCCTGCAATACATCTGTTTTCGTAGCGCAGCCCAATCCGATGCTCAAAGCAATCGGCTTCATATCAACCCTCACACATTCATCCTGGATTCTTTCACATACACGCAAGGCAGCTTCAGAATCCGTATTTGTTAAAAGGATAATAAACTCATCGCCGCCCCAACGGGCAATGATGTCCTCGCTGCGGCACGCTCTTCTGAATACTTCTCCTGCATTCTTCAGAAGCTCATCACCGGCCAGGTGTCCAAATGCATCGTTTGCCAATTTCAACCCGTTGACATCCGCCATAATTATACTTATGGGCAATTGACGTTCTGTATCCAAACGCAGTAGCTCCTTTTCAAAAAAGGCGCGATTATAGAGTCCTGTCAATTTATCATGAAAGCTCAGATACTGAATCATCTGTTCTGCTTGTTTTCTTTCACTGATATCCCTGACGTTAGCCAGTATTACATCCTGACTATGCAGTGATATCCTGGAAAGATAAACCTCGACTTCAAATGTGCTTTTATCTACTGGCCTTTTTGCATTCCACTCAAATAGTTTATTTTCTCCTTCAATCACACGTTCCCAAATCACAGGGAGTTCCTCAAAGGGATTATTTTCAGCAGACAGGTCACCTTCTATTGTCATATTACCTATATTTGTATTGTCTAGCTTATACATCTCCAGCATTCTTTTATTAACATCAAGAATGTTGCCATGTAAGTCATGTATTATAATTGCATCATAAACACTATCGAATATGGTTCTCAAATTATTTTCCGATATCTGTAAAAGCTCCTCCTTTGCACGGGAACATGTTACGCCTTTTATAAGTGTAATATTATATAGCTCCTGTCCAAATATACTGTTGTGCAAAGCGGTCTCAATGACTACATTAAATTGAAGCTTTTGTTTTGTAATCAAACTGGTCCCGGATTCATCTTCAATTAGCCGGACAACATCATATAAGTCCAGGCCTATACATTCTTCCAAACTCCACCCTGTAAGTTGACCGGCTGTTTGATTCATGCTCAGTATGCGGTTTTCTTTATTGCTGATTATGCATGCAATATTCAACTTATCAAGCGCCTCAATAATATTGAGCATGTCTTTAAAAATACATTCATCAAGTCTGGACATATATTAGTTCATCTCCTTTGATTTTCGTATTTTTTTACGTTTATACCTGCTTTGCAAATATAGTCTGCTTACCTTTAACGTAATTTTAGTAGAACTGTTTATAAATAAAATTCCCTATTTTTAAGGGAATTTTATTTATAAACATATATTAAATTAACGGGTCCATAAGCCATGCAGATTGCAATATTCCCTGGCGAAGATTACCTCTTCATCAAGTTTGAATAAAGCTTCCGGCTTATCACCCGGTTTTAAGAATTTTCTGTAAACCTTATCCTCTGTGTGCACTTCAATCCATTCAATATAGTGATTATCAACCATCGGGTGCTCAACAGACCCAACTTTGACTAATACTCCATTGGCTACCTTTTCAATAACCGGAACATGTTTTTCCTTAGCAGCATCAACGATATTTTCTACCATAAGTCGCATTGGCTGATTGCAGCAAGCAAGTGTACCTGCGGAATTATGCACTACCTCTGTCATATTGCCACAAACATCACATTTATAAACCTGTTTTAACTCAGTCATTTTAAACATCTCCTTATTTTATAGTTTTGTTATATTAAATTCTATTATTTTAGAAAGCATTATTCCATATTTGTGTTATAAAATGAAGCTGCGATTGGATAAAACGTAAATTATATGCAATACATAAATCTTAATACTGCATGAAATGCATACTGACTCCAGACAAAAATGAAAAATATACTTCAAAGTATTTAAACAATTAGTGTTGTGCAATAAAAAGTAAAAAAATTGTATAGCAGTAAATTGGCAAAATAAAAGCATAAGTCGACCATTTGTAGTAGCTTTGAATTGCTAAAAACAAAACAAATCCACGGAGGTCAAAACTTATGCCTGGGTTTATTACTACTCACATAATCCTTGTCTGATATATTCAAGATTC
>CAZNMO010000010.1:25768-44117 GCA_964574195.1 uncultured Clostridiaceae bacterium | reverse complement strand
TTTCTTCCTCGTTCCGCTTCAAATATTCAAACAGAACAGGCTTATCCCATTCGTTCAACTGCCTTAGCAAAACCCATCACCCCCGAAGACCCATAATAGCTGTGTGGTATCTATCAAGCTTCCTACAAAATTCATTCTGGTTCGGTATATTTTATTCTCTGAGGCCTCATTAGGTTACATGCTCTTTTGCCAAGATATTCCGGCAGTTATGATCCTATGCCCTACTTGTTCATGTAGTCAGTCCTTAACGGATAAAAAATATCGATTATCCTGCATGGCGTCAGTGACCTGCCGGAATGCTCGGCATTGGAAGGTATTACAACTACCGCTCCTGCATCAAGGACTTGGGCTTCTCCGTTAATGGTAACCTCAAACCTGCCTTCCAGAAGGTTCAATATCTGTTCATGATGATGTGCATGGGTTGGAAGAGCTTTTCCCGCTTCTATATCCCAATAAGCTATGGTGACATTCTCAGAGTGCACAAATTTGGCATGGTAGCCGGAGACTATTTCCTTCCCCTGCATTTCATAAAGCTTTGTTATATCCATATGTACTCCTCCTCTTATAGCGCTTCCTTTAACGCTGCCCACAGGGCATCGCAGAGCTCTTCGTTAATATGATCCATTCCAAAGTCTATGTATTGTTCTATATCCCTTCCAACTCCGCATTCATTTCTGCTCTTGCTGAGATCAGCATAAAACTCCCCATTCCCATAGCCGCATTTTGTCAGCAGTTCAAACATCTGTCCGATGGTAAGTAGCGGCAGGCAATCGCCCTTATTGTATATATCCGGCCGTTCATATTCGAATATGAAATCATCCTCATTGAACTCCTCAAAATCGGTCTCTTCAAGGTTTTCCTCAGTTTCTGCCGCATCGGACTGAGCTTTCAGGCTCCTGAGAGCTTCAAGGTTTATCAAAGTCATATTGTAGCCTGCTCGGGTCTCTGATATATTGACAACACCTATAACAAATTCAAATATGTCATATTTATTGTTTTCAGCATCCATGCACAGGAAGCCCGCTGCCAAGTCATACCTTTGGGGAGTCCAAAGCTCATTAAGCCTGTCCCTCTGATATTGATCAAGTCCTGCAAGATCTTCAAGCGTTATTCTTTGTTTCATATTGCGACCTCCTCTGTATTTATATTATCTTTTTACTAATCCAGCTTCAGGTATCTCCTGTACTTACTGTCGTCAGCTTCCTTCCTCCCTGAGGAGAAGAACTCGACACTTCCTATTCCGACTGAACTGAGCCCCTTGTTTTCCAGCAACGTCCTGAGGCGGTTTATTGTACCCTTGTTGCCGTCAATTATGTCAACACCCTGAGGTAATATAAGCTTGAAATGCTTCCGGAAAAATATAAAATGCGTACAGCCCAGGACAACCGCACCATAATTTTTCAGGTCATAGCCCGAGAACTCCTCCAGTAGATAAGGGATAACAGCATCCTCGTCAAACATGAAATTCTCCGCAAATTCTACCAGACTTGGAAGTGCATGCAAGTCGACTATATCTTCGGAATCCAGGCTCAGCACCAGATCGTGCAGCTTCTTTTCACTAACTGTGATAGGGGTTGCCAGTACCAGTACCCTCCTGTCGTCAACCTTTTCCACTGCGGGCTTTACAGCTGGCTCCATACCTATAATGGGGAAGCTATATCTGTCCCGCAGGTCGTTTATCGCAATACTGGTTGCGGTATTACAAGCTACGATCAACGCATCCACTCCCTGTGAAGCAAAGAAGTCTGCTGCTTCGAATATATATCCTCTTACTTCTGCCTTGGGTTTGGTCCCATATGGGACATGATCCGTATCGGCATAGTATATAAAATTCTCATTTGGCATCTGTTGCAAGGCTTCTCTGAGTACAGTCAAGCCTCCCACTCCTGAATCAAAAATTCCAATACTCATTTTTTCTTCATATCCTCCAATAATAGGCTCACATATTATTATAATAGACTCTGTAAAAAATTAGAACATCTCTTGATATTTTCCACTCGGTAGTCAAATAATATACAACCCCCAGGCACTTTTTACCAGCAGCAATGCTCCGCTTATTACCAGCAGGTATATCGTAGCCCTTCTGACAGTGTCCTCCTTGAGGCCTGTATCCACTTTTGTACCCAGGTACATGCCCAAAACTACAGCAGGTGCCATAAATATAGTGAATCGGATTATTTCAGCCGTCATTATACCTGCAGCAGAATACCATATAAGCCTGAAGATATTGTCCACCAGGAACAGGCTGCAAAGATTTGCCCTGAACTGGCTTCTGTCGGCACTGGTCCTGCTTATATATGCCACAAGAAAGGCACTTATGCCATACATTCCGGCCAACACTCCAGATACCAGCCCAACCACTGCAAGTAAAGCCTTGTTGCTTTTATCCCCGCCAGTCTGCGCAGGGGGCTTTCGGTAGAGCATTTCTATCCCCAGGGCTACAATTACAATGCCAAGTACCAGCTTCAGGACAAGGTCATTACCGGTCTTCAGAAGCATTATCCCGGGTATTACACCTGCAAGCAGCATTATGGACAATGGCAGTACAGTCCTGAAATTGATGCTTGCCCTGTTTTTCCATACCAGCCAGGCATTTGTCGGTATGCTTATAAGGAGATCTACCGGGGTCGTGAATCTATTTGATACAACAAAGGAAAAAAGGGGCGCCATTACAAGTGTATTCCCAAAACCGGTGATCCCCTTTATAAAATAAGCCGCAAGTACTACCATAAATAAATATATATTTTCTACCAACTGATATTACCGTACCTTTCCTATTTCCTCCCATGGGGGCATACATAAAGGCACATCCCGCAGACATAGAGCTTCCCGGCTGAAGTCAGAGAGCCGAAGTATTCCTCACATTTATGAGCTTCAAAACGCATCTCCCTGGACTCTCCCTGCATAAAACCCCTACCCTTTATAGCCTTTGCAGGACATATATCCGCACAAGCAGTGCATTCACCGCAGCGTGGCTCCATTATACGCTCACCAGTGGGCTGCAGAGGCGCATCTGTAAGTATGGACACCCATCTTACCCTTGGTCCGTTTTCCGGTGTGACCAGAAGGCAATTCTTGCCTATCCATCCAAAACCGCACAGCCTCGCACCCAGCTTATGAGAGAAAGCTCCACATATTTTATCATGATCTATGGTTCCAGAAGCAGGTATCGGAAGCACTCTATGGCCCTTTGCCTGTATATGGCTTGTAAGGGCTGATGCTGCAATATCCAGTCTCTGATTGATCACATCGTAGGCAAAGCTTTTGTAATTATATGCGGCATTATACTGCCTTTCCCTTTCGGGAAGCTTGTCTACTATCTCCTTGGGCAGGGCTATACCCATGGTTATGCAATACGGGTAATCCCCCATGCCGACTCCAGCCTGGTCAATAGACTCCCGGGGAAGCTGTGATATATCAGCCACGCCGAAATATGATATGGTATGGCTTAGTGCAAGTTTATGAAGCTCCTCATTTATGTTCATTTGATCCTCCCCTTTACATTCTATGTTAATTATATATAACCGGAGACTGCAATAGCAAGCTCCATATTATTTACCGACTATTGGAAGCTTTTTTTCGTTGATCAAGCTTCACAGGTATCACCTTGAATAAAAACTTTTCCTATGTTGTATATTTTGTTTATAACTTAATCAATGCTATAATAACATTGAACAATACCATTGAAAGGAGTAATAACATGATTGACAGGATAAAGGTAAACCTGGAGGCTGTTGAGGCCATGCTGGTCTTTTGGCAGTCGGTAAATGACCGGGAGAATATATCAGAGATGTTCATATATGACATTGCAGCTATGCCCGGGATGACACTGGCGTACGAGGATGAATTCAACGAGGAATCGGTCCGCAGAGCGCTCAGTGCAATAAAAAACAGGGAGATCTTCTCCAGGAACAGTAAAAAGGAAGGCCGTTTCTACAGCAACAATCTCTGGATGATGGAGGACCTGAGCTATACCAGTTCCATGGTCGCTCCGCTCAAGAAGCTCAATCTTGAATTCCTTGTCGGAGAGCTGAACTCCAAGTATTCTGGCACAAAATACAATGAGCTGGAGGTAGTATTCTCACCACTGCACATTGATGAATATCTGATAAAGGACGACAAGCTTATCGTTAATTTCTTCAAGGTCAAACCAACAGAAGGTGATACCTTTATAGGGGACGCTGAAATGAAAGAATTCCTCCGTGAAAAGCTTGGAGAACTGCTGGGCAAGTAATAAAGAATGTCATATAAATAAAGATCCTTCGCTCCGCTCAGTATGACGCACAACTGTCATCCTGAGTGAAACGAAGGATTTTTTGATATGCTATTTATTCAAAGGTCTTACAGGCCTGGCTTCAATATATCCCCTGTAGCCTAACGGCGCCAGCTGGAATCTTGGGCAATCCTCGTCAGCCCATTTGAAGCCATATAGCTCCGGATCATATTTTTTCATTACCTCCCATAGCTCACCGATTGCATCCTCAAATTTCTCCTCCTCATAGGGCTGCCCCTGGAATACCATCAGCTTGCATGGCGGCAGGTCTATCAGTTCATACCCGTCAGGTATCCCACCGCTGTAATTATCCGGCACCTCAACTCCCTGAGCATAAAGCGAGGTCCCTGGTTTCTGCATACTTTTCGGTAGCCACATCCCGATAGGCTCATATATCGCCTCCTTGATGCCGCTCAGCACATTCCACACATCACAGCCAACCTCGTCACAGTATTCAAAATAATAGGTAGCCTTGATCCCTCTCTTAAGTATGAGCTTTCTTGCCGGGCGGTCGACCACCTGGACGAAAACGGTATTAGTGTTGGAACTGTTTGCCATATTATCCTCTCCTTTTTGCATTCTGAGATAATAATCACGGATATTCTCAGGCATGAAAAGCTTCAGGGGAGGTGTATTCTTACTGTAGTTTTTCGGAGTTATCCCAAACTGCCTGGAAAAAGCCCTTGTAAAGCCTTCATGGGAGTCAAAGACAAAGTCAAGAGCAATGTCAATGACGCGTGCCTTTCCTTCACTCAACCTTATAGCCGCCCGTGACAGTCTTATACCACGAATATAATCAAAGGGTGTCCTTCCGGTCAGTTCCTTGAAGACCCGCTCGCAGTGCCAGGGGGAATAGCCTGAGACTTTTGCCAGCATATTGAGCGTTATAGGCTCGGTCAGGTGCTCCTCGATGTATATCTGCATCTTTTGAACTGCTCTTATCTTTTCCCAGCTTTCCATGATTTCACCTCATATACAAGGATACAACAAACCATGAGATTTTCTTGACTTCAATTGCTAAACAAAATCTGTTTAAGCTCTGCTGAAACAGATTTGTGTTACCTTGATTTTCTTTGCGGCGGAACAATCTACATTAGCGTATATCCGCCGCAAATTATATGTTCTCAGGTATCCAATTCTTCAACCTTTATTGCTTCCTGATCAGGAACCGGATCCTTCCGGCCAAAATCCAGCTCAGCTATCAATACACTCAGCATTAGAATTGCAGCTCCCGCATAACCACGTGGCAAAAGCACCTCACCCAGCAGGGCAAAGCCGAATATTGCCGAAAATACAGGCTCCAGCGATAATATAAGGCCTGTATGGGTGGCACTGGTATACTGCTGTGCCGTAGCCTGCACCAGGTAGCCCACAGCGGTGCACAGTATTGCCAGGGCCAGGACGGAGAACCAGGCAGTAGCAGAGACCGGAAGCCTGACAGCTTCTGTGAAGAACGAAAAGCCCAGACTAAAAGCACCGGCAAAGCCCAGCTGTAGGATCCCCAAGGCAATGGAATCCACTTTCTGCGTGAATACTCCCATACAGACTACATGCATTGCAGAAAAAAGCGCGCAAATAATACAAAGAAGATCTCCGCCACTTATAGTAAGCTGCTCATTCAATGTCAGAAGAGCTATGCCTATGGGAGCAATGCAAACGCCCAGCAGTACTCGCCTTTCGATCCTCTGCTTCAGGAAAAAATGCGAGAGTATCGGTATTATAATAACCGCCAAGCTTATAAGAAAGCCTGCATTGGAGGCTGTTGTATATTCCAATCCATAAGACATGGAAATAAACATTAATACTATCAATACAGCAAGTATAAGAGCGTATTTGATCGTTTTGGCATCGGACTTCAATATGCGCTTGTAGAATACAGCGCCGGATACTGCAAAACCTATCAAAAGGCGCAATGCAGTCAGGTTAAAGGCTTGCAGCTCCCTGAGGGCCAGCTTGGTCAACAGATATGACGCCCCCCAGAAAACAGTTACAGCGAGCAGCATCAGGTCTGCTCTCACCTGCTTGTTCATAGTGAATCTCCTCCTTATGCAGATACAAAGATGTGCAATATTTATACAGCTATTATTTCCGACACTTCCATAGGATACTTGAAGGCCCAATCCGGTTCTATCCCATCCGGGCATTTTGCACCCCAAAGCGCAAGTCCGAACCTGACTCCTGCGCCTTCGGCACATTTTTTGTCATATATCGTATCCCCGATAAATACTGTATCCTCCGGGGCACTGCCCGAAAGCTCAAGCAGCTTGAGCAATGGTGCTGGGTGAGGCTTGTGCTCTGTGGTATCATCCGCACAAACCACATGGTCGAAATAGTGCGCCAATCCCATTGGTATGAAGCCACTGTCAAATTCCTCCCTGGATTTCGATGTCACGATTCCGGTCATTATACCCTTGGACTTTAGCTGCTTCAGGCAGCCTTCGATCCCCTCATACACCTTTATGAGGCTGCTGAAATCATCAAGGTACCTCAGCCACTTGGACAGAGTTCCTTCTATGTCATCTATCTCAAAGGCCTTCAAGGTAGCTGCACCGGGTATTCCAAAAGAGAAATACAGCTCCTCAGGGGAGTATTCCTTCCCCAGCTCTTCTCGCAAAACCTTCTGAAGCGACAGGATGATCGCATCACCTGTGTCTATAAGTGTACCATCAACATCAAAAGCAATATACTTGACCATTGTTTTCTCCTTCTATAGTCAGAACATAAACTTGTAAGTTCTGTATTAATCGTATTCCAGTACCAGGCCGACTCCCACCTCTTTTATCACCGCAGCTTCAGATAAAGCGAGCTTGGATCTGAGATCGGTGCAGTGACAGGGGTGCATTATGCTTACGTCGGCTTGCACAAGATAAGTCTTTGTCTTCTCCAACTGCTCAGTATCAGGATCAAGCAGGTGAAAACCACCTACTATATCTGCTATCCTATCTTCACCGGTCACTTTCCTTGCATGCTCTATTATATTGCATATTCCTGAATGTGAACAGCCGGTTATTATGACGAGTCCCTCCAAAGATCTATAAGCCATGGCTGTGTCATCCATCACATAGTCATCCTTCATAATACCAAGGCTTGCATGCTTCCCCACAGGCTTCCTGTTCTCAAAGCTATTGGTTCTTTCTATCTCACCCAGGAATACCAGCTTATCAGTGATCCAGAAGGGCTCCCTTCCCAACCTCATCTCAAAATGTTCCTCTAGAGTTTTAACACCCAGCATTGAGCCAATGGCCTCATCCCCGTAGTACTTTCCTTCAAAGGCCTGTTCGTGAGCAAGCAGCACAGGCTTACCCGGCTTCAGTCCCTCGCTCCGCGCTTCCGTATACAGCCGGATCAATGGCACCAGACCCCAAGTATGGTCATTGTGTCCATGGGATATGACAATATAATCAAGATCATTAAATCCTATGCCCAGCTTCTGCGCATTGCTTATAAAAATGTCCGAATATCCTGTATCAAACAAAACCTTTCTGTCACCCTCCTGTACAAGAAAGGCTACCCCTGGCTCTCCAAGAAAATACCTGTCGATCAATGTATTGTTATCAACAAGGACTGTGATTTTCATAGGAATACCCCCTCAATCCAGCAGGCTGCTGTATAGTCCGTAATTCTCCTCGTCAAAACATACATATATCACCTTGTCAAACGCATCAGTCTTGCCAAGGTAATCCACTACTGTCCTTACCGCTATTCCCGCTGCTCTTTCCTTTGGAAATCCGTATACTCCGGTACTTATATTTGGAAAGGCAATTGTCCTTATGCCGTTCTCCTCCGCCAATCTGAGACTGTTTGTATAGCAGCTTCCCAGCAGATCGTCTTCGTCATGGCTTCCGCCCTGCCATACAGGACCTACCGTATGAATTACAAACCTTGCCTTGAGCAGTCCTCCGCCGGTGATAACCGCTTTACCTGTGTCGCAGCCTCCCCGCCTGTTCCTTATGGCGATGCACTCCTCAAGTATCTGCCTGCCTCCGGCTCTGTGTATTGCTCCGTCAACACCTCCACCCCCAAGCAGGCTGTTGTTGGCGGCATTTACGATGGCATCGACCTCCAGAGCTGTGATATCGCCTTTTATAAGTTCAATTTTGTTTCTAACAGTATCCACTACCATCTTTGCAAACCTCCTTCCTACCTTTCCGGGCGCCTTTGTCTTATCTCCATCCAGCTTTCAGGCCTTGATATATGCTTGAAACCCGACTTTTCATATACCCCATGTGCATCGTTGGTTATCAGCAGCCACTGGTATACGTCTTTCAGTTCCTTGTGAGCAAGTATATGATTTACCATAGCCTGTCCTATACCCTTTTTTCGGCAATCCTCCCTTACAATTACATCACACAGGTAAGCAAATCTGGTTTTGTCGGAAATTACCCTTGCATACCCTACCTGCATGCCCGCAGCAGTAAAGGCACCTACCACCAATGCTGAGTTAGCGGCACCCTTTTTCACCTCATTAATTCTTATTCCGGGACTCCACAATGCCTTTGCCAACATTTCTGTAACTCCTGTAAAGTCCATATTTTCAAAACCATCTCTTATGGTTATACTGTCCATTGCGATGATCACTCCTTATCATTAGACTATAAAGCATATGCCCCTGTTATTCCTAATTATCCCACAACTCATTCTGTTTTTCCAGCTCTGCCCATACCGGGATCCAGCAAGACTGTGGATGCTTCTCGTAAAATGCTTGTCCAATATCTTCCTTTGTTCCTGACACCAGCTGTCACATGATGGTTATCAGCTTATTGCCAAATACTCGCTGAGCCACTGCATGTGTAATACCAGGGTATACAGCTTTAGCCCCGCCAAGCCTGCCATTGTTGCATTCAACCACCTGATCCCCGGGCTCAGCCTGTATATCAGCAGCAATGCCCCACCCACGTAAACCAGGATGCAAAAGCAGGTAAGCCCTAAAGACCTCACCAAAAAATAGGCGATAATAGGATTAGCTTCTGTTATGACCCCCAGCTTAATGCCTTCTGCTGTCAAAGCCACATCAAGGATGGTAAGGATAAAAACTATAAAGTATATATAGCCATATCTTTTCATGTCGTACAACACCTCATATTTCAAGTGTTCCCCTGCACGCCTTCACGCCCAGGTAATATACACTGATAATATATATGCAAGTCATTGCATCGGTTGTACAACATTATTGACTTTTTCCGGGAAATTAATTCCGATTGTCAGGCTCCGGCCGCCTGCATAAATTCCGGGATGTAAAAAGGCGGCTCTCAGCCGCCTTTTTACATCAGTCTGCTATATATTTCTTCATAGGCATGAATACCAGGCCTTCCATCTCCTGCATCCTGTCAGTAGGGGAAAAACCCAGCCTCTTATATGCCTCTACAGCATAAGGGGATGAGTTGACGGTAACTGCCGTAGCCTCGGGGCAGTCCCTGAGCATCTGCCCTATTGCAAGCTCTATAAGCCTTCTGGCAATGCCCCTCCTATGGTAGCTCTTTTTCACAAAAAGCAGTGAAATGTGAGCGATCCTTCTGAAGGCCACTACACCTGCCAGTTCAGCCCCTTCAAAGCAGCATAGCACTCTGAACCCATTATTCTCAATTTCATTCTGAAGTCTTTTAGGGTTTATGAAGGCCTTGAAGGTCTCCAATCCCTTTTCGGAATAGTCCGGGGCTTCAAATTCCATAAAAACCTCCCATACCATATCCGATACAAGCTGCTCTTGCCCCTTCTCAATAGGTTTGTAACCCAGCTCACCCATATTTCTCCCTCCCTTCAATCATAAGCAGCTTCATGGTAGATATAACAAAGTAACAGGTCGTCTATGGGAGGATCTGCGATTTTATCCGATAAACCCGTCAATAGCTTCCAATACTTCCGTCAGGTTTATTATGGACTGTCTTATATTGCCTTCTTCCTCAAATACATGGCCTGCCCTTACAATCTCCCTTATGAAGGCATCCCTTCTGTTTTTTACAAGCTCAAGGTCCTCCTTCTTATGGTGCTTGTCTGCTGTTCCACATACTATCAGTGTTTTGTTGCTTATCCTGTTTATCGTCGTATAGATATCCGCCGCATGGGTTCCCGGAGTCAGAAATACCAATTCAGCCTTTTCTCGTATCAAACCACTTTTGAGCTGATGCATAAGCACTGTGGTTCCCAGGGACTTGCCGACATATATGATCTTGTTGTAAGCTTTGGAAAACTTTTTTACTTCCTTGCCTATGGCAATACAGTCATTGGCAAACCAGAAATCCTTTTCTTCCTCTGGCGCATTCAGAAATTCTGCATTCTCATTGTATCTATAATCTATACCTAAAATATCAAAGCCTTTTTGAGCAAAAAGCTCCTGAAGATAGAAGAATACTGGAGCCTTCAATGTATAGGCATAGCCCGGATAGAAAATAACCAGCTGATTGCTGTTTCTTCGCTCTGCTTCTACCCTGATCAGATTTCCTTTATAATCACTTATATACATTTCCGCTTCCTTTCAAAGGATTTCTCAGTGTCCTTTATGCTTTTCCTTCTTTTTCATTTGCCTCATCTCAAATTTCTGCCGCTCTTCAAGCTCCTTCTCTTCTCTGGAAATCTTTCTGCGCTCTGTCTTATTTTCTTCATACTGCTGCTTTATGGCATTTTGTGCTTTGGTGCCGGTTCCTGCCTTCTCCAGTTCTCTGCTGATCTTTTTCTGAAGCCTTTTGGGACTGATGTGTTTTTCCTCATTTGCCTCCGATTTAATAGGGGTGCTGTACCTTATCCGGCTATATGACTCCAGTATGAACTCATATACCTCACAATCCCTTGGCTCGGCTCCAAATACCTGTCTGAAGACCTGATAATCGTCTTCAGTATTCCTTTCAAACACACCTACCCAGAATGGATCCTCGAAAAAAACACTCAGCTTAACACAATTGCTCATTGATACTACCTCCTGAATTGTTAATACGGCAAAGAACGGACAACCCAGGAGGGCAGGTTACTGCTGCATAAGCACCGAGCTATAGCAGGGGCCGACTACCAACGGCCGCTGTGTTTTTATCCTTGCTTGTAGTTATTGGTTATACTTTTCTGATGCTTGCCCTGTACAGCCTCCTTTCCAAGCCTTGATACCAGCTTTAAGCCGATAAACAGTTCCTCGCATCTGTCAGAAATTTTATATATGATAACAAAGCAGCCTGCATTTGTCAAGTACATCTTGTCCAGGCGACCTTATGGACAAAACAAAGGAACGGCTTGCTGCCGTTCCTATACTTCGTCTATCTTGGTGAATCTGAAATTCACAACATCGAAAAGTCCCAGATCGGTAACCTTAAGCTCCGGTATGACTGGTAGCGCAAGGAATGCCAATGTCATAAACGGGTCATAGTGCTTGGATACCCCCATTTTGTATGCGACTGCCAGCATATCCTCCAGCTGCTCCTGCAGCTCTTCCAGAGGTATGTCGCTCATAAGACCCCCTATTGGAAGTGAAAGGGCTCGTGTGACCTTTCCCCCTGAAGCTATGGCAATACCGCCGCCAATTTCCTGCAGGTGCTCAGCGGCAATCTTCATATCTGCATCATTATCGCCAATCACAACTATATTGTGGGAGTCATGAGACACAGTGGATGCAATGGCACCATCCTTCAGTCCCAAACCTTCTACCAGGCCCAGTCCTATATTTCCTGTGGCATTGTGTCTCTCGATCACTGCTATTTTCAGCAGTGTATTACCGTCGGCAGTAATATATTTATCGCCCGATATACTTACGTTCCTCCACAGATCCTTTGTTACCAAAGAATGTGGCTGCAGGCCTATTACCCTCAGCCCCTGCTCCTCTGTGGTGATACTGAAGCAATCCTCCTCCAGAGGTTTTATATTAACGGAATTTCTCATTTTGGAATCGTTTATGCTCTTTATTTCAAATAGTGCTTTGCCCTCTTGGGCTATAAGCTTCCCTTCCTTGTATACCTGGAATACCTCCAGGCTTTCAAGATCATTCAGAACGACCATATCCGCCTTATAGCCGGGTGCTATTGCTCCTACACCTTGAAGGTTGTAGCACCTTGCCACGTTAAGTGTCGCCATCTGAATAGCCCTGACCGGATCTACCCCCTGGCTTATGGCCAGCCTGATATTGTTGTCTATATGCCCTTCGACCAGTATATCCTCAGGGTGCCTATCGTCTGTGCAGAACAGACATCTTGCTATGCTGCTTTCATTCATAGCAGGGATAAGGTCTATGACATTTCGTGCAGCAGAACCTTCTCTCAGCATCACATGCATCCCCAGCCTCAGCCGGTCTGCTGCTTCGCCTGAGGTGGTACATTCATGCTCTGTCCTTACTCCAGCTGCAATATATGCATTCAACTCTTTTTCCTTCAGCTGTGGCCCATGTCCGTCAATCAGCTTATTGGCATTCTTTGCAAGTACTATCTTGTTCATAATGGACTTTTCATTGTGAATGACATTCTGAAAATCCATAAGCTCTCCAAGTCCCAGTACTCTCGGGTGATTGATTATCTCCATAAGGTCCTCTGCCTTGAGTACACTGCCGGAATTCTCAAAGGGAGTCGCGGGCACACAGGACGGAAGCATTACATACACATCTACAGGAAGATTTTCCGTACCCTCCAGCATATACTTGATACCTGCTATACCTTTTACATTTGCTATTTCGTGGGGGTCAGCTATTATAGCTGTAGTTCCTCTTGCCGCAATAGCTCTGGCAAACTCTCCAGGCGTGACCATGGAGGATTCGATATGTACATGCCCATCCATAAAGCCCGGAGCCAGATACTTACCTTCCATATCAAGCTCAACAGCCCCTGTATATTGGCCTATCCCTGCAATATATCCGTCATGTACAGCCACATCGGTTTTGTATATCTCACCGGTAAAAACATTCACAAGATTTATATTCTTGAGTACTGTCTGCGCTTTTGCCCTTCCTGCTGCCACATCAACAATGGCCATTATTATTTCCCTCATCCGGACACCCCTCTCAAATATATTGCCTCACCCATTTATAAATAATTATATATATTATAACGCATCGGCAGAATATTTTTTAGTTTTAGAAAAATTTTCTACTGATGCGTGTTTAAACCAGGTAGGGGATATGCTGACCGCCTGATGGACAAACTAATGCATATATATAAAATTCGGTTAGAGGACGATATCCTCTAACCGAATTTGTAAGCTTGGGATTAATCTGTACTAGCCTGCCATTGTAATAAATCTGATTGCAAACAATACAGCCAGTATATATATTATCGGGTGCACCTGCTTGCCCTTGCCTACTGCCAACTTCATTATCGGGTATGCTATAAAGCCGACCGCAATACCGTTTGCTATACCGTAGGAAAGAGGCATCATTATTATTGTAAGGAATGCGGGTATTGCTTCTGAGAAATCATCAAAATTGATTTCCTTTACTGCCCCCATCATCATAACCCCAACAATTATCAGTGCCGGCGCAGTCGCAGCTGAAGGAACCAGTCCGGCCAAAGGAGCGATAAACAGACATGCAAGGAAGAGTATTGCAACAACAAGAGCTGTTAATCCTGTTCTTCCGCCTACCATAACACCGGCAGCGGATTCTACGTATGTAGTTGTATTTGAAGTACCGAAAATAGCTCCTACTGAGGTTGCAACGGAGTCGGATATGAGCGCTTTGTCTATCCTTATTACCTTTCCGTTTTCATCAAGCATTCCTGCCTTTGTTCCTGTGCCTACCAGTGTACCTATGGTATCAAAAATATCTACAAAGCTGAAGGAAATTATAAGCGTTACGATTGCTATCAGGATACTCCAGAAATCAGTTGCCCCTGTTGCTTTCATCAAGCCTGGGAAGTCCATCTGCATGAAGGTGGGCGCAAGACTTGGTGGAGCTGAGAAGGGAGCAAAACCCTGAGGTATTGTTACGACCTTCATTGGTATGCCTATGAGTGTTGTGGCGAATATACCTATAAGCATCGCACCTTTTACATTTCTGGCTAGAAGGATGCCTGTTATAAATAAGCCTATTATTGCGAGCAGTGTTGAAGGTGCTGCGAAATTACCAAAGCCAACCATAGTTGCAGGATTGGATACAATAATACCTGCATTGGCAAAACCGATAAATGCTATAAATAGACCGATACCGGCACTTACTGCATTTTTCATGGAGTCTGGAATTGCATCTACTATGGCTATTCTGATTTTGCTTACCGTAATAATTATAGAGAATATACCGGAAAGGAATACTATGGCCAGACCTTGCTGCCATGTGTAACCCATTGTAAGAACAACTGTGTATGCAAACAAAGCGTTAAGCCCCATTCCGGGTGCCTGTGCATAAGGGCAGTTAGCGTAGAGCGCCATGACCAAAGTACCTGCAGCTGCAGCCAGACAGGTAGCTACCATTACTGCTCCCACTATCGGGTCATTAAATGCGTTGAAGCCAGCAGCCCCATCTCCTAAGGCATTAGCGGCATTCATACCCGCTACCTTGAGGATCGACGGGTTTACAAATATTATGTAAGCCATGGTAATGAAGGTTGTGAATCCGGCAAGCACTTCGGTTTTTACATTGCTTCCGTTTTCTCTGAGCTTGAACATTTTTTCGAGAACACTGGAATCTTGAATATTAGATTTTGTTGTCACTTGATTCCCTCCTTAAATTTTGTTATTAGGCCCGGCATTCTGCCACACAACGTGATACATTAATGATACGTTAATAATACATTACCATTATAAATAAAAACTATGCCTTTATACAACTGCTTTATCGTATATTCTATGATTATATAATTTAATGTAATCATAACTTATGTTAATAAGTTTTTATCAACACCCCTTCTTTAACCGGATAATAACCGACAAATAATTTGACTATTCAGTCAAATTATCTTCAATATGATTATACCATATTATGGAGTTTTTGACAGTATCCAAAAAAATAAACCGCCCATGATTAAATGGACGGTCGTATGATATTACTAAGCCTGAGGTTTCATTGTCGGGAACAGTATTACGTCTCTTATTGAGTAGGAGTTCGTAAGGAACATTATTATCCTGTCTATTCCTATACCAAGGCCTCCAGTTGGCGGCATTCCTACCATAAGCGAATTTACAAAGTCATCATCTGTTGCATATGCCTCATCATCACCCAGTTCCTTGTCATTAGCCTGCTGCTCGAATCTTTCCTGTTGGTCAATAGGATCGTTAAGCTCTGAATAAGCATTTGCAACTTCCCTTGCGAATATAAATGCCTCAAATCTCTCTGTCATTGTAGGATCATCATTTTTCTTCTTTGTAAGCGGTGAGATCTCAACCGGGTAGTCCAAAATGAAAGTAGGCTGGATAAGGTGCTCTTCGGCATAAACTTCAAAGAAAGCATTGAGAATATCTCCCTTTGTGCAGTCCTTGAGCTTTTTCTTGAGCTCATCTACAACATGATGCTTTTGAGCCAACTCCCTTGCTTCTTCATCACTCTTTACTTCCTTGAAATCAACTCCGGCATACTGCTTGACCGCATCAACCATTGTAAGCCTGTTCCATGGAGGAGTAAGGTCCAGCTCAGTACCCTGATAGTTTATCTTGGTTGTCCCGAGAACCTTTTCAGCACAGTATGCAACAAGGTTTTCGGTAAGCTCCATCATATCGTTATAATCAGCATATGCCTGATACAGTTCTATCATTGTGAACTCAGGATTATGTCTGACGTCAATTCCCTCATTTCTGAAGTCCTTGCCCATTTCATACACTCTTTCAAAGCCGCCTACAATAAGCCTCTTCAGGTAAAGCTCTGTAGCTATCCTGAGGTAAAGGTCTATATCAAGAGCGTTGCTGTGAGTGATAAACGGCCTTGCTGCAGCACCACAGGCTAGTGTAGCCAGGATCGGTGTATCCACCTCTATATAATCCTTGGCATCGAGAAACTCTCTTATGGACTTGATTATCTGGGTCCTCTTGTAGAAGGTATCCCTTACCTCCTCGTTGACGATAAGGTCTACATACCTCTGTCTGTATCTCATTTCTGTATCCTTGAGTCCATGCCATTTTTCCGGCAGCGGCTGAAGGGATTTGCAAAGAAGTGTGACCTGCTTGGCATGTACAGAAATTTCGCCTCTCTTTGTCCTGAAAACAAAGCCCTTGATTCCTACTATATCGCCGATGTCATAGGTTTTAAACAGCTTATACTCTTCTTCGCCTATTTCATCCTGTTTTATGTATGTCTGAACCCTGCCATACCTGTCCTGTATGTCGCAGAAGGATGCCTTTCCCATGTCTCTGAAGGACATTATCCTTCCTGCAATGGACACATCCTTTCCTTCCATTTCCTCGAAGTTACCCTTTATGTCTTTTGAATGGTGAGTCTGATCATAATTCAATATTTCAAAAGGGTTCTTGCCTGCTGCCTTAAGCTCTTCAAGCTTATCCCTCCTGATCTGTAGTATCTCACTCAGGTTCAATTCATCATTTGCCATGGTTTTCCCCCCTATTTATTGATATTGAGTATTTGGTATTTTATAATTCCATCGGGTACAACGATATCTACTACGCTTCCGATAGTTTTGCCCATTAATGCTTTACCTACAGGAGATTCATTGGATATCTTGAGATTAAGGGGATCTGCTTCCGCTGAGCCACCGATCGTATATTCCACTTCGTCTCCGAGTTCGATATCCTTCAGTGTTACCTTGCAGCCTACGCTCACGGTATCTGTCTGGATATCATCCTCATCAACTACCTTAGCCGTCTTCAAAATATTTTCTATCTGTGCTATCCTGCCCTCTACAAAGGCCTGCTCATTCTTAGCTTCATCATACTCTGAATTCTCGGATATATCGCCAAAGGCCAAAGCTTGCTTTATCCTAAGCGCTATTTCTGCCCTTCTTTTACTTTTTAAAAAATCCAATTCCTCTTCAAGCTTAGCCAGACCTTCTACTGTCAATATATTCTGTTTGTTCACAGTCTCCTGCCTCCCGTTTAATAAGATTTGTGCGGCATTACGCACTCCACTGATATTTCAAGTACGCCTCCAGCATACTTGCGCGCCGATTTCGTGTCTCACGAAGTGAGATAAATTTCCTTGTGAAATCGTGTGCATCCGCCGGAGGCTATATTATCAGTGGAGATCATCTCCACTGATAATATAGCTTTATACACATAAAATCTGGCTTGTGACCCAGCCAGTACAATGAAACCCTCTATGTTATATGTAGTAACAATAATATGCTCTCAATACATTTTTTTATGCTGTGGAAGTATTCCTTTTCCTCCACTATCCCTCATAACAAGGTATTTTAAGGTTTGCAACAAAAATTCTGCAAAGAAGTTAGCACTCTGCAGAATTGTATATGGGATCGATAGTATGTATGTTATTGCATTATTCTTCCCTTTTGGGACCTGCAGCTTCTGCTATCTATTAACTTTATTTGTCTATTATAATGTAGTGGTTTCCTTATGTCAAGTATTAGTGAACAGACCAAAAAGCAACCCCTTCCAAACCAGTCTGTCAATCAATTGCATACGCTGTCCGGCATATTATTCCGTAGGAAATCAATATAGGGAAATCTCCTTAAGAAACCCAATATACTCTTTTCCTTGTAAAAATGCCTTAATATTGCCAGCAGCTCATTGTTGTAAAAGGTTATAGCACTTTCCTCTGATAGTCCTGCCATATCCTCATACCAGAGCAGCACCCTTCCCACTTTTTCAAAAGCTCCTTTGATTTCATTGTCACCGATCAGAATCTTCCCTGTCAGACAGTCTTCTAATCCCTTAAGCTCAATGGTATTGTCAGCCAGTATGATCTCACTTCCAGCGACCGCCTTTCCCAGATCCTTTGTAAAAGCTGCAGAAATACCCTTCTCAGCCATCAGTCTTTCGAATATGCTTTTCTTTAAAAGACTATCCATTTTTTCATGCTCATAAATAATTACTCCTGAAGCTTCCTCGGCCATTGTACTTATGTATTGATAGCTGCCAGACCCACCGATAAAGCACATGTTTCTCTTGAGCAGGTTGACCTGTCTTTCAGCAGAAAGCTTGATCAGTACACCCAAGTCCTTGATCGCCCGTATTTCCTCGGTATCACCCCGAGCTACTCTGCTCTCGATACCAGAC
>CAZNMO010000010.1:12802-25758 GCA_964574195.1 uncultured Clostridiaceae bacterium | reverse complement strand
TAGGCCGATCAGTGCTTTTGTCAATTTATGATTGCTTGTGGTCGCCGACATTACCGGACATTGGATCAGGTGAACATTGATCTTTTCCTCTGTTTCGCCTATCTCTATACCTCCGATGACCCGGGGAAGGGCAAAAAAATCCAACAGCTTCGGCAGAGTGCTTCTACTAAAAATGATTATAGCAGCATTATTCACAGCGATCCCTCCGAACTGTTGAATTTTTAACATGACCCACAGACAAATCCATACATGCTTTATAATATTAGCAGCCAGCTAGATATATTCTTGTGATTATGAAATTATACCCGCACCTTCGTTAATACTGAAATACTCCACCCTGGGTCTGAAATCTATCTCTTCCAGTGTCCTGAGATAGTCCTCGGGAGTGATCTCCTCTGTGCCCTTACCTATCAGGGCAACCAGTAGAGCTTCTATTACGTTGGTGCCGAAGGAGCGCCCCTGTAAATCAGGAGTGGACGTGACAAGCATTCTTATCCCGCATTTTTTGAGCCAGTTTATGTCCTCCTCCGTCACAGTATTGGTAACGACCATTTTCCCCTGCATGTCCTCCGGCATATATTGCCTGATATAATGAAAGTCACCGGCTATTATGTCAGCTTCATAAAAATATTTGTCTATCTTTCCTGACCTGCTTACGTCACTGTTTTGCTCCTTGCCTGTAGGATATAGCATCTCAAAGGGCAGGCGGCATGCAATGGGAGCAATTATCCCCGCTATCCTGTCCAGGGTCCGCAGAGATCTTATCGGGATATTTATACCCAGGGCAACCATCAGGTCTCCAAGCACCAGCTGACAGCCTAGTTTGCTGAAGCCCTCTGCCATACCGTACCGGTCTATTGCCGGCAGAATGAAAACACTCCTGCCCTGCAGCTTTTCTATATTGTCATTTATAAATGCTGGGATCTCCTTTTCAAGTGAAGTTTTTAGTCCTGAACCATCGACCATGGGAGTGATCTTTGCTGCTTCTCTTATAGGAAGTGCGTCCTTGATCTTATATCGGGCCTTTCCGGCATTCAGATATACATCGATACCGCCCATTCCAAAAGCATCGACCTTCCCATCAAGTTCACCAATGAGGCTTATTGCCCTTTCCATGTCGCCGTCTGTTCCGATCCTTTCAATTACCACCTGCTCGTTTTTTATTAGCATCGACACCTTGTGATCCCTCTTTGATGAACCAATACTTATGCTTACTATATGCTTCATTCCTTACCTACCCTTTCAATGTCTTTAATATGTCCGTCAGTATATCCAGATCGACAAGCACGTCCTCCTTTATAGGAGACTTCCCTATATCCATCTCAATGGCTTTATTGTCAAGCATTTCCCTTGCGATCCTGTTTCTATAGTCTGAGCCCATTACTATAACACTGTCGAAGCTCCTGAACTTGTTGATGAGCTCCATTATCTTGTTTGAAAGCTGGACTCCGCTGCAGTCGCTTACGTACTCCGTTCTTTCCTTTTCGGACATCAGAAGGAAGAACTCTACCCCATAAGCTCTGAGCAGGGCTTCTACCTCAGCTTTGTTCTTGATGGGGAAACCAATGGCAGCTATGCTGCTGCCCTTTCGTACCTCACCCAGCCCCTCCAGCCTGGAAATAAAGCTGCGTTCAACTCCCAGCTTTTCTGCCACTTCCTGCTGTGAAAGGCCCAGCATTCGATGCTGCAGGATCTCCATTGCCTTGTTATTGATTTTTGTAAGGCTTATCACCTTGTCTCCTATTCTTACCATATCCATCATATACACCTCAAACATTATTATTGTTGACTGTGCACAATTTTGTATACAGCTTTATTGTAATACTTATAGTTTTTCAAGACAATATATGTATCTTAAGGAATAAATTATAACAGGATCCTATGGCGATCACATGAAAAAAACAGGAGCCAAGCCCCTGTTTTCAATCTCTTATTTTTTTTATATATTCAAGATAATCTGATAGCAGCTTTTTCACCTCTGCGCATGCGGCTATTTTGAATATTTCTGTCTTTATCCTTGTAGAACCCGGCATCCCCTTAAGATACCAGGCGGCATGCTTGCGCATCTCCTTTACCCCTATTACCTCACCTTTTATTGATGTCACCATATCCATGTGGGTCATTATCATCGTAACTCTTTCCTCATACGTCGGTTCCGGCAGTAATATCCCTTTATCCAGATATTCAATGGTCCTGTTGAAGATCCAGGGGTTTCCCTGAGCACCTCTTCCTATCATAACAGCGTCGCAGCCTGTTTCCTCCAACATGCGCAATGCGTCCCCCGGCTCGGTTATATCTCCATTTCCGATAACAGGTATTGGGACTGCAGCCTTTACTTTTTTGATTATCCCCCAGTCTGCTGTTCCACTGTAAAACTGTTCCCTGGTCCTGCCGTGAACAGTTACAGCCGCAGCCCCCTCCGAAGCGGCAATCGAAGCTATCTCCACTGCATTGACTGATTCATCGTCCCAGCCTTTTCTAATCTTTACGGTAACGGGTACCCCGGCAGCTTTTACTGCAGCCCTTACGATTTCCCTAACCAGCTCAGGCTTCCGCATGAGTGCGCTGCCGTCGCCATTCCTTACTATCTTGGGCGTCGGGCAGCCCATATTTATATCTACTATTTCAGCACCGCCTTCTGCTGCATGGCTTGCTGCCTTTGCGACCAGCTCGGGCTCACTTCCGAAAACCTGTGCTGCTGCCGGTTTTTCCTCCGGCGATAATTCCAGTAATACTGCGGTATTGTCGCTTTTATAGTGCAGTCCCTTGGCACTGACCATCTCGGTGTAGGTCAACCCACAGCCCTGCCTCTTGCACAGTATCCTGAAGGATATATCTGTAACTCCGGCCATAGGGGCCAGAAATACATTATTGTCGAGCTTTACACTCCCTATATGCATATGTCGTTCATTCCCTGTTTCTTTCGTATATTATTCTCAGCCCTTCCAGTGTAAGCAACCCGTTTATCGTGTCAACGGTTTTAGATTCCGAGGCTATCAGCTTTGAAAGCCCACCTGTGGCTATGACCTTTGTATCGGGCTCTCCCAGTTCATTTTTCATACGTTCCACCAGATAGTCCACCTGTCCCACCTGCCCGTATATTATACCTGCCTGCATACTGTTGACGGTATTCTTGCATATAACTGTGCTGGGTTTTGTCAGCTCAACTCTCGGCAGCTTGGCTGTCCTCTGGAAAAGGGCATCCATGGATATCCTTACCCCTGGGCATATGGCGCCTCCCAAGTACTCTCCATTTCTAGAAACTACACTATAAGTGGTTGCCGTACCAAAATCAACGATGATCAGCGGGCCTCCATACAGCTCATAAGCCGCAATGGCATCTACTATCCTGTCTGCGCCCACTTCCTTGGGATTGTCATATTTGATATTCATTCCAGTCTTGATCCCAGGGCCCACTACCAAAGGCTCCTTGTTGAAATACTTCCTGGCCATGTGCTCCATGGTATACATTATTGTCGGCACAACAGAGCAGATCACTACTTCATCAATGTCCGAGAATTTGTATCCGTTAAGCTCGAAAAGCTGGTTGATTATCATCCCATACTCATCCGAGGTCTTGTCTGCGTCCGTTTTCACCCTCCAGAAATTAAGCAGCTTCTTGCCCTCGTAAATTCCCAATACTATATTGGTATTCCCAACGTCAATAACAAGTATCATAATATTCCTCCATTTATAGGTTGTTGCTCCTAAGCGTTTATTCGCTACAAATCACATAGGATATTGTAGCACCATGATGTTGTATTTTCAATAAAATACTATATATACCCATTAAGGCTCCTTACCGATACTTCCCCTGACATTACCTCCCGGAGTGAGCCGTCTTCAAGCCTTACCACCAGCTGCCCTTCCTCAGAAATGTCAACAGCCGTTCCTATGATTTCCTCTTTTTTACCTATTATCCTTATATCCTTCCCCAGCACTGCAGATCTGCTTTTATAGTCATCCAGGAAGGATGCTATACTTCCCGTCCTGGCAAATTCCGTGTAAAGCCTTTCAAATTCCATCAATACAGCGGCAGACAAGACTTTTCTGGAAATCCTGCCGCCCTTTTCGATATTAACTGATGTGGCTGTTTCCAAGAGCTCTGCCCCAAAATCCACTGGCTCCAGATTGGCATTGATGCCTATTCCCACAATGACATACCTGATTTCATCCTCTTCGGCGCTCATCTCAGTAAGTATTCCGCAGAGCTTCCTTCCCCCCGCAACTATATCATTGGGCCATTTTATCTGAGCTGAAAGACCGCAGCTGTGCAATAATGCATTTGCTACAGCCTGAGCCGCAACGATCGTCAGTTTAGGAGCATCAGAAGGAAGCACCTCAGGCTTCAGCAGTAAGGACATCCATATCCCCTTACCCTTGGGAGAGACCCAGTAACGCCCCAGTCTGCCCCTGCCTGAGCTTTGTTCCTCAGCAAAGATCACAGTGCCCTCAACAAAAGAGCCCTCAGCTACTTTCTTGCCATAGCTGTTGGTGGAGTCGACACTCTCCAGATATATGATCTTCCTTCCTATGAAGCTGGTATCAAGTAAAGGTTCAAGCTCCTCCTGAGTCAGTATATCGGGGCTGCCTGCCAATTTATAGCCGCTGTTGGTCTGAGATTCAACATTGTAGCCTTCGCTGCGCAGCTTTTGTATATGCTTCCATACGGCAGTCCGTGATATTCCAAGCCTTCTGCTCATCTCTTCGCCGGATACCGGCCGTCCTTCATTCACTTTTAACTCTTCGAGTATCTTGTTTTTCATACTTCACCTCATTACAGAGAATACGGCTTTCATTTATTCTATTTTACTACAACTGTATATTATTTGAAATGCTATATGTCTAGAGACCTGAAATAGATGATATCTATATCCGTAGCATTTTCCATAGAGCTTATCAATTAGACTCAGTTTGCATTGGCATATATACTGAGTATATGTAAATCAACAATTCAGGAGGATACTCATGAATCGAAACAGGAAGATCATACTGCTATGTCACTGTATCTTGAATTGCAACTCAAAGGTTGAGGGCTGTTCCCTATATGGTGGCGCAATGTCCGACATAACCAAGGTACTTGTAGACAGCGGTTTGGGTATTATGCAGCTGCCCTGTCCCGAGTTGACCCTATACGGTATAAAAAGATGGGGGCACGTAAAGGATCAGTTTGATACCCCATATTATAGGAAGCACTGCAGAAGAATATTCACTCCATATCTTGAACAGCTTCTGGACTATATGAGCAATGGATATGAAATTATAGGTCTGATAGGCATTAATGGCAGTCCAAGCTGCGGAATTAATAAAACCTGCACAGGTAGTTGGGGCGGAGAATTTTCTGAGAACCCCGATTTGGGTGGTACTCTTGGATCCGTCAAACTGATAGCTTCCCAGGGAGTATTTATCGAGGAGATCTTCTCAATACTACAGGACAATAATATTTGTCTGCCTTTCATAGGAATTGATGAGACCGATATGGCCGATTCAGTTAAAAAAATAAATAATTTAATAGGAGGTCACAAGAAAAATGGAGGCACGTAAAATCAGCACATTGGCAATTACCTACTGCGCACTGTGCATAGTAATCAATGTAGTCTTTGGCACGGTGGTGAGCAGGCTTCAGATACCGCTGATATTCCTGGATACAATAGGTACAATATTCGCCGCTGCATTGCTTGGCCCATGGTATGGTGCGGCAGTAGGGCTGCTTACAAACGTAACCATAGGCTTTATGACTAATCCCAAGGATATCCCCTTTGCCCTTGTCAATATAGCAATTGGTCTTATTGTTGGCTATATATGCAAAAGGTACAGGTTCAATCTCAAAACTGCAGTAATAACCGGTATTGTTTTGTCCGTTGTAGCACCACTTATCGGGACACCAATAGCTGTCTGGATATACGGCGGACTTACCGGAGGCGGTACAGACCTAATATTCATTTGGCTCAAGCAATCCGGTGCATCAATATTCACAGCAGCGTTTATCCCCAGGATAACGGGTAACCTTATTGACAAGATAATCAGCTGTATACTGGTAAGCGTGCTTATCACAAGGCTGCCGGCAGATATAATACAAAAGGTAAAAAATATCAGGGTATAAAAAAATCGACACTTCACTAAGAAGTGTCGATTTTTTATTCTATTATTTTCCCAGCATCGCAAGCAACACACCCGCTGCAACAGCTGAGCCTATTACTCCTGCCACATTTGGTCCCATCGCATGCATCAGCAGATAGTTACTTGGATTCGCTTCCTGTCCTACCTTCTGCGAAACCCTGGCTGCCATCGGTACTGCCGAAACACCAGCAGAGCCTATGAGAGGATTTACCTTACCGCCGGATACCTTGCACATTATTTTACCGAACAGTACCCCGCCTGCTGTACCCATTGAGAATGCAAGCAAACCTAAAATTATTATTGCGATAGTCTTGGGCTGCAGGAATATCTCTCCGTTTGCTGTAGCTCCAACAGTTGTTCCAAGGAATATTACCACTATATTCATCAAATCATTCTGTGCTGTTTTTGACAATCTGTTCAAAGCACTCTGCAGATCCACCGCTTCCCTCAGAAGATTTCCGAACATCAACAGCCCTATTAAGGAGGCCGCTGACGGGAGCACAAGGGATACAACTATCGTTACAAATATCGGGAATATTATCTTCTCTACCTTTGATACCGGCCTGAGCTGCTCCATTACAATAGCTCTTTCAGCAGGTGTTGTAAGAGCCTTCATTATAGGCGGCTGAATCAGCGGTACCAACGCCATGTATGAATATGCCGCTACTGCTATCGGCCCAAGTAAATGCGGTGCCAGCTTGCTGGTCAGGTATATTGCAGTCGGGCCGTCTGCTCCGCCTATGATTCCTATTGAGGCAGCTTCCTGAAGGGAAAACTGCAATCCAGGTATTATTCCACTAGGAACCAGGTTCAACAATATTGCACCTATAAAGGTAGTAAATATACCAAGCTGCGCTGCAGCTCCGAGCAGTATGCTCTTAGGATTCGCAATAAGCGGACCGAAATCCGTCATCGCACCTACTCCAAAGAATATAAGTGGGGGATATATTCCCAGCTTTATTCCCTGGTAGAGCCAGTAAAGCACCCCACCAACACTGGTCATCTTATGTACATGCTCACCGGTCAGCGGGTTTGTTGCTATTTCATAAACAGGCCCATCCATAAGTCCCGCCATAGGAAGATTGGCAAGCAACATACCAAAGGCTATCGGCACCAACAATAACGGCTCAAAGCCCTTTTTCAAGGCTAGGTATATTAGCAGACAGGCTGTAAGTAACATTACTATCTGTTGCCATGTGATCATAGTGAAGCCCATGCAGTAATAGAACTTCATCAACTCATTCAATAATGACAAGAGGATTCCCCCAATCAAAAATAAATATTTACAATTTCCTATGCAAGTGCAAACAGAAGCTGTCCTGTATTGACCGAGTCACCCTGGCTAACTGCTACTGATGCTACTGTACCATCGACTCCTGACATTATTTCATTCTCCATTTTCATTGCTTCAAGTATGCAAAGGACCTGACCCTTCTTAACTGTATCCCCAGCCTTGACATTAATGCTCAATATAGTACCTGGCATTGGTGCATTGACTGTACTAGCGCCTGCAGGTACTGGTGCCGGAGCTGCTGCAGCTGCAGGTTTTGGAGCCGGTGCAGGAGCTGCCTTGGGTGCTGTAGGTACAGGAGCTGCTGCCGCAGGTTTCGGAGCCGGTGCAGGTATTGATACGACTGCGCCATCCTTTATCTCTTCAACTTCTACCTCATAGCTATTACCATTGACATTTATAACAAACTTTCTCATGTAATGTTCCTCCTTAAATTAATTAAAATCTGCCAGCCATCTGCTCTGTCCTGCTGACTCTGCCCCATACAGGAGTATTATCTTCTACACGCCTTATTTTTCTTACTACTATACCGCTGTTTCCGCCGAGGCATGCTATTACTGCCGCTGTTATTACAGCTACCAGCTCATCATCGTCCTTCCCATACACTTCATTTTGTACTGGTAAGGAAGCCTTCGGAACGATATCTTCATCACTTGCGACAACTACCTTTGTACCTTCTGACTTCTCTCTGTTGAGCAGTTTCATAGCCTTAAGCATGTACTGTAACACAACCAATACTATGAATACTATGCCCATACCGAAGAGCGTCACTATCATTGTATATGAAAAGGTATCACCAAAATTAGCCATTATTTCACCCCATCGCTTTTATTATAACAAGATTTCAATTAGGGTTTTTGCACGCTTGCAAAAACCTACCCGAGCGTTTCAACGAGGCGGGATATATGCTCACCGACTGTTTGACAACTAAAGCGTTACCTGCTACACGTATAAGTGTAGGACATCTTTTTGCCTCGTTATACCGGGAGGTTGCCATGCTTCTTAGCCGGCCTGTTCTCTCTCTTGCTTGCCAGCATTTCAAAGGCGCTTGCCAGTCTCTGCCTTGTCTCTGAAGGCTCTATTACTGCATCGACATACCCTCTGCTTGCTGCAATGTAAGGTGTTGCGAATTTTTCTCTGTACTCCTGTATCTTTTCTGTACGTGCCTGTGCAGGATTCTCTGCGCCTTCTATATCCTTCTTGAATATTATGTTTGCGGCGCCTTCAGGTCCCATAACTGCGATTTCCGCCATCGGCCATGCAAAAACCATATCTGCTCCCAATTCCTTGTTACACATGGCAATATATGCTCCGCCATAGGCTTTTCTAACAATTACAGTAACCTTCGGCACAGTCGCTTCAGAATATGCATAAAGCATTTTTGCACCATGCCTTATAATTCCGCCGTACTCCTGGTTCGTTCCCGGAAGGAAGCCTGGTACGTCTACAAGGTTGAGCACCGGAATGTTGAATGCATCACAGGTCCTTATAAACCTTCCGGCTTTATCCGAAGCATTTATATCAAGGCAGCCTGCCAGTACCTTAGGCTGGTTTGCTATTATTCCTATGCTTGCACCGTTTATTCTCGCATATGCAGTTATTATATTCTGTGCATAATAGGGCTGGACTTCCATGAAATCGCCATTGTCAACGATCGCTCTGATTATATCCTTCATATCATAAGGCTTATTAGGATTCTCAGGAACTATTGTATTCAATGCCTCTTCGATCCTGTTCAGGTCATCACCGGTTTCAAGAACAGGCGCTGTCTCCAAATTGTTTGAAGGCATGAAGCTCAACAGTCTCCTTATTTCTTCGATGCATTCCTGCTCATCCTTGTTGATGAAGTGTGCAACACCGCTTATCTTGTTATGAGTCATTGCACCGCCGAGCTCTTCTGAAGAAACCTCTTCACCTGTAACTGTCTTTATTACCTGAGGTCCTGTTATGAACATCTGGCTGGTCTTATCCACCATGAATATGAAGTCTGTGATTGCAGGAGAATAAACTGCTCCGCCTGCACATGGCCCCATTATTACTGATATCTGAGGAATTACTCCGGATGCAATCGTATTTCTATAGAATATCGAAGCATAGCCAGAGAGCGCGTCAACACCCTCCTGTATCCTTGCTCCACCTGAATCGTTCATTCCTACCACAGGGGCACCCATCTTGAGAGCCAGGTCAAGAACCTTGCATATCTTCTTTGCATGCATTTCACCAAGTGAGCCGCCTACAACGGTAAAGTCCTGAGCATATGTGTATACCAGTCTTCCTTCTACTGTACCGTAACCGGTAACTACTCCTTCAGCAGGAGCATCCATGGTCTCCATTCCAAATTCGGTGCATCTGTGCTTTACAAAAGCATCGACCTCAACAAAGCTTCCCGGATCCATAAGCAGGTTTATTCTTTCTCTTGCTGTCAGCTTTCCGGCTTTGTGCTGCTTGTTGACCCTGTCGGCTCCACCTGCCTCGGCTATTTTCTCCAACCTGACATGAAGATCGTTTATTTTATCAACTGACATAGAATCTCCTCCATTTTTATTACGCTGAGTATTTCGCGAACAACAATACATCAATGTTAACTAACCGCGAAAATGATTCCTGATTACTTTCTTTCACACAATTCAATCAAAACACCATTTGTGCTTTTGGGATGTAGGAACGCTATCCTTGCTCCGCCAGCTCCATATCTTGGTTTTTCGTCAATGAGCCTCAGACCCTTTTCCTTCATCTCAGCCAAAGCAGCCTCGATATCGTCCACCCTGAAAGCTATATGCTGAATTCCCTGCCCCTTAGCCTCAATAAATTTGGCAATAGGCCCATCGGGAGACGTCGATTCCAAAAGCTCTACCTCAGTATCACCTACCGGCAAAAACGCAACCTTCACCTTTTGCTCGGAAACCTCTTCAGTACCATGAAGCTCAAGCCCAAGCACATCGGAATAAAGCTTTATTGCTTCATCAAGATTACTCACAGCTATTCCAATATGGTCTACTTTATTTACCATTCCTGTACCTCCTTTTTTCAATATTATTCTACTTCCTGCTGCCCTATATGTCTATATTATTGCTATCTTTTCTGCTGCTTTTTAGTGAATTCCTCCAGCAGCTTGTCTGCCGCAGAATATGGATCAAGCTGCCGGTCCATGACCTCGCCTGCCAGCTGATCTATAATATTTGTATCCTCGCTGAGGCTGTAAATCGTCCGCATGACTGTATCCCTGAAAATATCGATTACTTCCGTTCTAAGCCTTTTCAGCTTTTTGTGCCGGTAGCTTCCTCCGTTGATCTGATATTCCCAATGTTTTTCAATAAGCTCCAGCAGCTCTTCTATGCCTTTGTTATCCCTGGCGATTATATTCAACACCGGAGGACGGTATTCCTGATCCCTGTTGAAATCCAGCATGGCTTCCAATTCTGCTGCAGTTCGCTCTGAGCCATCCCTGTCGGACTTGTTTACTGCAAATATATCCCCTATCTCCATGATACCCGCCTTTATTGCCTGTATATCATCCCCAAGGCCAGGTACCATGACCATCAATACTGTATCTGCCAGCTTGACGATATCAATTTCAGACTGCCCTACTCCAACTGTTTCAATGAATATGTAGTCCATACCGAAGATATCCAGGACCTTTACTGCTCCGTGTACTGCTTTGGATAACCCTCCTAAAGCGCCGCGGGTGCCCATGCTCCTTATAAAAACCCCGGGGTCGCAGGAGAGATCCGTCATCCTGACCCTGTCTCCAAGGATCGCACCTCCCGTAAAGGGGCTTGTGGGGTCAACCGCTACTATTCCCACCAGTTTTCCCTCTTTACGAAGCTGCTTGGCAAGCTTGTCGGTCACAGTACTCTTGCCTGCTCCCGGAGGTCCGGTTATACCTATTATCCTTGCCCGACCTGTCATGCTGTAACAATCCTTGATTATACGGATCGCTTCGGTTTCACCGTTTTCAACCATCGATATCAATCTTGCGGCAGCCCTTTTATCCTTGTTCAGCAAGCCTGCCTTAATATCCATATTGATCTCCTATACTCCCAATAAAACAGGTTATTTTCTCTTGATATTTGCCTTTATAAAATCTATCGTCACTGTAGTAGGAGTTCCAGGTGTAAATATTGCTGCGATACCTGCGCTAATGAGTCCCGGTATATCATCCTCTGGTATTACTCCTCCGCCAACTACAAGTATGTCCTCTGCGCCCTTTTCCTTCAGAAGGTTCACAACCTTCGGAAAAAGATGATTGTGTGCCCCTGACAATAAACTCATAGCTACACAGTCAGCATCCTCCTGTATAGCTGTTTCTACAATCTGCTCCGGAGTCTGCCTGAGACCAGTGTATATAACCTCCATCCCCGCATCCCTCAGCGCCCTGGCTACAACCTTAGCGCCCCTGTCGTGACCGTCAAGTCCCGGTTTTGCAACTACCACTCTGATAGGCCTATCCAAATTCATAACCTCCTTCAAATATATATCTGAATATCATTAAACTCTTATTTTAAAGTTAATCACTTATCGTTACACTAGCAAAAGCATTCCTCCTTGGTTTCGGGTTACGCGTTTCGCGTTTCGCAGTCCGGGCAGTGCTCCGAAGAACTACCCCGGCACTCGCAACTCGTAACTCGAAACTCGCAACCACGCCCATCAGGAATACCTATAAAACGATTGACTGCTGGTATTCGCCGAATACTTCCCTCAGTACTCCACAGATTTCTCCAAGCGTTGCATATACCTTAACCGCTTCAACAATAAACGGCATAAGGTTATCATCACCTTCTGCAGCCTTTCTCATAGACTCCAACGCTGCATGGACTTTGCTGTTGTCCCTTTCCTTGCGGAGCTCTGCCAGTTTTTTGCCCTGCAGCTCTCCAACCACCGGGTCCACCTTCAGCAAGCCCTTGGGAGCTGCTTCTTTTATCTGGAACTTGTTCACGCCTACTACCACTCTGTCTCCTGATTCTATTTCCTTCTGATATTTATAGGCACTATCCTGTATTTCCTTCTGTATGTATCCTCTGTCAATAGCTTTAGGTGCTCCGCCCATTTCATCAATTTTGCCAATGTATTCTGCAGCCATCTTTTCTATCTGATCAGTCAGGCTTTCTATATAATAGGAGCCTGCAAGCGGATCGACCGTTTCAGTAACACCGCTTTCATAAGCTACTATCTGCTGTGTCCTGAGAGCTATCCTTACAGAATCCTCTGTCGGAAGAGCAAGGGCCTCATCCCTGGAATTGGTGTGTAGAGACTGTGTGCCTCCAAGCACTGCTGCCAGTGTCTGCATGGCAACCCTGACTATATTGTTGTCAGGCTGCTGTGCTGTAAGGGTGCAGCCTGCTGTCTGGGTATGGAACCTTAACATCAGTGATTTGGGGTTCTTGGCTTTGAAGCGGTCCTTCATAATTTTTGCCCAGAGCCTTCTTGCTGCTCTGAACTTGGCAACCTCTTCAAGTATTTCATTGTGTGAATTGAAGAAGAAGGATAGTCTTGGTGCGAATTCATCAACATCCAAGCCTGCCTTTATTGCAGCTTCAACATATGC
>CAZNMO010000010.1:0-12792 GCA_964574195.1 uncultured Clostridiaceae bacterium | reverse complement strand
TACCGTCTGCAAGGGTAAATGCAACTTCCTGTGCTGCTGTCGAACCTGCTTCCCTTATATGGTATCCGCTTATAGATATGGTGTTCCATTTTGGTACGTATTTTGAACAATATTCAAAAATATTAGTAATAAGTCTCATGGAAGGCTCTACCGGGAATATATATGTCCCTCTTGCGATATATTCCTTCAATATGTCGTTCTGTATCGTTCCGGAAAGTTGATCTGCGGTTACCCCCTGTTTTTCAGCAACTGCTATATACATCGCCAGGAGCACTGATGCAGGAGCATTTATTGTCATTGATGTGCTTACCTTGTCAAGTGGAATACCGTTAAAAAGTATTTCCATATCCTTGAGTGAATCTATCGCAACACCGACCTTTCCTACTTCCCCTTCAGAAAGCGGATGGTCTGAGTCATAGCCTATCTGTGTCGGCAGGTCAAATGCTACACTGAGTCCTGTCTGGCCCTGCTCCAGAAGATATTTATACCTCTTGTTTGATTCCTCTGCCGTTGCAAAACCTGCATACTGCCTCATGGTCCAGAACTTGCCCCTGTACATTGTAGGCTGTACGCCTCTTGTATATGGGTATTCCCCCGGATATGAAAGGTCCCTGGCATAGTCAATACCTTCTATGTCTTCAGGTGAATAAGCCCTCTTCACTTTGATCCCTGATGAGGTTTCAAAATCCTTCTTTCTCTCAGGCTGCTTTGCAATGACCTTGGAATTGACGCAATCATTCCATTCCTGATTTGTTTTTTTCTGCTGTTCCAGCTTTTCCTTATCGAACATATTTACCCTCCTTATTAAATTGAATATAAGGTTAAGTCCAATTACTATTGCAAACTTGCACTCTTGATAGATTTTATGAAATTTAAATTTCACTGTGTATATTTTTTTGCAAGTTTTCCTTCTTCACTTATATTATCATATTATTGGTTTATCTGTGTACTGTTTTTGATTATTTTTTTGACAAATTTTCTTCAATTCTTTTTGGTATGCTGAAGAAACACTTCCAGCGCGCAGCTATAAGCCCCCTGATGCCTTTTTCCCAGTCCTCTCAAGAAATTTTGAAAGTTCAATTATATAGCGTTCATGAGTCCCTTCCCCTATCTTCTCCTGCTCGTCAAAGGCTTCGACCCTGAAATGCAGTTTTTTGCCTTCCATGCCTACAAGTTCAGCCCTTGCACGCACCTTCATCCCCACAGGGGTCGCAGCAATATGATTCACATTGAGGCTCAGGCCAACAGTAGCAAAACCTTCCCCCAGCTGTGGGTCGACCGCATTAAGCGCAGCATTTTCCATCAGCGCCACCATCATGGGGGTCGCAAAGACCTTTACGCCTCCGCTGCCGAACCTTACGGCAGTGTCTTCTTCACCGACTATTCTTTCGATTTCAGCTGTCATACCAATTTTCAAATCAAAATCCATATAAATCACACTCCTTTGATATTAATGCATATTAGCAGAAAAATACGACACAGTCGCATTTTTCCGTTACGCGATGCAAGCATAGGGACACTACTATGGGGTCCCGTTTCGGGTTTCGAGTATTCAAGCAAGGCTTCGAAGCCCTACCATAGCCGTTCCACGCGCAACGCGAAACTCGTAACCCGCAACCCTTACGTCACATCATTCCTATCTTATGCATTATCCATCCTAATATTTAAAGCTTAGCCTTTTGTTAGGCTAAGCTTTATATTTATTATGCGTTTGCGAATACTTCCTCGAAGTCTTCCTTGTCGAGCTTTTCCTTTTCCAGGAGCGCCTGCGCAACTCCGTGCAGCTTATTGATATTCTCCTTCAGAAGTGTTTCGGTCTTATTGTATGCAGCATCGATGACCTTTCTTATTTCCTTGTCTATCATTGCTGCGACCTCTTCGCTGTAGTTCCTGGACCTTCCAAAGTCCTTGCCTATGAAAACCTCGTCATGCTCCGAGCCAAAGGTCATTGGTCCCAAGGTCTCGCTCATTCCATATTCAGTTATCATCTTCCTTGCTATTGCAGTAGCTCTTTCTATGTCATTCCTTGCTCCGGTGCTGACATCATCCAGAACCAGCTTTTCAGCTACCCTGCCTCCAAGAAGGCTTACGATCTGTTCCTCCAGCTCCGACTTTGACATGTAGAATTTATCCTGCTGAGGCAATGAAATGGTATATCCCCCTGCCCTTCCTCTTGGAACAATGGATATCTGGTGTACTGGATCTGAATTCGGCATCAGCTTTTGAACTACCGCATGGCCTGCTTCATGGTAAGCTGTGAGTTTCTTGTCGTGATCGCTTACCACCTTGCTCTTCTTTTCCGGCCCGGCAATAACTCTGATGGTTGCCTCATCCAAGTCCATTACCTCGATCTTCTTCTTACCTCTTCTTGCAGCCAAAAGTGCTGCTTCATTCATCACATTTTCAAGATCAGCGGGTGTAAAGCCGGTTGTTCCCTTTGCCAGGTTCTCAAGGCTTACATCCAATGACAGTGGCTTATTTTTCGCGTGTATCTTTAGTATTTCTTCCCTGGCCTTTACATCCGGTATACCTACGGTTATCTGCCTGTCAAAACGTCCCGGTCTCAGAAGTGCCGGGTCCAGAATATCCGGTCTGTTTGTTGCTGCTATGATAATTATCCCCTCGTTTACACTGAAGCCATCCATTTCAACGAGCAACTGGTTAAGTGTCTGCTCTCTCTCGTCATGTCCGCCTCCAAGCCCTGCACCCCTGTGCCTTCCTACGGCATCAATTTCATCTATGAAAATGATACAGGGTGAGCTTTTCTTGGCCTGTTCAAAAAGATCCCTTACCCTTGATGCACCGACACCGACAAACATCTCAACAAAGTCAGAGCCGCTGATCGAAAAGAATGGTACCCCGGCTTCACCTGCAACCGCCCTGGCAAGATATGTCTTGCCTGTTCCGGGAGGTCCTACCAGAAGTATACCCTTGGGTATTCTTGCTCCTAGCTCTATGAATCTCCTTGGCTGCTTGAGGAAGTCAACGATTTCACCCAGTTCTTCCTTTTCCTCATCAGCTCCTGCAACTTCTGCAAAGGTTATCTTCTTCTTTTCATCGGTATGGAGTTTAGCCCGGCTTTTCCCGAAGGACATTACCCGATTGCCTCCTCCCTGCGACTGCTGTGTAAGTACAAAGAAGAATATAACGAATATTACGATCAGTATTATTGACGGTAATATTGAAAACCAGGCAGAAGCTGCCGATTTGATTTCATATTTGACATTCAACCTGTCCCGTTCAATATATTCCTGAGCTATAGCATTGAACTCTTTACTGGGCACCACAGCCTCGAAACGCTTGGTGTTTGCCATCTTCCCACTGACCACCGATGAATTGTCGCTGGATTCGGATACTGTAACTTCCTTTATCCTCCCGCTTTCAATCTCAGTTACCAGTTGTGTATAAGAAAGCTTTTCCTTAACTGGTTCAGCATTCTGTATTATCAGTACAAACATATATATTATGATGATTATCAATATATAAAAGCTTATACCTCTTAAGAATCTTTTCACAATAGCCCTCCTTTTCAAGAGATATTATACTGAATCTATCCACTCTATTTATGGACAATAGAAATATTTTAGCATATAAGGTATCAAAATACAATATTGCACGTACAGTCATATGCAGCCTATAAAAGCTGCATACACCTGGATCTTTCAATTACTTCCCCGAATAGACCTCCGGTTTGGGTACTCCTACAAAAGGAAGGTTTCTGTATACTTCCGCATAGTCCAGTCCATACCCTATCACAAATTCGTCAGGTATCCCAAAGCCTATATATTCAATATCCACGTGTACCTTTCTGCGCTCAGGCTTGTCAAGCAGGCTGCATACTTTGACACTGTTTGGATTCCTGGTTTTCAGATTCTCTATGAGATAGCTGAGGGTGAGTCCTGTATCTACGATATCTTCAACAATCAATACATCTTTCCCTTCTATCTCCCTTTCCAGGTCTTTTATTATCCTTACAACTCCGGAGGATTTGGTTGCATTTCCATAGCTTGATACTACCATAAAATCCATAGTCAGCGGCAGGTCTATAGCCCTGACCAAATCGGACAGGAACAGCATACATCCCTTAAGGATACCAACCACCATCAGGTCCTTGCCTTTATAATCCTCTGTAAGCTGAACTCCCAGTTCCTTTACCCTTTTTGCTATTTCTTCTTCACTTAACAAGACTTTTTGTATATCCTTATGCATAATGCTACCTCCTTATGTATTTGATAACAACAGCGTCTAGTGTCTTATCTGTTATCTTATAGTTCTCACTGAGCCTTCCGCCTACGATCCATACTATTTCATTTCCGTCGGCTATTAGCTCAAGTGTATCTCTTTCTTCTCTGGGTATCTTCTCATCTATCAGATACTCCTTAAGCTTCTTTTTGCCCTTCATGCCAATGGGGGCGAATAAATCTCCCGGTTCCCTGTTTCTCAGTACAAGCCCTTCTCTTACAGCAGCTGAATCAATAAATATCATATCCCCATTTCTCCGGAGCCGGCCGATTCCTTTTGGATCTCTTCTTTCGATGGTCACACAGCCCTTTTCTGTTTCAACACTATTGTCATAATCATATTTTAACTTATAATAACATTTTTTATCAGCCTTAACAATGTTTTTTGCCACTACAAGCTTATCATAGGATATAAAGGCCTTTAAGCCGTGAGGCAGAATAATGGCTGCACCTGTGGTCTTATCCGCCAGCTGCACGACGCCTTCGTAGTGTTTGAAATCAAAGCCGTTAAGGGTCTTTGCCAGTTTTTCAATGCTCCTCCTTATTATCCTCCTCTGGAGTGCAGCATGGACAGAAAGGAGCTGTTTTGCGTCTATTACCACCCTGTCATCTTCAATTTCAGCCATCATATTCATTTTCGACTCTGCCTCAGCTTCAAGAAAGTCGTTTTCATCCTTTATCAATCCCGAGAACCTGCTGAGCGCCATCATTATGTTGGGATTGAAGTTCTTTTGAATGTACGGGATCAGCTCCAGCCTTATCCTGTTTCTGTTATATACCGCTTCCAGATTGGTCTTGTCAATTCTCGGATCCAGCCTTTTAGCAGAGCAGTACTCTTCAATTTCCTGCCTCTCGGTTTCCAGCAGCGGACGGATGATCCTTCCCCTCACTGCTTCAATTCCCTTAAGACCTTCTATACCGCTGCCGCGCATGAACCGCATCAATATTGTCTCCACATGATCATTAAGGTTATGTGCAACAGCTATTTTGTTCCCTCCGACTTCTTCACATACACGGTCAAAGAGCCTATACCTTATTTCTCTACCCGCTTCCTCCGGTGAAAGGCCCGTTTCCTTTATATATGCCGGAACATCAAAGGTTTCAACATATGCAGGTATTCCCCATTCTCTACAGATGCGGTCCACAAATTCAGCATCTGCATCAGCGGCAGCACCTCTGAATTTATGGTTCAAATGGGCTGCAAACAAACTGAACTTGTATTCTTCCCTAAGGCTATCCAATGCATGAAGGAGGCAAAGAGAATCCGGTCCTCCCGAGACTCCTACAACTACCCTGTCACCCGCTTGGAGCATACAGTATTTATCTATTGTCCTTTTCACATTATCAATAAGGTCTGTCATTAGCTCACCCTCTAGTCTACTTTTTCCAATATATTAATGCTACCATATAGTATTGTTATTTTAAAGAAAAAACTATTATCATTAAAGCTGCAGGCATACCCAAATGTATAGTAAGGTTATTTTTTCCTGTCCATTAAAAGTTGAACGGCTTCTGCTTTTACTCAAGCAAAAACCGTTCTTATTAAAACCACCAGCAGAACAGATAAGAAGGCTATCACCGCATCAAGTGCTTTGGTAAGGCCGTTATCCGGGCTGCCGCGGCGGCATATGCCGCCCAATCTTTCGCATAGCATGCCGCAATCTGATATCCTGCCTTCAAGGCAGTCTTTTGTCACACTGTATATATCCCATGGAAGCCCCTTCCGCTCCATCTGGTTGATTATCTTTCCCAATTGCTCCCTTCCGGGATCTATGTCTCTGGAAAGCAGCATTGAAAGCATAAGTATCATCACTGTGAAAACCTGATAAGCAAAGTCTGCCGTCCTGCCGCCCGCATTCCAACTGGACCTGTCGTACATGGTTGTATATTCCTTTACTCTTGCTCCTATAGGGGTGATGCTTCCAAGGTCTATCAGCCTGATAAGTCCGTTTCTCCTATCTACCATTATATTTTCATATTTGAGGTCGGTATAGACATAGCCCTGTTCATTTATCCGCCGCATTGTATCTGCAATTATCCTGAGGATATCAAGCTTGCTTCCGAAGCCTGGCCTATCCTTTGCGACCGCCTCTCTTAAGGTTTCTCCCTCAACGTATTCCATAATTATATAATGATAGCTGTTTTTTCCCTTTTCAAAATCATCCAGTTCATATACCCGGGGGACAAAACCCATTGAAGAAAACTTCTCGAGATAGCCGTACTCCTTGGTTATACTCACAAGATCCCGGCTCACCTTCATTGCAAAGCTTTTACCCGCAGCGTCCCTTACCAGGTAAATTTCTCCGGTGCTTCCTGCTCCAAGCTTTTTCTGAAGTTCATAGCTTTTTCCGCTCCAACGGCCTCTGACACTTTCATAGCTGCCGCTAAATATAGTGCTTGAAGGCTTCAGGCTCTCTGTATACATCACTACCGCTCACCTCATAATATCGGAACATCTGCTCTCGGGCCATGAGTATTGCAGGACCGGTAGGCGTACCGCCTCCTGCCCTTATCGCCTCAAGCTTATGTCTTAGTATTTCTGTATCATTGGTAAAATCACATATGACACTGCACATGCCTGCATCTTCTCCTGAATAAGTGATAACTGCTATATTGCTTTTTCCCTTCCTCTCCAGGAGATTCTCCAGAAGCTCCACAACACTTTTCCTGGCTGTATCCAGCTTGTCTTTCATACTCCCGCTGGTATCAAGCAGAATGATGCACTTCAGGTTTATATTGTCCCCGTACCTTTCAATGAACTCTACGATCTTCAACCTCGACCTAGGCTCCATAGCTTCTATTTCCTCACCTATAATTGACCTGAGCTGGCGGCTTACTATCTGCTCTATAGTTTTTTGTGCAGTTCTGCGGGTCAGGTCCTGAATGGTCCTTCCCAGGTTTTCGATGTGGGAATACTCGCAAATGCCGCCTCCTGCCTTTGCGATTTCCTCTACTTCCTCGATATCCTTTTCATCGCTGCAGTCATTATGGTTTATTATGCCTATAGTACTTACGGTTATCCCCGATTCATGAGCTCTTGAAGCTGCGGTTACAGGACTTATCCCCATGTTTGACCTGCCGTCGGTTATAACTATTATCTGCTTGATCTCGCCGCTATCAGCCAGCATGTTCATAAAAAAACCTCCTATCCGGTTTGTATACAAGCTCTCATAAGTTCATTCGTAATCTTTTCCAGGAAAGGAGATTTTTATACAGTTATGTATTATCAAATTATCAATATCTACATGGATTCCCACAGCTTTGCTGCTATTACAGTCATATCGTCAGGCGCAATTCCGCCATTTGCCTCCAGGCAGCTTTGAAGTATCTCCTCAGCCAGCCGTTGAGGATTTCTTGTGTCAATATTCATTATTATTTCCGCCAGCCACCTTTCCTTGTCCACGATATCCTTCTGGCAGTCCAGGACTCCGTCTGTGACCATTACGACGAATTCCCCATCCTCCAGCTTCTTCCTTACCAATTCAACATCAATGGTGCTCAATATTCCCACCGGAAGTGTGCCTGTCCTTATGACCTGAACTTCATCCTCACGTTTGATGAAGGTCGATACTGCACCTACTTTTACAAACTCAACCTCTCCGGTATATTGGTCGATGACTGTCATATCTACAGTAGTATAGGATTCTTCGTTGGACTTCAGCAGCATAAGGGAGTTGATCGCCTTGAGTGCAACCTCCTTGTCAAAGCCCGCATAAAGGAACTTCTCGAGCAATGCTATTGTGGTACTGCTTTCAAGGGACGCCTTCGGCCCGGTACCCATACCGTCGCTGAGTGCCAGCATGAATCGCCCGTCCTTCAGCTCAATAAACGAATAATTGTCTCCGGAGACGTTCCCGGATTTATTGGCTCGCGCAATACCGGTGGCTGTCTGGAAACGATGCGCCTCCTTCAGCTTGATGCTGCATATGCTTTCCTGAACAATGTCGCAAGCCATCTCCCTCTTGTCAAACCGCCTTCCGGTTATCTTGTTGACCAGGGGAATTATTTTTTTGATGCACTCCCGTTTCCCACCGCAATTATCCAGCCTTATGTCTACATCCAGGCCGTTTGACGATTTTATGGCAATGACATCCTTGACATGCACCGCCTGGCTATCCAACCCCACCATGATAAGCTCCTCCATATCTTTATCAAAGTCAACGTCCATGTCTATTTTTAATGCAAGGTCAGATACCACTGAGGATACCTCCTTGAGCTGGTCGCTTACCAGCAGCCTGCTCTCATTCATTTTCTTTCTCCAGCCAATGCCATTCCTGTATATGTCATAGTAATACCTTAGACCCTCTGCGATCTCATCGGATTTCATACAGCGTTCCTTGAAGCTTTTGAAGCTGTCATTCTTCCTTGGATCCTTTCCGCTTTCCACAATTGTCAGCATATTGAAGAGGTATTGGTAGCTCTTGTAAAAGTCTCTTTTCCAGCAGTTCCCCGAAAGCCCGCAGCCAGCACACGTCCTTCCGACGACCTGGTCAATTATCTGTGCTGCGTCTGTCTGGGAAAAATAGTTTTCCTCCTTGACCGTATCCCTGAGTGTATCAGCCAGTGAACCATATACCTCCGAAAGCTCCGATAGCTTTTCTACGGCATGTTCCTTGACTCGCAGGCTATAAGACCTTTCCTTCAGATACTCTCCGGCAAAAACAGTCCTGTATCCCGAAAGGGTTTTTAGCAGATTGGGCGGAAGCGCAACAAAAACAGCCGACGCGGCAAGTATCTCATAGAACCTTATCAAGACTTCTGTAGAGCCGTTGATATAAAAAGTCATGAGGGCATTGCTGATAATAAAACCCAGTGGGCATCCCAACCTTCCCAGATTCTTGAGCAGTCCGCACATCATGCCGCAAAGTCCGTATACGCCTATGGCCGAAGGCAATATGGAGCCGGAAAGAGCCTGTACTACTCCCATGATGATTCCGACCGCCGCTCCTGTCCCGGTATTACCCAGGTAAGCAAGAACCATGATTATAAAAATGATCGAGATGTTCTTAACAGAAAGGCCCGCAATATTGAACTCAGTACCCACAAAACAGAAGGCAGCCAATATGGTTATAGCCACCACCTCTTCGGCGGACAGCAGCCTGCGGCTCTTATAGTTTTTTATTATAGGTATCGAGCAGTCATAAATATAAATCAATATGGCGATCAATATGGATTCCAGAATTATCATCAGAAGGTCATAAAGGTAATAATTCCTTATATAGAAGACAAAGTAGCCTGCTGCAAGATTTGCTAGGGCAGCTGTGAGTGATACCAGCAGACGCCTGCTGTACCTGACTTTATGGGAAGCCACATAAACTATGATCATAGGAAGGGCAACAAAAAGATATTTCAGAAGTACGCCCTTCTCTCCTATGCTTAGCACCCCAAGCAGTACACTTATTCCCACCACAAACATGTTAAGCTCTTGAAGCATGGCGGCTGCAAGAAATGCTACACCGAAGGGATTGAGAAAATCCAGTATGACCGCCCTTCCCAGGAGAAGCCCCAGAACCCCTGATATCAGATACAGCTTGAAGCTGCTGCCTACAAAAATATTCATGGCGTGCTTAAGCTTTCCCCGCTTGCTTGTTATTCCCTGATTTGATATCGTTGCCAATTCAGCCACCATCCTCGACAGAAAATTCACCTCGTAATGCTTGTCTATTCAAATTACCGTATAAGCATTCTAACACAAGGGTTTTGAATAATTTGTCAGTATAGGTGACCGCATTGGGAAAACTTTTAGACATCGCGGAGGCTTTTTTGACATATGAGGTGTCGTATGTGCAGGATAAGACAAATCAATGCCTCAGAGGAAATGATCTTAAGTCAGTAATTGACAGGAAAAAAGAGTGGGAAACAAAAGATCCTTCGCTCCGCTCAGGATGACACTCAACTGTCATCCTGAGTGAAACGAAGGATCTTTCCTATTTACTCCTTTAAAGGCTTCCAACTCTCCTGGCTATATACTTCCCGCAGTTTTCCTTCAATACCGCTCCGTCTGCCGCTACCAGCTCGCCTCTCAGGAATACCTTCTCCGGCCTGCCCTTTATCCGTACCCCTTCAAAAGGTGAATAATCCACATTTTGAAGCTGGCTGTCCGCACTTATACTCCCCTCATGCAAAGGATCCCATACCACTATATCCCCGTCGCTTCCAGGCTGTATACAGCCCTTTCGCGGATACATCCCGTAAAGTCTGGCAGGGTTCTCAGCCATCAACTTGCACATCTGCTCAATAGAGATCCTGCCTTCAAGGACACCGTAGGTATACATCAGTACGGCTCTGGTCTCCACGCCTGGCATACCATTGGGTATCTTTGTAAAGTCTCCCTTCCCCATTTCCTTCTGTTTTGTTGTAAAGCTGCAGTGGTCTGTGGCTATGGTATGTACCTTTTCCTCTTTCAGAGCCTTCCAAAGAACCTCATTATCCTCTTTAGTCCTCAGTGGCGGTGATATGACATATTTAGCTCCTTCAAAACCCGGCAGCCTGTATTTATCTTCATCCATAAGCAAATATTGTGGGCATGTCTCCACATATACCTTCTGCCCCCCAGCACGGGCAGACTGTATCTCACTGAAACCCTCTTTCGAGCTTAAGTGAACCACCATAACGGGCACATTGACCAGCCGTGCTATTGTCAGAAGGCGGTTTATAGCCTCAGCTTCAATGCATGCAGGCCTTGAAAGCGGATGCGCCGACGGACCCAGGTCGTCTGAATTCTTTCGATCCTCAATGAGCCTGTCAATAAGCTCTCCATTCTCACAATGAACGCCAACTAGCCCTCCATATTCCTTTATCCGCTTCAATATCCTGTATATCTCACCATCGCTTACCCTTATGTTGTAGGTCATATATACCTTATAAGAGGTTACTCCTGCAGTGAACATATCTGGGATTTCTTCACTTGCGGCGGCATTCCAGTCGGAGATCGCCATATGAAAGCCATAGTCGCAAGAGGCTTTACCATCTGCTTTCTTGTGCCAGTTGGTAAGCGCTTCCTTTAAGGTTTCCCCCTTATTCTGTGTTGCAAAATCTATTATACAAGTGGTCCCTCCGGCTATAGCAGCTTTCGTTCCTGTCTTAAAGTCGTCTGCTGTAACTGTCCCTGAGACCTCCAGATCAAAATGTGTATGTGCATCAATAAACCCAGGCAGCAGATATTTACCTGAAGCATTCAGGATCTCAGCTCCCTCAGCCTCTAAGTCCTGTGCCACAGCAACTATCTTTCCGCCTTCCAGCATAACATCCGCCTTTATTGTTCCGTCACCGCTTACAACCATACCACCCTTTAGAAGATATTTCATGCCGACACCTCCATCTTTTCGCCTCGTTAAACGTAGTTTATCACCTGCAAATATGAAAATCAACAGCTTGGAGCAGCATAAAAAGGTTACCTGAAAAATATTTTTTAGATAACCTAAAAATTTTTGTAAATTCATATTGAAAAAAAGCTTATATATGCTATTATTTGCTTATAGAACGAAAATCGCGCGAAAGGAATCATTATTATGCATTATTCATTGACATATTTGAAGCAGATAGCCCATGGCATCGCACAACAATTTGGCCAAAATTGTGAGGTCGTCATACATGACCTGTCTGCTGAGGATTTGGAAAATACCGTTGCATATATCGAGAATGGCCATGTGACACAAAGGCACGTGGGCGATGGTCCTTCCCATGTGGTACTCGAAGCTTCCAGGGAGGATACCTCCAAGCTGGAGGACCGTTACGGGTACCTTACCCGTACCGGGGACGGAAGAATACTAAAATCTTCCACCATGTATATCCGTGGAGAAGATAACAAGATCTACTACATCCTGTCTGTCAACTACGACATCACCAGTCTTCTTGCACTGGATACCGCCGTCAGATCCCTCATTTCCACAGAGTCGAAGGAGAAGGCTCCTGAGAGGATAACACAGAATGTCAACGACCTGCTGGATGATCTTATTGAGCAGTCAGTTGAGCTTATAGGCAAGCCGGCAGCCCTCATGACAAAGGAGGAAAAAGTTGCGGCAGTTCAGTTTCTTAATGATGCCGGCGCTTTCCTCATAACCAAGTCCGGTGACAAAATATCCAAATACTTTGGAATATCAAAATACACCTTGTACAGCTATATCGACATCAATAAATCAGGAAAATAAGGAGGAGTCTATTATGAATTTCGATCAGGTAAAAAAGGCAGCAGAAGGTTATGAAAAACAAATGACCAGGTTTCTCAGAGACCTGGTACGTATTCCGGGAGAAAGCGCAGGCGAAAAAGGACACATAGACCGTATCGCAGAAGAGATGCGCGCCGTTGGTTTTGACAAGGTTGAAATAGACCCCATGGGGAATGTTCTGGGTTATATGGGAACCGGTAAAACACTTATTGCTTATGATGCACATATTGATACTGTTGGCATAGGCAACAGGTCCAATTGGGAGTTCGATCCCTATGAAGGCTTCGAAACAGAGACGGAAATAGGCGGACGCGGTACCTCCGACCAGCTGGGCGGCATTGTATCTTCAGTTTACGGAGCAAAAATCATGAAGGATCTTGGAC
>CAZNMO010000009.1:0-45346 GCA_964574195.1 uncultured Clostridiaceae bacterium | reverse complement strand
TAGATAAAGGAGCAACCCACGTCATAATCGCTTACGACGACTTTGATGAGGAGAACTACCCTATGTATATAATGCCAGGCAATGATGTTAGAGACTTTGTCAAGGCGTATGATAAGAAGCCAGACAGGATAGAGGAAGTATATAACTTATCTATGGACATAGAGGAACAGCTGAACAGTATTAGAGCTTACAACTTATAAACAAACATACTCTTCACATACGTGAGGAGTATTTTTCATAGTAAAGGGTTTATTTAGGTATAGGGGAGGGATAGAAATGATAACATCTACAGCACTTCAAACAGCAAACACGGTAATGGTTCTTATACTTTTGGTAATAAGCGTAATTGTAACAGTATCGCTATGGGTGAGTGAAGACATAACATTAATGTCAACTAGTAAGAGAATAGGAACAATAGCAAGCTCTGCCATAACGCTGATATTATTCTATGTATTTATGTTATTAATGTTACGATAGGAGGGAACAATGATGGAAAAGAAAATGGAGTATTATGACCCAGAGGAAACATACAACTTCAATCAAGTTCACACATTGAGATATTACTTCCAGTACCAGGATGCATTCGCTCAGTTTGAAACGACTATGGGAGGGGATGCTGTAGGCGGAGAAACAATGTGCACTGACTTTGAAACAGGCATGTCAGCTCCATTCGATAACGTTCTGAATAAGCTACACTGCGTGTTCTACGATGAAGATGATGAGGACGTTACGCATAAGGAGATAGAAAGCCTCATATTCCAGTATCCAGACGGAAGAACAGTTCATATTGACTTAGAAGACTGCGCAAAGTATCTAATTGGAATCAATATCATAAATTATGACCCAAGACTGGAGGACTAACATGCAACCATTAACGTTATATGATTTAATCGCTTCTGTACGTAACGATACAAAACAAGGAGCTTTCGACCCAATTGAAATCCTAGACCTATGCGACAAAGCAGAGAAGCTATGTAATCTTATTATCTCTGTAGATGGATTCGAACCGCCTGTTGAGAAAGTAGAATCAGAAGTAGACTATGAGTCACTACCTGAAGAGTTACAAAAACATATCAGAAGTAAGAGAGGGGAGTAACATGGTAAGACTAGTATGGTTCATATTATTCGCTACTGTACTCATACTGACGCCTAAATGGGTTATGGCTTTAGCGGTAGCGTGGTTGATTATCCTACATGGAAGAACTATGGATAGTATTCATAAGCTAGCACAGTATGTAGCTTTTAAAAGATAGGCTTTAAAAACGTTCATACACCCATACGCTGACATAGACTGCACACTATGTTTTAAAAGAGTTTTAAAGGCGCTATGTATCTGCTGTTTAAAGATATGTGGCGCTTTTCTTATAGGAACACAACCATATATGAGCTTTAAAAGAATCATGTTTTAAAACAGCCTACCTTTAAAACGACACAAAGTCTTAAAAGGATATTATGTACAATACAGAATGTGCATGGAGGTTGTTAAACATGAAAAAGAAACAGATGACTAAGCTTGAGGAGCTATTGCAATGGAACAAGAGACCATTTCTGGACAAGATGTTGGATGATGGTATCTCTGCGAACCAGTGTGCTGAATGGATTAGAGAAAACGGAATTGATATAAGCACACCAACGGTGTATACGTATGCTAAGAGACGTAAGGAAGCGATTGTGAAAGACATACAGATGGAGCAAGTGATGGATAAGCGCACACAGCCTAGAACCAATGTGGGTAAGAAGAAGCCTGAACAACGACCTGCTAAACAGGGTGTGAAGGTGGACTCGCAACGATACAAGACAGGTAAGCAGAAGAGAGCTGATGAGAAGCTTGTACAGGACAGAAAGGCTGCGAACCTGACAGTGGACAAGCTGAAGTCTGATATGGAGCTATTGGATGCTGTAATGCAGAAAGGCTATGAGACACTACTGAATATGGAAGCCATAGCGCCGAAGGACTTCTTGAAAGCGATTGAGCTGAAGCACAAGCTGACAGGCGGAGCGCATGGAGGCATTACAACATACGGACTAGAAGAAATCAGACTGCGTGAAGCTGCTCGTGAGGCTGCTATCTTAGTTATCATGTTGAAGTACATTCCAGAGGAGCAACATATGGAAGTAATAACTGAGATGGAGAAGGCAACACAGGACTACTATGAATCAATTGGACTAGGCGACGCTTATGAAGCTGCAATAGAGGAGGACGTTGTGAATGAGTGATAACTTATCAGGATGGAGAAAATGTGTTACTCGTGGTATGGTGGGCTGTAAGGATTGCGGCAAGACAATCAGCATTATGACAGAGAATATGAACCATGATGCGAAAGCTCTTGTTATTAGAGAGACAACACGTGAGGAACGAACATACTTCCAGAAAGGCAAGAAGCGGTTATGTAGAGGTTGCTATGAGAAGCTGTTCAAGACAGAACATCTTGGAAACTGGATAGATGAGGGGGACAAAGTATGATACAAGTCCAATACATGAAGCCATTCCACACTAAGGTGAAAGGCAATAAGCTACGACTAGTGTTTGCCTACCAATACTTTACTGTGATGAAAGAAGGAGAGCTGTTTCATTTCATACCCATAGAGGGAAAGGAAATGATAATCAATATGGATACTGGACAGATTGAGAATATGTCTGAAGTGTTTGTATTCCAGAAGGGCAATAGGTTCATACGTATGCCATTATACCAGCTCATGCTCATATCGAATATACACGAACACCTTGAACCGATTCTCAAGAGCTGTTCAACATCAGGTAGCCCGCACAATACAAGTTCCGAGTATCCATTATACTTGTATGAGAGTAAAAAGCTTATAGAAACATTAGAGAAGAAGAACTATGAATACTTAATCGACCAGGCTCTGCTGAATAAGGATGAAGAGCTGTTCTATAAGCTCATACGAGAAGGGAGGGGAGTTGTATGAGTCAACATGATGTGTTTGCACAGACAGTAATCAATATGAGAGAAACCTTACAGAGCGGAGACATAGTGAAGTATTCCAGGGAGTATCTTGATTCTGTAGGGCTGCCACGTGACGTAGTGTTTACTGATGAGATTAAGGCAGGCATGGCCAAGTATGTGGCTGATAAAATACTGAACCGACATAGAGAGGAAGGGTGACTATGGAGGAGAAATATGAGTGGCGATGGTGCTTCCATTGTCACCAAAGAATCTTCAAGGATGAGAAGGAAGGAGATACCATCAAGACTATTGATGGGACTCTGTATTGTATAGACTGTGCTAATGATTTGGAAGAGTGTGAATGTGGAAGCGGAGAGCTGACAGACGGCGATTGCTGCAGCTCTTGTTACTATAAACAGGGAGAGGATGAAGGTGGCGAAGAATGAAGCAACACTACAGTTAGAGCGAGACATATACAACGCTACTAAGAAACAAGGCGTATTTGCATGCTATGAGGTGACGATTGGGTGGTATGGGAGCGAACGTGTTGACTATATTACATACGACACTAAAGGCATCTGGCGCTGCTATGAGATAAAGTCGAGCTTGTCTGACTTCAGAAGTAAAGCCAAGCTCTCTTTTCATGGCCATTACAATTACTTTGTACTGACAGACGAACTGTATGAGAAGGTGAAAGATGAGATACCGTCACATATAGGAGTCTATGTTGGAAACCGATTAAAGAAAAGACCTAAAAAGCAGGAGCTGGGCGTTGATGAAGAGATTCTTAAAAGCTCCTTAATACGCTCTCTATCAAGAGAAGCAGACAAGCTCATAAGAAGTAACAAGCCTACGGTAGTTCAACACCTAGAACGTCAATATAACAGGGCAGACCGTGAGCGAATCAAATGGCGTAACGAATACAACGACTTGCGGAATAAACTTTTTATGAAATATGGGCGAGATTGGGAGGATAAATTGCTATGACTGCCTTTTGTTATAAATGTAAGGAGCAGACCTGTGAATTGGTACTAGCTGAATACGATTTTACTGTTGGGAAAGGTAAGACTCAAGTTGTTGCGTGTTTTAAATGTGGGAGTACGAGTGTAGTACAACTTCCAGAAGCTCCTTTACACAAAATTACGATAGAAGGGAAGTTGGAGCTATGAATCTGAAGCAGCTAGTAGGATGGCTGGAGCAAGGAGACAGAGAAGTCACAAACGTGTTTGAGGACTTTGGGTTCACAACGATTGGCCAGGTGAGTGACGGCTACCATACGTTTGATGAACTGTATTATCATCGTATGGTGCTGTTTGCTATTATCTGTAATCAGAACCCACTCAAGGCTTGGAAGTCTAAGCTACATCACGAGGGCGATATGTATGAGAATTACTTCATAGTGGGGATAACGACTCCAAAAGGCGATTACTCATATCATTATCATAAGGAGTTCTGGGATATGTTCGTTGTAAGAGAGCTAGAGCGAGCACCTAAATGGGATGGTCATAAGCCAGAGGACATAAAGCGGTTATTCTCGCTGCCTGGTAGCCATCACTAGTATGAACAGAGAGCGTATAGGTATTGTACTAGGATTTATCTTACTTGTTACTGTTATTGTAGTGTTTGCGAACCTGATTGAAGGAGTGATATGATGGAGCCATCACATGGATTGGACGACTTAGAAGAACGCCAACGTGAACAATTTCTGGAAGGGCGATGATTGAATGTATCATGGGAATGTGGAAGTAAGAGTCAGCGCTTTCGTCACACAAGAGCCTGAAGGCAAGGTTGAGTTAGTCGTTGGAGATACCTATATACTTCTGGATAGAAAGGGGAAGTATCAATTTGGGCGTATATTGGAGCTTTATGATACGCATGTTATTATGCAAGAGTCAGACGTACAAGGAGCTTTCACAGTCTACTACGTTGACATTGTCCGAGTAGTACAGAGAAAGGAGCAAACATATGAGCGAGTGTCAGCACAAGAAGGGTAAAGTGGTTGAAATAGAATCAGCTTTTGGCCATCCTGACCGTATTACTATGGAGTGTGAATGTGGGGTATTAGTTGTATTTCAGGGGCTACAGATGACGGGCGTTGAGGAACGTTATCATAGCAACGACGTAACGGTGACGGAAACTTTGTTGAATATGAAGGGCGGTGAGTAGATGGATGTGCTCATCGCTTTAGCTGTATTGGGAATATCATTAGTATTGTGTGTTGCTAGTTTTCATTGGGTTTGGGTAGTATTAGCGGTTCTCAGCTTCTTGTACCTAGTCATTGCTTGTGTCAGAGGTGGAGGCAGAGGATTCGATTTGACCAACATATTTGACATATTCGATTAGGTTGAAACAAGGAGGTTGAGACTAATGTTCGGAGTAAGTATGAATAGGTTACAGACAGTTGAGCGACTGGTGAACGGAGTATGGGAGCAGGCTACAGTGCAACTACTCCAGAAGGGCGACAGAATACGGTTGACAAACGATACGCCTGATAACAAGGAAATAACAGTGTGCGATAATACGCTGATTACTTTAGCTGGGGACTTTATGGTGCCAATGAAAGTAACTATGGGGGCTGGAGAATGAACTATAAAGGGAAGCAATCAGGCTATCTATGGACTGATGGTACTGGACAGAATGGACTGTACATCGAAATGGACGAATACGGAACAGGCGTTGACTTCTGTGAGATTAAAGATGGACAACGTGAAATGGTAATGCGACCTGCTATATTGAGGGAAGTGTACGACGAGCGACAAGGTAACATGGTATCAGGCATATGGTTGGTTGACGCTCGTGGAGAGCCTACTGGGGTAAGATACAAGCTGAGAGACTTCCAGATGAGCGGTAATCTACAAATGGATAATCCATATGGATTCTAAAGGAGTGAATTTTCACTCCTTTTCTTTATTTAGATAGTTACCTTATAAGGAAGGAGCGTTCATATGGAGAAAGCGAAACTGCCCAGGGAAGGCAAGAAATATTCACAAGAAGAATTAGAACTGTTGGAGGAGTTGGTTGGGACTACGACCTTCATCATAATAGGTGAGAAGCTAGGGAGAAGCGCCAAGGCTGTGGAACGTCAGCTTACACGTATGGGACTAGTCGGCACAAAGGCTGAATCTGGGTTGATAAGCAATCTTGAACTGTGTAGAGCGCTCCAGGTTCATCATAAAGTGACTATGCGTTGGAAAGAGAAATTCGACCTGCCGTTGAGAAAGAAGAATCTGCGCTTTGGTAAACAGAAACATAATTCTTGGTTCATAGACCCAGTGAAGTTCTGGCGTTGGGCGAAGAAGAACAAGGAGCTTGTAAACTGGTCAAAGTATGTTCCAGACAGCCTCATACCTGAACCAGATTGGCTACAAGAAGCTATAAAGCTACATCTTGACACCAAACCGAAGAAGCAGAGAGCATTTTGGACTCCAGAGGAAGACAACCGACTATGGCAACTCTTTTATGTAAGCGGTCTCACACAGAAGGAAATCGCTGTCATACTGGATAGGAGCTTGAACGCAGTTGAGAAAAGGTTGAAGCGGTTACGTGAAGAGAAACTGAAAGGTGGAGAAGTGTAATGGCGAGAATGCCCAAAATCAAAATCATTCGTAAGGTTGACATAGAGCGCCAGTATATAGAAATGTTGAAGCGTGAACAGGACTATGAGCTTGCGTCTTTGTCCGATGCTATGAAGCAGAATGATGAGCCTGCTAAGGAGAAAAGCAAGAAGCGGTTAGCGGAGATTCACAATGAGCTTAAAGTTCTTGGTGTGAAGGAGTATGTTCAGGAAAAGATTTCTAAAGAGTTAGCGCCGTTGTTTAATGCAGAGGAGGATGAAGAATGGTGAACATAGATGTTGAAGAACTAGTTAAGGAGCTTACAGAAGGTGAGGGGGAGCGTGTCATCTATATTCATAGCGGTGACAAGCTGATTATCACTGATGAAGGTATCTATTGTATCGCTTACAAGCTTGTGGATGAAGGGAAGTTCGGTGTGCCTTTGCTAGTGGATGAAGCGGATGCTGTGAAGGAAATCCGAGAGACAGCATTTCAGATATATGGTATGAGGACTCTCAACCTGCCTTTTGCCTTTGGTGACCCAAGGAAAGTGTTTGACTTCTGGGAGGGCGAGAGGGAGCTTGGATTCTGGGTAGGACGTACTGAGAGAGTTGACTTGTCGCAAAGGAGGGAAGTTTGACTGTGGGCTTTCAATTAAGACCAGACAGCGGTATACGAGTGATAAAGAGCGTAGACGGTCAGACCTACTATCTGCAGCGTTCAGCGTATGGGTTCTTTGAACAGTATACGTTCTATGACGAACAGGGGAACGAGATTGAGTCATTCGAGCCGTATGACGATGGTGAGTTTATTGATGTATATGAAACGGATGACTACATGGGTTATTACAAGGTGTTCAGAGGAATTGTAATACAAGCCAAGTTCACTATGGAAGAGTTTGACAAGGAGGTTTGAGTATGGACAACCGAGAAACCATAATGGTGATTAAGGACAGCCTGTTTGAGCTTGTTATAGGCGGTATGGACTTGCGAACAGCTATGAATACGTTACATCACGTTGACAAATACACGCAAGCTGACATATTGCAGGCTGTACAGGAAATGAGAAAAGAAGCGGAGGAAGCAGAATGAGCCGTGAGCGTGTATACGATGAACATGACAATATCGTATGGGAGCAAGAGCACATAGACTTTTTGGCACCACTCGTAGAGAAAATGCGTAAATTGGTGATGGACAACAACATGCCTTTGCCCTACGCAATAAACAGACTACACAAAGTCTATGGCCACGATAAAGATGATGTGTCTGATGCCTTTGTACTGTTCGTTAGAATGTATATGAAAGACGACAACAAACCGTTGAATTAGGAGGACTATTATGGAACAACTACCTATCATTGATGAAGAACTTATCAAGCAGCTTGTTGCTGATAAAGAACCTCTTGTGGTCAAAGACGGCGTAGCGCAGATTGACCCATCACACCCTGACTATGATTTCTGGATGGAGGACTAATGTATGCTTACTGGACACGTGTTTGAAAACATCATAGAAGCTCTGCTTGTGGCTTGGATACTGACTTGGTTCAATATTGACGAGTTTGTTCTGAAAGCGTTAAAAGAGCTATTCAGCATTGAAGCTACTAAAGCGAGTTATTACTTCATGTTTCTTGTTATTGGATTATTAGCGAGTATTAGATTGCGAGGGAACTAACATGGATAACGGCTTTGTTATTAGCAACGTGAGAATGGAGTCTGCAGCTGGACACTACCTTGGTAGTATCTGGTTCAGCTGGACAAGCTCTACGCCAGAGGGACAGCCGAATGACCGAGACAGTATGTATTTTCCTACTGAGGATTGGGTGAAGGCGGAATATCCTAACTCAATCAGTATGAAGGAAGCGTATGAGAAAGCGCAAGCAAGATTAAACGTATTTGGAAGGGGAAGACGATAATGGATAAGAAACCGAGAAAAGTTACACAAGAGGTATTGGACTTCATAGAACTACACAACGATGGTATGAGTGACTGGAAGAACTCTCTTTTGGCTCAGCATACTCAAGCTTGGATTGAAGGATTCAAGGACATCAAGGAGGAAGCAAAGTGTATTGAGAAATATTCACCTATGGACTTTGCTCGCATACTGGATGGACAATATGAACTGGAGCTTACACCACAAGAAACCATTAAACAAAAGTACATCAAGAGTACACAGTCTCGTACTGCATATGACAATGAATTCGCTAAAGGCATCAAGTATGTTCTGCACACTCTCAACATCAAGATTGAGGGTGTGAATGACTAATGTACAAAATATACGTGGAGCGAAATGTGGGGAAAGCTCTGGACTGGCTTATTGCTGGATGCGAGCTGACGGATGCTAGGAAGTCAGACATTATCTCAATGAGAGTGAAACACGGATTCTCTCACGCACCACACAGCGAGAACTTGAACCCGTTGAATGTTATTGATGTTATTCTGCTTGCTCGTATTCTGGACAACGGCTACTACTATGACTTGACTCCATATGAGGAAGTTGCTAGAACGTATAGAGATAAGCGAGAGACACAGAACACAACTAGAGACCACAAGACGTTGTTTGACGCTGAGGCATTCGCTAACGGTATGAGATTTGTTATTACTACTTTAGGACTCAATGTTGAAGGAGTGGAAAAGGAATGAGCGAGTATATTCACGTTGTTATCTCATCACAGGAAGAACAATCAACTAAGATGGTATACTCTAGCAAAAAGAAGGGCATCATTAAAGTACAGTATCTTGATGCAGGTGGCCATAAATATGAATACAGTAGTTTTACTCAGGAAACGTTAGAAACACTCATTAGAGAACAGCAAGAGGAGGGTTATTTCATAACAAGTTACGTTCCTTTAGGACGTAGCGCTGAACCTGGGATAACTTTGAACAGTACGATTATTATGGCCAAGAAGGTGACAGAATGATTAGCGGACTACTTACTGCTATCATGCTGCTTGTCATTGGAGCTTTACTGTTTGTAGGCGGATTCGTATATGGGTATGTTAAAGGTGTGCGCAGGAAGCAGCCCAACCTGAGCGATGTAACCCGTGTATTATCCAACGTTCTTGACCGTGGGACTGGAGGGAAAAATAGGAAATAATAGTTGACTAACATTTCCCTCCATAGTAAGATAGAGGAAATATATTTTTGGAGGGAATGTACATGACTAATATTTTTCTATTGACTATCGTTGTTGTAGCGCTGTTTGTCACTGTGAATAAAGTTGTCCGCCAAAAGTTAGCTGAACGTGAATTACTAATTTTGGACAAGGTTAAATCAGGAACACCACATACATTTAAGAACCTTTTGGAGTTTGACAGCTTCTATCTTTTAGCTACTAAGGAAGGACTACAACTGAACAGAGAGCGTACCGATGAAGGTATGTTTGTGAGTTTAAAGAGACAGTGAAAACTGTCTCTTTTCTTTTGTAAAAACAGTTGACTGTTGTGCTAATTTATAGTATGCTCTGGCTGTACAAACAAATTGAGCACAAAGGAGAGATTGTTTATGAGTAAAACTAAAGAGGTATGTTTCTTGGAAGAGGGAATTGAGCCAGCACTATTAGAAAGGTTCGGAACTAACCATAATGCTAAAGAATTTATGTACTTTCCTCTATTCGATACGAAACCGAAAGTAATGAGAATCGACATAGCACGCCCTGGGACTTCTTCAGATAAGGAAATCACGGTGGTATATCTGGAGCAGGTTGTGAGACGTAATCACCCAAATGGAAACGATAACGTGAAGAAGGAATATTCATATGAACAGTTCGACGAGGTACTGCGTGGATTACTAGCTACTAAGAAAGGGAAATACTACGCAGAGAAGTGGCCAGAGACTTACGAGCCACTCACGCCTTTGAAACAATAAATTGGGAGCGCCTTTATGGTGCTCTTTTCTTATATAAATATCAATAAACCTCTTGACGGTTGTACACATATAGGTTATGATTAACTTGTAAGGAAAACTTACACAATACCGAGCTAAAAGGAGAGGTTAAAATGTTAGTGAAAATTACTACTATGTACGATGTGGCGTCTTGGTACAACGAAAAAGGGGAGAACGTGAAAACTTACGTTCCAGGAGAGGGTACAATGTACGGCGATGGTTGCGACATTCACGGAATCCAAGTTGGAGATAAACTGATTCCCTGGAATAAAGCCTACAAACAAATCAAGAGCGGTACTATGGAAGTGAACGGAAAACAGTTCATCGACAACGGGCAAGTTATTCCTGAAGGAATTATCCTCAAAATAGAATTAACAAAGTAATTGGAGAGAGCTGAAAAGCTCTCTTTTGTCGATTTTTACAAAACTTTTTACATAAAAACAGTTGACGGTTGTGCACATATCGGTTATGATTAACTTGTAAGCGAAAATGCTTACATAACCGAGATAAAAGGAGAGGTTAAGATGGAATGGGAAAAAGTTGCGGTAGCGAGAATCAAGGCTATGATGGAAGAAGAGGTTTACAAAATCTTGGAAGCTTCAGTACAATCTGGAGAGCTACGGATTGACGAGGTTCAGAAAGCTACGGTGGAGATTTACAAACAGCTCTTCACAACAGAGTTCTCAATGGGTCTGGATAAGCTACTAAAGGAAGCGTTGGAAGATGCGAACTTTGAAGGCTGGATTGCTGAGCGACTAGCCCAGAGAGACGGCGAAAAGATTATGAAAGGAATTGGAAGAGTTCTCCACTAGGAGAGCTTTTCCCACAAAAACCAAGATAAAAGGAGCGGTTCAAATGAAAGCATTCGTATTAGAGGTTGGAACAAAAGCAAAAGCGGTAAAGTTTAACGGACTACAGCAGCCTGTGATTGAGGATAAAGTAATCAAGAAAGAAACAATGTACTTCCTAGAAGACATACAGGTTGACCCAATAGGGAAGCACGGAGCTGGACCACAACACAATACTATCGGCGGAGATTGGGCAAGAAAAGGTTACTACGGTTTCCAACTTCCTAAAAACTCCAAAGGATACGATTTGCTACTTGTTCATAGTAATGATGTGATAGTAGGATAACCCACAGCCCTCTTATGAGGGCTTTTCTTATGAGAAAGTTCTTGACCGTGTGGTTGAGTTATAGTATGGTTGCTATAGCCCAAATGATATGGTGTTGCCCTAGCCCTGTGAGAATATGAAAGCTACGCACTCTGCACATCAGCGGAGTGCGTTTTTATTTTGCTACTTTATTTATAGCGTATAAGGTAAAACGCTAAACGAAAGGATGAGTATACTATGAACTATGATAAAATTAATCGTAGCAGATACGGAAAGAAGACAGTGAAAACAAACGTTTATGGCGAACTAGACAATAATAAACGCAATATAGTAACGTACACTCAGCGGAAGGAGATTGAGAAAATTCAAGCCGTAACAGGTAAGAAGTTCAAAGGTGACTCATATGGTGAAGCGAAAGATTTCATCAAGGAAAATCGTTCAGCGCTTATACTGTACGATGATGCTCCAAAAGCTGTAGCCTGCGTTAGAAAGGATTGCGACCATATCATAAACGAGGGCGATGAGTTCTATGAAACTAAGCTAGGAAAGCACTGTAGTGAGGATTGCTGGCTTGCTACTGCCACTGAAGTAATCGGTATGGACTTAAAGACCTTCAAACCGAAATACAGCGGAGAACCAGAGCCTGAAGCGCCTAAACACATACAGATTCCTGACTTGAATACGTTGGACGTTTCTGAACAAATGGTTATGTCACTAGAGAACCCAGCCTTCAGTACTCCACAAGCGAAAGCCAAGAGCGGAGCAAAAGGTGTCTACCCTAACGGCGATGGCAGATTCAGAGCTATGTGGTATCATAAGGGACAACAGTATTATGTAGGTATCTTTACAACGGTAGAACAGGCTGTAATTGGAAGGGAGAAGTTCATAATTGAAAAGAAGAAAGAACTGGAGAACACCAGCGAAGTCACAACATATATTTCCTCCAGGGACAAAGGTTGAGACTAATGAAGGTTACTTCAAACTATTCAACCGACGTGTAATAGGGGAGGTTGTGGAGGTTCGAAGCGCCACGCCTCAAATTCCAGAGATAACCGTTGTGTTATGGGAACGTCAGGAGGGCAGAGTCATTCCTGAGCATACTGGTAACGCTGTTGTTATGTTAACGAGAGATTTGAAACTATACAAGGGGGAGAAGAAATGAGCAACGTGAACGTGTATAGAGTTATGTTTAAAAATGGTACTGAACGTACATTAACAAGACAAGAGGATGACGGGAGAAGCGTTATTGGACTATGGATTTGGTGTTTGAAACAGTATGACCCAAAAGTAATCAACTTTACAGAGTGTGCCGTACTGGCTTCTGAGATTGTGGCAATTGATGAGGCTATATCCCAGGAAGACTTTGAGTTACAAGCGGTACAAGATTATGAACGCCAGGAGCGTATGGAAATGTTTAAGCTCAGCGAGAACAGTTATCCAGCAAACGTTACAACAGAGTTTGCTGACGGAGAAGAAACTTTCAGACCAGAGGTGAGCGAATGACAAACAAAATCCTTTTAAACTCATTCATAGTAGCGGTGTTTGGAGCGGTAGCCTACTTTACCAGCTCCTCACCTATCGAAATATTATCGGCAATATCTGGTCTGCTTTGTGTATGGCTAGCAGCGAAAAGGAACGTGTGGACTTATCCAGTTGGACTGGTCAACATAGTATGCTACGTGTATATGTTCTATAACGTCCAGTTGTACGCTGATGCTGGACTACAGATTGTCTTCTTTGTACTATCGTTGTATGGTTGGTTCATATGGTTGACTAAGCGAGAAGGGCAGCCTGTACGACCTACGAGAGTTATGACAACCCGTGAATGGGTTCTATTGCTTCCTGTTATCCTAGCTATCACGATTGTGTGGGGAGGAAGTCTACACAACTTCACAAATGCTTCCATACCGTATCTTGACGCTTTTGTAGCTTCTATGTCCGTTGTAGCGCAGTTCTTTATGGGTAAGAAAGTCCTTGAGAACTGGTTGTTATGGATTGCGATTGATGTACTATCTATCGGAATGTATATGTATAAAGACCTTCACATTGTCGCTCTGACTTATGTATTCTTCTTGGCGAACGCTGTGTATGGTTATATTGCTTGGAAGAAAGAATATGAAGCGGAGAACGGACTATGACAACATGTATCTGTAGGGTGTGCGGAAATAAACATTTATCTTGGAAGGATGCAGAGAAGTGTTGTCCAAAAATGACTTTCCCTAAACGAGGAGACAAGGAGGAAGAGAAATGAAACGCAAATTCTTTGTTACAGTAACTAGTCCACACGATACGCCAAGCGTGTCTTACTATGTTCTGTTCGATGGGACTGAAGCAGAGGTACTACAAAGAGCTTACAATGGGTATAGCCTGGATTCAGCTGGCGGAGGAAAACTTGTAATCAATGGTAAATCGGCTCTCACTATTACTGTTAAGGAGGAATCCTGATGGATGCTTATCAAATGTGGAAATGCGGGATATGTCAAGAGGAATATATGACTAAAGGTAGAGCCGAGGAGTGCTGTGACCCAGAATGTGATGATGAAATGGAGGAGGAAACAGAATGAAACATGGATTAATACTAGGGAAGTTCATGCCGTTACACACAGGTCACGAGTATCTTGTAAAAACTGGGTTGGAGAACTGCGATATGTTGACTATACTTGTGTGCAGTCTTCCAACTGAACCGATTCCAGGTGAAGAACGATACAGATGGATGTGGAAATCTGTGCGCTCTATGATTATGACTATGAAAAAGCCACCTAAGAGCGTGAGAGTCATCCATTATGACAAGGTAGTTCCACAAGAACCGTCTGAAGACACAAATTTCTGGACTATCTGGCACGATTTAATCAAGAAAAACCACCCAGAACCCATAGACGTTGTGTTTTCTTCTGAAATGTATGGGTACGAACTTGCAGAATTGTTCGGAGCGGAGCATCATATGGTGGATTTAGAGCGTGAGAGAGTCCCAATCAGCGGTACTCAGTGCCGACAAGACCCACACGGTGAATGGGACTTCATCAGCGAGGCAGCTAGACCGTACTTTATCAAGAAAGTTCGCATTATAGGTGGAGAGAGCTGTGGCAAATCTGAGCTTACCAAGAGACTAGCTGAAGAGTTTAACACAGAATATGTAAACGAGTACGGGCGGACTTACATAGAGGAAGCCTATAACAACAATATGAATGAGTTCAGATATGAAGACCTGGTACAAATAGCCGAGGGACACCGATATTACATCGATGTAATGGCTTCATACTTCAATACAGACAAGCTCTTGTTCATAGACACCGACCATTTGACTACAAAGATATTCTCTGAGCTTCTATATGGGAAGGTTGACGAGTTCGTTGAGCGATTGGCCAATGAAGAGCAATACGACCTCACATTATTGTGTCATCCTGACGTTCCCTGGGTTCAAGATGGAAGCCGTACATTTGAAGACAATCGTTATGAGGTGTTCGAGAAGTTCAAGGCAGAACTTACAGCACGTGGCGTGAAATGGGTTGATGTAAAAGGTACTTGGGATGAACGTTGGGAGATAGCGAAATCAGCGTCAGCAGAGTTACTCAAGAAAGCGGTGGAACAGAATTATGATTATCAATGACGGAGACAAATGTACGTTACTGGAGGTTATTCAGAGTGAGCCTGGTTCGACATTCGTATGTTACGAGCCAGCCTGCCCTCCAAATGCGAAAGCTTACAAACAATGGGAATCAATTATAATAGAGAGACACAAGAACGCTGTAGTTGTTGTGGAATCTAAACATAAGGGATACAGACCATATCAACTTTTAAACCTCTCTGGAATGGCTATTGAGTCTGTGTGGATGAAGCTTTACACGAAAGGTAAATGAGAATAAGAAGGAGGAATGAAGTGGGTTTATTATCTGGTTCAACGGAGAGTATGGCAATGTGGGTTTGGGCTACGCAGCATCCTTATCTATACACGCTCATCAAAATTAGTACGCCGACTATGATGGTGCTTCTAATGTTCGCAGCTAGTAAAATTATGTTTGGGTTTGGTAGTAAGAAAAGATACAGATAGGACGTGGAGGTATGAGCGGTAAATTTGAAGCGGATGGGTTTATGTACTCTCTTATTAGACAAGGAGAAGTCTATGAAGAGTCTGTGTTTGGTATCGAACACGAGCGAGGAAAAGGAATCTGGGTGTTCAACAATGAAGGACAGCCTGTGCTAGACCTTGAGGAAGTGAAACAACTACGAGACATATTAAATGGCGTAATCGAACAAGAGGAAAGATTCAAAGAAATATCGGGAGAGTGACGCTGTGGGGCTAGTGGGTGAAACCTGTTAGCTCCATTGTTTGTGTTTACGAGTCAAAAATAATTTGAAAAGTTTTACGAAAACAGTTGACGGTTGGTTTGAACTATTATATGATTGTACTTGTAAGGCGGTAACGTCTTAACATCCAAGTTGAATAGGAGCGGATTTATAATGGGTTATACGCACTATTGGTATCGTCAAGCAGTAATTGAAAAGGAAGCTTACACGGCTATTGTGAAGGACTTCAGAACTCTTCTGAAAGACCTACGTTGGAACAAAGATTTGGGGTTCAACCTTAATCTAGCAGGAGCTGAAGGTGAAGGCAAACCAGTAATAGCTAACTGGAAAGGGTCAGTAGTATTCAATGGTTTAAGGGAGAACGACCAGTGGCATGAGTGCTTCTATTTCTTTCAAGAGGAGCACGGGAAATTTGTTGACGTCGAGAAATACGCCGATAGAGAACTATTTTTCCGATGCTGTAAGACTGATAGAAAACCATACGACATAGCAGTCACTACCTTCCTAGTGATAGCGAAACATCATCTTGGAGATAAGATAATCATAGAGTCAAACGGTGGTCCAGACGGATTTAGAGCAGCCGTTGAAACAGTACACGGCGTACTTGGATACAGAGATTTCTACCTTGGGGATGACCCAGCGGAAGTGATTCACTTCAATCCAGAACCGCCTTTGTCTAAACCGTCTATTATGGATGGCGGAGATTGGAAACACGCAGAAACAAAGAAGTACAGCGTGACAGAGAGCGTTGTTGCTACTAGTGAACAGAAAGCTGAAATGAATCGTATCCTGAAGGAAGAAGGAGAAGTGAAAGGGACGGCTGGAGGATTCCCTGTTGGTCCAATGTTATTCGAATGGGATGGTACAGAAGAGGGCGCTGAGAAGCTTAGAGAGCTTGGCGTTGAAGTAACAGACTGGAACTGATAAAACTAACGGCGGTGGAGTAATCCACCGTCTCTACAATGTAGGAGGGAACTGGTGATGTCAGTTTACACACTAGAAACTCTAAGAGCAATCAAGGAGCTAGAGCAGAGCATAGAGGTTTACAGATTCTTTGTAGAAGTGTTTGAACACAAGCTAGCAGAGGATATTGAGGAAGACACGGAGAAAGCGAGAGCTGAGTTGGAAGGACTCAAAGAAAAATTAGCGAGTGAAGAAGAGAAGCTTAAATTGTACCGAGGAGGAATTTGATATGGAAAAGAAGAAAGCGGAAATGGTGTTCAACGGGATGATTAACGTTCCTAACATCAGAATCGAGTACAGAGGGTTCACGATTCAACCAAAACTTGATATGGGGAAACACCCTTGGTCTTCTAACGGCAATACGTACAGACGTGGGTATGTAGTTGTGAGAGACGGCTATCAAGCTATGCCAGGGGCTACCTGGTCTGAGAACGTAATTGGGGCGAAAGTTATGGTTGATTCATTTATTGAAGCGAATGAAGATGGTCAAAAGTTCTGGGAGATTATGCGTGAGAAGCAAGGTAGAGAGGAGTGGGATGAAGTATGATTATTAGCTTTGCCTTTGCGATATGGGATTGGAAGGAACAGCCCACAGGGGCGGACTTCCAACAATGTTTGGACGCTGTGACTGCTGAAGGTAGCGACCTAGCAGAGTTGGTCATTTCAGATATAAAGACATATCAGGATTCATACGCTATGAGCTATATGACAAAGATGGCCATACCGAAAGAGGAACAGGACAAACTAGCTCAACATCTATACGAATGGTTCCATCAGGCTGAGACTGGCGAGGATGAATTTCTTGCCCCTTACTATGTTGAAAGCGCTCACTGTCTGAGAATGCCATTGGAAGTAGTTAAGGAAATTCTGGACACGTTATAGGGAGAGGGGCGTCAAGAAAGTTGATACAGATAGGTAGCAAATGGAAGTGTGTAGACCCAGAGTTCATGGATATGGGAAAAACCTGTGAAGTAGTTGATGTGGATAACAACCCAGGTTATAATGGCGACCAGGACTTGGAGGTAAAATTCCCAGACGGCTCTAACATGTTTATGAAGCGCAGAAAGTTCATGATGCGATACCAAGAGATTAAATAGTTATGAACACTCCTCACATACGAGGAGTGTTTTTCCATTTGTTCGGTTTATTTATACCGTATAAGGTTAAAAGGAGGAATCAACGATGTGTCAAAGCGACGAAAACAAAACGTTCTGCGTGTTATGTGAAAAAGAATACAACAAGTTTGAAATGTCAGTGTTCCGCAGCGCTCCTGGCTCTATGGCTTATGACGGTTGGATTTGTATGGAATGTAGCCGTAACGGTAAGCAAGAAAAGGCTACGCCCCAAGATGGTGGATGTTGGTACTGTCACAAGAGGGACGGCGGACTGGTATTTGATATTGAGTTCGATACGTTTGTACACAAGTCTTGTACAGCGGTAGCATTAACAAAACACCCAGTGGGTACAGAAACAAGAATAATCGCTCGTAGTATTGGGCTATTAGAGGAGGAACAACATGGAAACTTGTAGCATACGTGGTTGCGGTAAGGAGGCAGTTGTTAGCACTACCTACGGAGAGATATGTAGCAAGGCTTGCTTTGATAAACTTTGCAACGATATACTTGGAGCTAACATATCAGATTTTGAACAAGAGAAAACGTTGGAACAGATTCTTGAAGAGGTTAAACAGGCTGGCCACTATGGTGTACAGGCATACTTTGGGGAGAATATCGGTTGCGATGATTTGGACGTACCGATGGAAGAACGCTCCTTGATTATCTCTGCCGTTCCTGTTGGCGTTTTAGGTGGTGCAAGAGTATTCTGGAAGGGTAACTTGGGGAAAGCTAGAACTTTCAATTTCTCACAGGAGAAACCAGTTGAGATTTCAAACCCTCCTGAGCATAGAGACTTAGCTGATGACGGTTACTATGTCTGGGGTACTGAGTCAGCTTTGAACGTCCTAGCGGACAACAAAAAGATTATCCATTCAGAGCTTGTAAAGAGAGACAAAATTGACGCTCTTGACGGCATGGTACAGAAGTTTGTTGTGTTCAATCAAGCTGACATAAACAAGTACGTACCATCATGGATGTTAGGCGGACTCAGAGACATAGCAACTGAAATCGAGGAGGGCAGACGCAAGGATGGGAAGAACCTGACGAATCAATATCTGGTTATTAATACAGACGAGAGCTATGCTGTGGAAGTAGCTAGCATACTGAAGAGAAATGGACACTGGGGATGAACAGATGGCCAGTAATATCAAGCGGACACTGTAGCTCTAAGTACACAAACAAGGAGGAACAAAAGGTGAAGAACAGCAAACGAATCACAGAGAACAGCGGTCAGTTCTCTAAGGACGTAAACAATTTCACGCCGAGACACCATGAAGCGGTTTATTATCAAGTATCGGTAGGGAACTTTGGGGTTATGCTTCCACAGAACCTGAACTTGGATACATTAGAAGGACTACAACTAGTAGCGGACAAGGCTACACGTATTGAGTCCAGAGATTTAGCGCAGCGCATAGCTGAGTCAGCAGGCGGCAAAGTCTGGACAGTAACAGAAACATTCGTTAGAACAGTAACAGCGCAAGAAATGGGGAAATTACAAGCATGAAACGAGCAATAGCAACATTCACAGTATTACTTACAATAACAATCGCACTAGTAGCTTGCGAACAGAAACAAAAGGCAACGGAGAGCGACAAAGTATCATATGATATTGTTCCGATATTACACGCCGAGCTTGGTGGGTCAGATGCGTACAGACTCTTCATATCGGTGAAAATAAACGGCGTACTCAAAACAGTAAGTGTGGAAGGCATACCCGTTAATGACGATGTACAATCTTTGGAAAATGCTAGCGCAAAGCTGGAGATTACAGGCGATGATATCAGAGTCATTCGAATCATAAAGGAAGAGAGCTGAAAAGCTCTCTTTTCTTTGTTAAAAGACTTGACCGTTGGGTTGAGATACTATATGATTGAAATGTAGGACAATAACCGAGATAAAAGGGGAGAGTTATATGACACAAGAAAGTAAAGCGTTGGTTGATTTAGACTTCACAAGCAGAGAGGTTCGAAAGGCTTTTATATTAAACGCAGAAAGCGGTCTGTACGCTGGTACTAATGAAGATGGACGTAAGTGCGTAGTAATGTTACAACAGGGCGAGGGTATGACCGTCAAAAACATGAACTCCAAAAACTGGTTTGAGTGTATTGACTACGACTCTGAAGGATTTTATGAATGCGACTACCTGGAGAAAGGTTGACGACTATGAAAAAGGTGTACAAAACGAAAGACAACCTGGCGACGGTTTGGAATCAACTGGATGAAGCTTGCGGGAGCTTAGACAACGCTACTATGGCGCTAGGAAGTATGACTAACCTTCCTGCTAATGTTGTAAAAGCTATGGAGTGTGTTGACTTTTCAGCTCTGGTAACTTTGAAGAACGCTGTTGAAGAAATGCTTGAGGAAAAGGAGCGCTGAAAAGCGCTCTTTTTGTACATAAGGAGGGATAATTGTGACACATGATGAATGCGTAGAAGAAGTTAAACGGCTAGCAGAGGAACGCCGAGTTGCCTTGGGAGAAAAAGAGTTTGAACGAGCAGAAGAACTTCTTACAGAAATGAAAGAAGCACTGGAAAAGATGAAAGAATTTTATTAAAACACTTGACGGTTGTGAACATTTATTATATGATTGTTCTTGTAAGGGAATCTTACACACTACCGAGTGAATAGGAGAGGTTAAAATGGGAAAGAAAACGATTGTAGCAGTAAGTGGGTTTTGGTTGACTTTACAGAACGAGAATGTGGGCGAGGGGTTTGAGTTAGTCCACGAGAGAGGGCTTGGAGTATACGGACGACTTTGGGAAACGGGTTTCAAGCACGGATTTGAAGCTATGGAGCATATTTTCTTTAGTCGAGAGATTCTGCCGACGGAAGTGAAGGAAGTTCTGGAGAGCGACTACATTCACATAATTGAGGATAGAATAAACGAGTTAGGATACAACATTATAAAAGCCGATAGAGAATGGTATGAAAAAGATTGGATGATAAAAGGCTTGGGAGAATAATGGAAGGAGCTTGTAAAAGCTCCTTCTTTTTATTTTGTTTCAAAATTTTAAGAGAAAAAGCTTGCCTGTTGCATTGAGATAGTTTATGCTATGTATTGTAAGGAAGTATTTTACTTTCTAGCGAGATATAGGAAACAAAATTATCACAATAAAAACGGGAGGTAATAACATGGCAGCGATGATTTTTGGTATCGTATCTGGAATCTTTATCTTGAGTGTAATAACTTTTCACGCAGTGAACTTCATTGAGGAACAGAAAGAACCGACAGAGAGAGAACAGCGTGGGTTATTATCTCGTCAAGAAAGCACTAGAACATCTGAGTCCAGTTACAAGAACGCCTAGTGGCGACAATATAAAACAAGAAGGAGCGGTGAAAACCGTTCCTTTTTATTTTGAAGAAAACACTTGACGGTTGTCTCCATTTATTATATGATTGTTCTTGTAAGACCAACTGAGAACAAAAGGAGAGGTTAAATTGAGCAACTTTACAAACCAAATATTCCAGGATTTACACGGGGAGCTAGACTTTGATAAGCTTCAGAACCTGGGAGAACACCCAGAGCTACGACCAGACAACTTTGATGAGGTCTGCGAGCTACTGGAAGCTGACCCAGACGGATTCTATCTGAACCAAGGTTCTATAATAAACCCACTTGTGTACTACAAAGATTTGGTTTTCTACGCTTTCAACATTATGGGGTTGACGCAAGCCGACCCAGACAACATGATATTCCAACATGAAATTGAATCCTTCAAGAGACAAAGGGAGCGCTTTGGACGTATGTTGGAGGACAGAGATTATGACTCATTTATCTGTTTACAAGACAAGCGTGTGCGATTCCGATTGTACCGAGAGTTGTTTGATTTGATTCCAGACAATGAGAAGTTCTCTATATTCGAGGAAGTTTATGTGATGGGTGAGTATGGTTTTGCCGACCAAGACCCAGATTTTATGCGAAAGGTATTCGAGACAAGATTCAAGGACGCTGAATGGAAGCCGTTTAGATACCGATTCCCTGACACAGAGAACTACGTGACTGTGTACCGAGGTACTCAGAGCAAAAGTTCTCCTTTGGATAAAGCGTATTCTTGGACGTTAGACAAAGAAAAGGCACAATTCTTTGCTTCAAGGTTTGCGGACTATGGAAAGTTACATGAAGCGGAGGTTTACGTGGACAAAATTATAACATATCTTGATGCTCGTGGTGAAAAAGAAGTCCTTATTTTACCAGAACATATTAGAGACGTTAGAACATACTTTGGAAGGACTGTGTGAGTCAGCCGTTTGGCTGGCTTTTCTTTTTGTGAAAAAGTTTCATAAAAACAGTTGACGGTTGTGCACATATCGGTTATGATTAACTTGTAAGTGAGAAACGCTTACAAAATACCAAGAAGAATAGGAGCGGTAAAAATGAAAAACAGACACACAGTAGTAGAGGCATTAAGAGCATTAGAAGGGAAACGGGTTGAGCTTGTGGAAATGAAAGACCCATACACACATTTGAAACCAGGAACGAAAGGAACTGTGGCTTTCGTAGACGACATGGGAACGCTTCATGTAGACTGGGATACTGGAAGTAAACTTGGACTAGTCCACGGTGAGGACGATTACAGGGTAATAAAATAAAATAATTTTCCATAAAGAGGGAGTCAACTTACAGTTGGCTTCCTTTTATTATTACATAAAGGGTATAAGGTAGGAGGAGCACATATGAGAGCTAAACTTGCTGTTATGTTCGCTGTTGTTATGACTATGTTTTCCATGGTAACTGGTATTAAATTTGGGAAGGATGACGATGAAAATGATGAAACAAGCAATTGAGGGCAGATTAATCGCCGTAACAGACACGCACTATATTACAGAGACGACACGAGGGCGACAGTCTTGGCATATGGACTACTACAGATTATCAGCGGATGACTATTTCATTCCAGAAGCGGACTTGCAAGAAGCTCGTAAAATGACTGAATCTGGTGAAATATCGTCTGTCTTTAGTTTTATACTAGGAAAGATTAAAAACGCCGTAGACGTCAAGCAGCTGGGTCAGAGACGCAAGCCTGATGAAGAGAGACTGAGAGCGAGAAAGGGGCAAGCGTAAATGAACTTGGATTACGGTTCAGGGAGCAAGCCCAAGAAAGGCTTCAAGTCTTCAGACTTCTGTGGCGCTCCAGGGTACGACTACTTCATAAAGGACTACAGGGTGTTGGATTTGGAAGACAAGTCCTGCGATGTTATCCACTGTAGAAACGTTATACATCACATACCTGAAGCGGACTTGCCTTTGTTGTTTGGAGAGTTCAAGAGATTGCTGAAGGACAACGGAACGCTCATTATTTCAGAGCCAAGAGAGGAGTTCCATGAACAGAACAAACTTCTGGACTTAATATGGTACAGATTCCTCACATACGCTCCTGAGATTATGGTGCCTGACAAATATGTTGATTACAAGAAATACTTGGAGGGCTTTGTGACTGTCCATACGGAGGACGAGAACAAAAATGAGATTCTCACGCTACACAGAGTTGGGCGAAAAGCCTACCTCAAAGAGGTAGTGGAGAAGAACCGTGATGTGCTATGGAGACTTGCGAGAGCTTAATATGCTGAAATGAGGAGTGAACTTTTTGGTTCGCTCCTTTATTTATGTTGTATAGAATCAACGCTATACAACCACATCTAGGGAGGAATCAACATGAGATTAACCACAGCTGCAGGGGTTGAAGTGGACGTTTTCGAGTTGAGCAGTAGCACGTATCTTAATACAGGCAAACACAATATGTCTGGGGAGAAAGGCGATTATCTGTTGGCTCACGGGAACACGCTGCGCTTAATCGACAAAGAGCTGTTTGAAGTTCTGTTTAATGCGAACGATGAAAAGGTTGTGGAAAACTCATTACCAGTGCATCCATACGCTTCAGCGGCAGCACAGAAAGCAGCAGAGGAAGAGGACGAGAAGGACGATACAATTGTGAAAAGAGAACGTAAAAAGCCACAGTTGGACATCATTCTAACTTCAAATCAACGCACGGACATCATAAAATATTGTGTTGAAGCCAAAGCGTATTCAGAGGGTAGACTCAAAGCCGATGTTGACCAAAAGATTTATTCAAGTATGCTGGACAGAGAGCTTCTTGAAAGAGCTAGATTGTATCATGAATGTCTTGGGCCAATAGGAGGAGAATAACATGGACAAACCAACCCACATTGATGAACAGAGTCGGGTTATTATGCAAGGAATCCTGGATGAAGCCAACTACCATGGGCGACACTACATTGGTAAACATAACAACGAACAAAACAGAACGGCTATGCAATATCAAATAGCCCAAATGCTACACAGAATGAGCGAGGAGAGACGTGTTATGCCAATAGCTATGGACGATGAGGGAAGAGTGTACGACTTCGACGGATTACAGGTTGTAGAGAATCCGCATGACGCAACCAAAGTAGACGTGGAAACAATTTGGAAGAAGCGGAGAGAATGGGACACGCCACCACCTAACGCAGGCACTACAAGACTATAAAAGAAATCCAACCACTATGGATTTTGTATACTGTAACTTTATACGGGGGTGTTCAAATGAAAGACGTAACGAAAGACACATTCAACACAGAGGTAGGCACGGAGGGAATCAAAGTGGTGAAGTTCTATTCAACCACTTGTGGTCCATGTAAGATGTTGAATCCTTTGATTCCTGAAGTGGAAGCTGCTCTTGGTATCGAGGTTCTGAACTACAACATTGAGGAAGGCACAGAAATCTCTGACGCCTACGATGTAATGAAAGTTCCACAAATTCTTGTCCTGAAAGACGGGGAAGAAGTTGAGCGCCTTATTGGGTACAACCCAGCAGAAGTGATGATTGAGAAGCTGAAAGCACACTTACCAGCATGAGATATGAACGAATGGGCATAGTGCGGACTGGCAAAGCCAAGAAGCACAAAGTGTATGACCATTACTTCTGCGCTTACTGTGGGAAAGAGCTTACCAAGTTAGACTACACAACAGGCTACCTAAAACAACAACAACACATTATAGGTTATACCGCCGAGGGACTTCAGTTGAGACTCTGCTGGCAAGGTAACACATGTGAGAAAAGGCATGATGAGAAGAACCGTTCACGATTGTGAGCGGTTTTTTAATGTTTCCATGGTTTCTCCTATATTGTTAGTAATTCTTGAATGACTTCAACTTGGAGGGTGGGACATGGAAAAGATAATTTGCCAGGTGTGCGGAAAGGAGAAATATGCTTCAGAGGATTTCCCAGAGTGGTGCGAGCGCTGTGCGGAGAGTTATGACGAGTACAACGATGACAGAGCTTCACTGGTCAAGATGCTACGAAAGCGAGGGACAAATTATGAGAGTTGAAGTCTTGTTAATGCCATTGACGTTCATGTTTGGGATAGGGATTGTAGACGAGGAAATGTTGGACGAGGAATCAGGCGCTACAATCACGAGTATATCTGACATATTCATTGGTTTTATCTGTATTCGTATTATGTTATTCAAGAGGTAAACTTACAACTTTGCGGTTTATTTAGACGGGAGGGATTCATCTGAATATTGACACATACTTCCAAATCCTTGCTGTCAAACACGCAAGGGGAAAGATTGATAAAAACAAATATATCCGTTTGATGCAACAGCTAACCCTTTGGGATATGGCTGTTGTGCCGTTTGAACTCACTACCTGTGTTGAAGAGGACTGGAGTTTTGACGAGAGCGAATGTGATATTGACTAGGAGGTGAAAACATATGGTTCAACCAAACCCATACATTAGCACATCTATGCGACGCTTGAAGAAGCAGTTGAACCTAGAAGGTGCTACAAAAGCAGAGAAGCTGAAGAACGAGGTTGGAGCAGCCGTTCAGAAGGGCGTGGATGACTTCATTTTCCGCCTTTACAATGGCCAAGTGAAAATCGACAACGTTGGGGACTTCGAGAAGCTAGTTAAATTGGGACTACTTGTCAATGGTGAAGCGACTGAGAAAGTTGAAGTCACAACAGATGTTGTACAGGAAGAACAATTCCAAGCGATTGCTGGCACTGATGAGTTCGAGAAAATCAAGGCTATGTTGGCTGCGCAAATGAACAAACAAAATGAAGGAAACTAGAGGGGAGCGGTTTTGATGGAAGAGTATACACAGGAAATGTGTATTAAGGATACTCAGAAGCACATAGAGCAGGTTCAGTTGAACCTTTATACGATGATTCGAGACTTGATTGAACGAGCTTTAAAGCACGACAAGAGTAAGCTTGAATCACCTGAGCTTGAAATCTTCACTGAGTATACACCAAAACTAAACGGCACGACATACGGTTCACCTGAATACTTCGAACACTTAAAAGGCATGCAGGTAGCGTTAGACCACCACTACGCTAATAACAGCCATCACCCAGAACATTATCCAAACGGGATACAGGGTATGACTCTTATGGACATCGTGGAAATGTATTGTGACTGGAAAGCAGCGAGTATGCGTCACGCTGATGGCGATTTCAATGACAGTATTGAATTAAACCAGAAGCGGTTCAACATATCCGAGGAGCTTACACAGGTATTCCGAAACACTGTTGGTATTTTTGATAATAAATAGAATCCACAGTAGTGCCTACATTATTAGGAGAATAAATGGAGGGGGTGTAACCCATGGAACGAGTTGACAAAGTACAACCTATCAAAAGCGACAACCATGTCACAACAAAGTTCAATACTGATTACTATGTTGAGAACGAGTTATACACATGCGTCATTCGCTTGGAGAACGGTTTTGAAGCCATCGGTCAGGTGGAGGAGAACTATCAGCCGAAATTGACTGTTGAACAGAAGAAAAACCTTGCTCATCAACGTGCTTTAAAGTACGCAGAAATGCATGGTTACGACCTGGTATAAACAGGGTTGCCACACGTGTTCTCCATACGTGTGGCTTTTTCCATAAATGACCCTTTGAGGCAGGTAATTTTTACGTGCGTATTAAATGCATATAATACTTATTAATACATATGTATATAAAACATATTAATGAATATGCAAATAACATAAAGTTATTTACTACGTAAATAAAGCTACGCCCATAAAACCGATTTAGAGAATTTCAACATAGAAATCCTTGATTAAAAATAAATGGTTAGAATGTACGTATTTTGATTTAATTCTCTTTCTGGGTATTTTATTGAAAAGGATATTTAAATGAAAATATGAACAAGCTATGAGTCTTAAAACTGGAGGAAAACGATATGACTAACGAGTCTTTAAATAGCAAAGAGTTTATGGATTATATAGTCAGAGCTACGCCGTCTCTGTATTTACTTAATCACTACACAATTAGAAACAAGCCTTTGACGTTCTCTATACTTGACAGGAATGAGAAGAGAGCACGTGCTCACCGTCCTTGGCAGGTTGATATAGTTGACGACCATCACCCTGATAAGGTTGTCCGCAAGTCCCGTCAGCTTGGACTATCTGAGATGGGGGTAGCGGAAGCCATCTGGTTCAGCGATTTCCACAATAACACAAAGCTGATGTATACGTTCCCACGTGCGAGACAAATGACCGACTTTGTTAAAACTCGTATGAATCCTGTATTTGAAAGCAATGAATACTTCAAGTCTATCCTAGACACAAAGATGGATTCTATTGAAGTAAAGCGTATCAGAGACAGCTTCATGATGTTCCGTTCAGCTTGGGGCGGAGCTATGGGTGAGGGTGCGGACATTGACTTCCTAGCGTTTGACGAGTATGACCGAATGCAGGACAACATTGAATTTGCGTTCCAAGAGTCCATGAAATCTTCAGAATTTGGTTGGTTACGCCGTTGGTCAACTCCAACGATTCCAGGACGTGGAGTGGATGCGCAGTTCAGAAACTCTGACCAACGATTCTATATGCATAAATGTGAAGCTTGTAACGAATGGCAGATTTTGAACGTTGAGGACAACATTTTCCAGTATAAAGCTGACGGCGTTGACTTACTTACAAATGAGGTAGCCGATGGTACATTTGGATTTGTTTGTGCTAAGTGCTCCAAACCAATAGACAGATGGTATAATGGGGAATGGGTGGCCAAGCATCCGAGTCGAACAGGTATCAGGGGATACCACATTTCTCAGTTGAATGCCGTGTGGATTAGCGCTGACCGAGTAAAACGCAACGAGCTGACTTATACATCCAAGCAACTGTTCTATAACTACGTAGTTGGAGAGCCTTTTGCAGCTGAAGGTTTAGTTATTACAGAAGATGATATTTTGGCATCTCAACGCTTCGAGAAACGGATTCACTCACGTCAGGACTACCAGAAAGTTGTAGTGGGAATTGACTGGGGTGTGCGTAACTGGGTAGTTGTTTTGGGGATAAAAGAGGGCGGTCACGTTGACCTCCTAAACTTGTTCATGTTCAAGGATAACCCGCAGAAGCCATTAGAACCCGTGGGGCTTATCGCTGCTAGCATTACACCGTATGACCCAGACTTAATCATAGCCGATGCTGGATTTGGGGCAGACCGTAACACATACCTGATGCAGCTATTCCCTGGACGTACTTGGGCTTGCCAATACAATACTTACAAAGGGAAGTCCAAGCCACAAGATAGCTGGAACGACGCTTCAAGGTTAATCAGCGTGGATAAAACAGTGAAGGTACAACGTATGCTTCACACTGTGAAGGCTAGAGGGATTGGAATGTGGAAGATGGACGACGACCTGATGGTGTTCACAAAGCATATGAAGAACGTTCGTATCATGGACGAGGAGGAAAATGGCATAGTTTACCAGGTTGCAACCAGAATAGGCGACGACCACTGGAGTTCATGTCTGGTTTACGCTCTTATTGGAGTCGAGAAAATAAAAGGCATTTACCAGCCAAAACAAGAGTTCAACTTTGACTTCCTATAGGATGAAAACTTTTCCAAAAAGTTTCAACAAAACAGTTGACGGTTGTCTCCATATAGTATATGATTAACTTGTAAGCGAGAGACTTACAAAAATACCAAGTTGAATAGGAGCGGTTAAAATGAAAGAAATCCAAGTAATCTCTGAAGCGGTAACGGTGAAAGTTGGACAACAAAAGAGACTTCACTCAAGTTACGGTTATGATTGCGGAAGCGGAATGGTAAAGGTGACTCAAATCCTAGAACCTAACCCAGACCACAAAGAAATTCAAGACATAATTGAAGATATGATATACCAACACACTAGAGTTGGAAGAGGTACGGAAGCACATGAAGTTCCTTTTGAAGAACTATCGAAAGAAGACCAAATCATGGTAGCCTACTGGTATTCAACTCACTGGGTAGTAGCGGAAAACCTTGACGCTGAACACAGAAAACACTACGGAGACTATAGTCACTTACCAGTTGACTTATTCGTAGACCACACAACGATAATGTAATAAGAAATGAGAAGCCCCACACTGGAGGGGCTTCTTTTTTATTTTATGGAGTAAACTTTTCACTTTCGCTCTTTATTTATTGCAGATGACTCATAAGAGCGAGAGGGGAGACAAAGTGACCATGGGAAGAACGGCAGAAAAAGTTAAACGGGTAAAATTCAACCCGCATCTTGGAGACTTGGATGAATACTTAGCAGAAAACGAAAGATTGATTTATCATGTTACCAAACGGTATGCCAGCCGAGCTGAAGCGAACGGTATGGACTATGAAGACATAGTACAATGTGGGTTTATGGGATTCGTTAAAGCATACGAACGGTTTGACCCAACGGCTTTTAAAGGCACAAGCGGTAACGGCGTAAAATTCTCAACATATGCAGTTCCAATGATTAAAGGGGAAATCCTGAGACTGATTCGAGACCACAACCCAGGCGCTAAGTTTTCACGAAACGCCAAAGAGACAGCTTACAAGATTATCCATGGAGAGCTTGAAGACAAGACTCCAGAGGAAGTGGCAAAGATTCTTGATGTGCCAATAAACTATGCGGAGGATGGATTTGATTACATTTATTTCTCCAGAGCGACTTCCACAGAAACACCTACGGGAGGGAAGGATGACACAGACTCCATAACGATTGGGGACACGCTTTCTTCACGTGACGACCACACTTTTATGTTTGTGAACGACTTCTTGGACACGCTTTCTGAAAAAGACCAAACGGTGATTCAAGGAGTTATGGAAGGTTTGACACAGTCAGCAATAGCTGAACAGATAGGCGTGACCCAAGTCCAGGTCAGTCGAATACTGAAGAAAATTGGCGAAAAGTATCTTGAGTACCAGAAAAGGGAGGAAGACGAATTGTCACACAAAGAAATGGTTGAAGAAGCAAAAAGACTAATCAGGGACACAGAAATGAGCTACAAAGACATATCTGCTGAAACTGGGGTGTCATACGCAACTGTTGCGTATCATGGGTTGAATATCCGAGGAAAGACGATTGGTGTGGATGCAAAACCTAAAAAGAATCCAAGAAAAACACAAAGCAAGTCCAAGAATACAGCATCACCAAAGGCTGAACCAAAGGTTACAACAAAACCAAAACCAGCGCCAGAGCCAGAGGTCAAGAACAAACGATTGGAAGAGGGCAAGAAAATCTTGGAAGAACTGCCTAAACCAGAGCCGAAAACGCATGTTACTCTTGAGGAAGTAACCGAGACTGTTCCACAACTAGGAGCTGAAGTTGCACTTCCAGAACCAAAGGAAACTTCATCACTAGAATGGGTTGGCGCTCCAATACCGCCTTTGGAAAAGTCAAAGAGTAGTGCACAAGTTGTGAACTTCACTCTGAAAGGAGAAGCCAAAAGTTCAGACCAACTTGTGTCCGAGTTCTCAAAGATGGTGGAAATGTTCGGCATATATGAAGCAGAAGATGTAACATTCTTTGTGCAAATCAAGTCTAAGGAGGCAGCAGCCTGTGAATAAGCGTATGAGAAAGAAGTACGCTCCCAAACAGCCCACGTTGGAGGAAGCTTTCAACGTGGTTGCTGAACACATTAATGAGCACGGCGGTATCTATTTCATAGAAACAGATATATTGAAATACAATTCAGAGGATGACACATACGACACAAGGTACTCTATAGGAGAAACTAAGAAAGAGCCAATTGCTGTGTCAAAAGTCTTTAAAAGACAACCAAAAACAATAATAATCGACGGGGGAACAAAATAATGACGCATAGTAAAATAATCAAGAATGAAACTGTATATGATGGTCCAGTATTTTCTGTGGACAAACTGGATATATTACTCAAGTCTTCAGAGCCAAAAGACCTCTTAATCAACCGAGACTTGGTGAGGAAAGCTCCTTGTGTGGTTGTTATGATTAAGAATACGACTAATGACACAATTGTGTTGTGTCATGAGTACCGAACTGGGGCAAACGGGTACAGTTTAGGACTTCCAGCAGGCGGAATCAACCCAAATGAACTACCAATGTCAGCAGCGATTCGTGAGGTGCGAGAAGAAACTGGATTCACGCCTACTGTTATTGAAGACCTGGGAGCAGCTTATTCATCTATGGGCTTCACAAACGAGCTTGTTCACTACTTCTACGCTGAAGTCAAAGGCGTTGCTGAACCACAGATACTAGACCACGATGAAGCGATAACTGTGGTTGAGAAGCCTTTCAGAGAGTTTGGAAGCATACTTGCTAGTGGCACTATGCCTGCAGCACACGCTCATACTTGCTTCCTGAAGTTCTTGCTTACTAGTCGTTTCAACCGTCACCCATTTGTAGAGTTAGGGCAGAGTTTCATATGAAAACATTCGTCAACTCATTTTTGAGAGAGCTGGGACGGTTACTAGCGAGGGCGATTTTTAAGAAGCGGTAACTCATCACAGGAGTCAACTTCAATGTTGGCTCCTTTATTTATCTGTAAATAAAAAGGAGGAATGAATATGTCTATATTCTTGGAAAACCCTAACGAGGAGAAAGAAGGAACACCATTGAAAGTGATGTTATTCACGCACAACGACTTGGACGGCGTTGGTTGTGCTATCGTTGGTAAGGTTACGTTTGGAGACAGTTGTAAGGTTGAGTATTGCGGATACAACGAGATTGACGAGAAGGTGAAGAACTTCTTGTTGTCAGAGGACTACGAGAACTATGACGCTGTATTCATCACAGACATTTCTGTGAATAAGGAAGTAGCTGACATGATTCAAGAAAGCTTCGCTGACAAAGTTCAGCTTATCGACCATCACGCTACAGCAGAATGGTTGAATGACTACGGTTGGGCTTCTGTGAACGTGTACGAGAAAGCGCTGCCTGGTATCGTTGACAGCCGAGAAGACCGTATGTCCAGCGGAACAAGTTTGTTCTTCCATTACCTGTTCGACTGTGGGTTGATTGAAGATATAGACCATGGTTTGGTAGACCTAGTGGAACAGATTCGACGATATGACACTTGGGAGTGGTTCAACTTGTACAACCAAGTGCTGCCAAAACAACTGAACGACCTACTTATGCTTGTTGGACGATATAAATTTGTGGAACGCTTTGTTGAAAATCCAGAAGCAATCCTCAAAAGTTCAGAGCAGCTTCTTGTAGATACGGAGAACAAACGAGTGGAGCGGTACATCAAGTCACGCAAAGACAAAATCACTCCAATCGACGCTCACGGCTATCACATTGGAGTAGTGTTCGCAGAGCAGTATCACTCAGAGCTTGGGAATGTACTAGCCACAGAAAATCCAGAGTATGACTTCATAGCTATGGTGAACTTTGGTTCTAACTCCATAAGCTTCCGAGGAATCAAGGAAGATGTTCACGTTGGAGAATTCGCACAGAAAATGGGCGGTGGAGGTCATCCACGAGCTGCTGGAGCAAAGATTGACGACGCTTATGCGAAAGGGTTTATCAAAGTCCTATTTGTAGAGAAGTAAACACAACCTATGTTGGAAAATGACGTGTTTCTTGTCACACAAGGAAACATAGGAAATTAAGGAAAATTACGGTACAACTAGCAAGGGGGCTTCTAATTCAATTGGAAGCTCCTTTTTCTTCCCAGAAAAGAATGGCACAACCCAAGCGGAGATTATAACGAGTAGACTTGTTTGCATAACGTGCGGGGGTGAATAGGATGGAAAACAATGGCCAAGTTCAAGTATTGGAAGAGCGTGTGGAGCAACTGTCAAAGACGGTTGATAAATTAGAGACAACGACAGAAAGATTGTCTGAAACAGTAAGTAATCTGAGCCAACAGTCCATTGAGACTAAGGTGTATGTAAGTCAGATTTTCCAGATGTTGGAGGACATAAAATCGCAGCTAAAGTCTTTAGGGGACAAATCAGATAAGAATACCGACCAGGACTCAAACCGCTGGATTGATTTCTTCAAACAAATCTCGTTCCTGGCTATAGGTGCGCTTGTTACTTACCTTATGACTAAAGGCTGATAATTCCACATGCCAAAGAAGCTCCTGAAGGAGCTTCTTTTTATTTTACCAATGGATACCATGTGCTGTGTAATTCAACTGAAAAACTTTTCATATTTTAGGAATGATTTTGATTTTTAGGGTATATGCTATTAGGGAATAAATGAATTACATCCTAAAGTATGAAGGGAAGAGTATACATGTCGAAAACTGAGTCCAAAACGCTGTTAACTGCTGACACAAGAGTTGTATTTGTCGTGGATGTGTCATTTAAGTCCACGAACGGGAGAATCACATATGCTGCTAAGGTAGGTAGTACAGGAACAATAAAAACGGCGATAGCAGGAGGAAAGAAAACGAAATATGTGGTTGACCTAGACCGCAAGTTGTCAGCCAAGAAAGCTTCCATTGCTGTAGAGGAAGAATGGGTGGCTGTTATCCAGACAGAACCGATTGTAATTGAATCACCTGCAAAGACAGAGAGCACAGAGCCTAGCTGGAAAGGACATAGCTATGAAACGCTCAAAGAAATCGCTCAGAAGCACAATTTGGAGTGGCGAGAAACTGAGAATGAGAAAATCAACCTTATGTGGGTGATAGCAGCTTTGAAGAAAGCGGAGATTCAACCACCTGCGAGCAAGTAACCCAGAGGGACTCATTTGAGTTCCTCTTTTTATGTTTGTTCAGAGTGAACTTTTCTCCATACGGTTCTATTAGTTGAGGTGAGAAAAATGGCACTACAACAAGCTATTGAAAAGGTTGTAACAGAACGCTTAACATTTGGGAGAAAGTGTGAACATCTTATCCTATCTAATACTATGCATAACCTATTGGTTACAGAGATTGACGGAATTGAGAACATTATAGCACAGATGAAGAAAGAAGGAAAGTCAAGAAAATTGAAGTCCTACCGAGACATGAAAGTTATTATCTTGGATAGAGACGATATGTATTTCACTGTGGGATGAATAACATGGAGGAGTGTGGCAAATGATAGTGGCGCATTTAATAGGTGGGAACGAAATTAAAGGAATTTCAAAGGGAATTGTCATTATAAATGATGAACAGCTAGAAACAAACTATGAGGATTTAGCACAAGTTTGCGGGAATATCTCATTGGGCGATTTGGACACGAATATCGACACGTTCAGAAGCGCAGAGGACGTACAACGTGACTTCATTGAATTGGTTCAGGACTATGATGAGGAACTTGGAGAGGACTTTGTTATCGACAACCATTTGACAGAGTCAGTTTGTTACAGCGAGTACGAAATTGACGTTGAGAATGAAACGTTGATATTAAAAATTGACACGTATGAATAAAGTTGTCGTAAAAATCGACAAAACACTTGACGGTTGTACAGTTTCATAGTATGATTGGTTTGTGAGTTAGAAAACCACATAAAACCAAGCTAAAAGGAGCGGTTCAAATGACAGAGAAAAACGTTGATGAAAAAATCTTAGGTAAGATTCAGAAGGCATTAAAAACAGCAGCGCTAAACAGCGGAGCTACACCAGAGGAAGCCGAAACGGCAATGATGATGGCTCAAAGAATGATGGTAAAACACGGAATTACAATGGAGGACGTTGAAGGGGCTGACCCAGAGCGACTTGCTAAAAAGGTTGTTATCCACGGCTATGGCTCTCCAGTAGAACGTAAAGTTTGGTGGAAAGGACAACTGGCAAGAATTATCGCTGACAACTTCCGATGCGTGTCCTACTTCAATTCTTGGCCAAACGGTAAAGTACAACTTCGATTCCTTGGAGTGAAAGAAGACGTTGAGATTGCGATTGAGGTATTCACATACGCTTGTAACGTCGTAGAACATCACGCTAAACAGTATCTGAAGAAGCGCAAGAAGGAAGCGGAACAAGAATCTGGATACAACTTCAAGAAGATGACTTTGGACGAGCTTGAAGAACTTGGATATGAAGAGGGCGCTGGAGTTGAGCATGTGAGAAGAAAATATGGAGACAACAAGGAAATATACCAAATGCGCTTGATTATGGCTATCAAGGACGCTATGGGAATTTCAATCAATCCAACGGCTCTAAAGAACGACTTTATTGGTGGATTTGTAAGAGGTTTGGCTGACAAGTTCAAGGAACAAGTTGCAAAGGAAAATTGGGGACTGATTCTTGTGAAAGACGAACTGGTTGTGCGAGAGGTAGAGCAAATGGAGTTTAGAACAGGCGGAAAGTCTTCAGCTAAAGGGCTTGGGGATTCAGAAGCAAAACAGGCAGGATACAAGCAAGGCAAGCAATTTGACAGTGCACCAAAAGGTAAACTTGGAACTGGACAAGGACAAATTGATTGATGCGTACAGCCCAACTTCGGTTGGGCTTTTTACGTGTTTACATAAATGTTACAGAAATACAATTAATTTCATGTATACAGGAATATTATCGAATATAGGGTAATAAGTATTATTATCTCGAAAAGGGGGAATACCATTGGGTACAACACAAGAACAGTTAAGAGGAATAATGGTACAGCTGGCGGAGATAGTGGAAACTTTAACAGAAGAAGAGATTGAATTTTATACAGCCATTACAGAAGCGTTTGAAGCTCTTGACAACGCCCTGTGAGAATTAGGGAGACAACTTTTGTCTCCCTTCTTTATTTAGGGTAAAAGGTTTGGGAGGAATAAACGTATGACTGTAACAGTTGACCAAAAGATGAAATTCATTGATTTTATATTGAGTAGTCAAGAGTTTTCTTTGAGAGAGTGTCGTTGGTTGTTAAAGCATCTCAAAAACCATTCTAAAGCTAGGAAACAACTGGAGAGAATCCACTTTGTGTACGACGCTGATAAAACCCCAAGAGGAATCGAAATGTCAACTGTGGATGTAGATTCAAGGACTTTCCGATATTTCTTGAACGGCGAGAGTTGGGGCGACCCAGAGCGCTGCTATGAGCACGTGAAACGCAACCAAGATGACGATATTTACATTGAGATAAAGTATGAAGGCAGAGAACGATGCAAGATGTGGCATTCTGTGTGGGAGGAAAACTTGTATTGCCCTATAAACCTGAGCGACAGCGAAAGGGACGCAGTGGACAGCGTACTGAGCTGTGTGAAGTTTGACTCTGAAATGAATGTTCTTGAAGCTCGTATTGATGAAACGTTAGTCAATGGGGATAGAGAAGCCTTTTACAAACTGTGTGAAGAGCGTGAACATCTTATGATGTTCAAACCTGAAATGAAATTTGAGACATATAACAGATAATACTACTTGTAAGTTGTGCTTACCTATAGTATGATAATAAAAACACCAATAGAACGGAGATAATTACAATGATACCAGTAATTCAACAATTTGAACAGTATAAAACACACCTAGCGGTAAATTACGCACCGAACTTTCCGAGCGCTGTACAGAGAGTCATAGTGTTCAAAGAAATGGCGAGGGCTTTACTGAATATTGAAAAGGAAATAGAGGTTGAGTACAAGGATGGAAGGAAAGAACCTCACAAATTTAGCGAGTTTGAAGCGGTACTACAAAGTGTATATGACACATACAAAGAAGTCTGAAAGGGCTTCTTTTCTTTTAACCAAAAAGAGAGACAAAGATTGCTCTTTGCCTCCACAAAATGTTGGATAGGGAATTGGGCTGTGCGAACCCACTTACTATAATATCTTAGAATGAAGTGAACTTCAACAGGAAATATGAGGGGGCATTTCCTCTTTATTCTTGACGGTTGTGCCCAATAGTATTATGATTGAGATTGTAACCGAGATAAAAGGAGAGATTATAGTGAAAAGAGTAAAGGAATTTAAAATCAGTGTTAGACAATTCTTAACAAAGCCAAGTACAAATCCGCAGTACAGAGATAAAGCGCCTGTGCCTATGCGAGTTATGTTTGGGTACATTACTCAAGAGACGCCCAACGGCGTATATGTAAAGATGAAAGGAAAGCCACAGCCAGCTGGTGTATGTTTCCATTGTGGTAGACAGCTGACTCATCCAGTGTCCTTGTTGGTTGGTATTGGACCAGAGTGCGGAAAACACTATCACGAGAGTCCTATGCCAAAAGAAATGTTGGACAAATGGTATCAGGAGCTAAAACAGAATATGAACAACGTCACTTGGGAAGGTTGGCTTCCACGGGCGCACATAGCGATTGAAGAAACAGGAGTGTTCCTGGACATTGAAGAAGAGAAGAAAGCTGAACCCGTTATAGTTTCAGAGCGTAAAGCAATCAAAGCTCCTGAGCCTGTAGTTGACCAAAAGTTAGTCGATGAATTATATGCTGAACTGAGCCTGTGAAAACAGGCTCTTTATTTTGTCCAAAACACTTGACCGTTGTAATTATTTACTATATGCTTGAGCTAGTTGGAGTGAACTTCAATTCACCCTCTTTATTTATATCAAGGGTATAAGCCTGAGCGGTAAAGTATACAATAAAGGGAGAACGGCTATATGGGACTAGTGAACGGAACAATACCACAACAAAGGAAAAATAAGTGAGAGAGGTGAAAAATCTTGTCAAACCTAGTGACTGTACAGAAAATCGTTTATCAAAATGGGAAGCCTGAACTTCAAACATTCCAAGTACCACAGCAGGAAGCTGAGAAGTACGGTACAATCAGAACATTCCAGAATAAGGCTGAGTTCAAAGACTTCTGTAAGAAGCTATCGACTGAACAAAGGCAAGAGGTTATGGACTACGCCGAACAGTCAGGAATACACTTCCCAAAGACTTCAGCTTGGAAAACTACTTGGATGCAATGTGCTATGGCCATAGGGAAGCACCTGAATAACGGCGAAACATTTTCTCTTCCAGCTTTCAAGTCTGGAGTTGACAAGGTAGCTGCTCAACCTAAACAGAGCGCTGGAGTAGAAGGAAGCTTCAAAACAAGAGACGAGTTCAAAGATTTTTGTAAGAAGCTTACAACAGAACAACGATTATTCATAATGGAAGACGCTGTAAAACAAGGTATTACTTGGGACAGAAGCTCTCTAAAGGTAGACTGGATGCGCTGCGCTATGGCGATTGGAAAACGACTTGAAAGCGGAAGCGGTTACAGTATATCTGGAAAGACTCTGACAACTACCGAGATTACAAAGCCTGTTGAATCGAAAAGTTCAGCTCCAAAGATTGAACAACTTTATCAGAAACTGGGACTGAAGACAGCTACAGTGGATGGTGCGTTCGTGGTTGGGGAAGGTGTAAAGACTACTATAAACAGTTGGGGTAAAGAGGACATAGCTTCTGGTCATATCCGCCTAGTTGATATAACTCCAAAATCTGAATTTGGTCCAGGTAACTGGGTGAAGTTGGACAGTAATTTTGGAGACAAAGAGAAAATAAAAGAGTTCAATGCAAGGTTCGACACGCCTGAAAAGAAATGGTACGTTCCTTTTAAAGAAGTGATAAATGTTACATCAGCGTTCCGAAACTTCGAGATAGCAGCCAAGATAGCGCCGACTGTCAAAGCAGTTATGGAAAAGATTTCCAACATAGACAAACTTGTTAAAGACTTAATTCAGGGACTAAAGCCTATAGAGCGAATCAAGAACAACGAGGACATAGACATCAGCGACTTCAAAATGCCGAAAGGTATGAACCCTTTGTTGAGTCTGTACGACCACCAGAAAAAGGGCGTTCGATTCATTATACAGAACAGAAAAGCCATAGCTGGACTTGCGGTAGGTTTAGGGAAAACGCTAACAGCTATCACAGCTATACGAGAGCTTATCAATAACAAGGAAATCAAGAGGGCAATCGTTGTTGCGCCGTCTTCTGTTAAATTCAACTGGAAGAAAGAAATTGAGAACTTTTCGAATATGAAAGCTTGCGTTCTTGAGTCTAGCACGCTGAACAGTGTTAACAAAGCGAAACTGGCTTGGGAGGAAGCGGAGAAAGCACAAGTTATTATTGTGAACTACGAAATGTTGAGAAAAGCAACAATCACTAAGAAGCTTAAAAAGTTAGCGCCAAACTGCGTTGTAGGCGATGAGGCTCACAAGTTGAAAAACAACACGCAACAGACTAAAGGGTTTACTGAAACGTGGAAAGATGCTAAGTATATGTGGTTCTTAACAGCTACGCCGTTTCCAAATGGACAGCCGAAAGAAACATACAATATTCTTCACCACTTGCGTCCAGACAAGGTAGGCACTTGGGCGAAAGACTTTGGACGCCGTTTTGTAGAATGGGAAAGTGATGGATATGGCTCAAAAGCGGTAGCGCTGAAGAATCTCGACAAACTACAAGCTGAAATGCACGACGTGGCTTTCATTAGAACTCATAACAGCTCAGATGTAAACTCTAAGTTACCGAAAGAGCGACACACTACGTACAATCTGGAAATGACGAAAGAACAGTACAAAATGTACCAAACAATTCAGAACAACATTCTGTCAGAAATCAAGTCTATGGAGAACGCTGGAATCAAGGCGTCAGCTCCTATGATTCTTGCTAAGATGAAGCGCCTTGAACAGGTAGCGATTGACCCAGATATGTTACAGACAGATAGTTCGAAAATCAATATGTCAAAGCTTTATCCGAAAGAAGAGTGGGCTGTTAACACTATCACGGAACACCTAAAGGATTCTGCAAACCGTGGTATGGTTCTATTCTGTGATATGAAGTTACCATTAGAGAAAATTCGTCAAGGACTTATCGACCAGAAGGTTGAAGCTTCCAAGATTGCTTTCATTACTGGGGACGTTAAACCAGCAGAACGTACAAAGGTTCAGGATAAAATGAAAACAGGAGAGATTCAAGTTGTGTTATGTACAAACGCTGCTGAAGAGGGTGTAAACTTACAACACGGCGCTCATACACTTATCCACCTGGATGTTCCTTGGGTTCCAAAATCTATCACTCAACGTGAAGGGCGTGTACTACGTCAGGGACAACCTAGCGACCACGCAAACTTCTTAACGCCGATTATCACTAACACTGTGGAGGACACAAAGCGTTCAAAGCTAGGAATCAAAGTATCAGTTATCGAGGAGCTGCTTGGAAAAGGTTCTGCTGGTTCAGCTCAAGGTAACGTGGAACAAGACTTATCTGCAGAGCGTTTATCCTTGTCTGACATTAGAGCTATATTGGGGGCATAAGATTATGAACATATACTGGATTCTATTAGTGACTTCAATTCCTGTGACTATTGGTTGTCTGGTTGCTAGCATTTTACTACTGAGGGAGTCGCTTAGAGATAATAAGCGACTTCAAGACTCTTAGTATGGAGCTAGACCAAAAATAATTGAACAGGTTTTGACGTTATATTATATTCTGATAAAATACCCAAGGCGAGATTTATCAGCCTTAAAATTCAAGCAGGGGGTTGAGTAGATGAACAAGGTGAAAATCTTTATGACTAGTGGCACTATTTTGTATCGTGGAGACAATGAAACGGCGTTCCGAGCGTATATCAACGCATCGAATGCAAGAGGGGCTTCTGTAATTACGGCGTATCTGGATGAGGCTATGACTCAGGAAGTCCAAATGGTTCTTGAGAATGTAGAATATTTCCACAAGATTTAACCCAAGGAGCTATGACACCCTCATAGCTCCTTTTCTATGGAGAAATTTATGTGTGTCCTATGAGTTGGTACGTAAAATTTTCCCCCGTATCAAAAGACATATAATACTAATTAATACATATGATAATAAAACATATTAATGAATATGCAAATAACATAAAGTTATTTACTACGTAAATAAAGCTACGCCCATAAAACGACGAAACACCGAAAAGAATTATGGTTTGACCTCTATATTCTTTACTGACTAAGATTTTGGAGGTGTGAAACTATGACAAAGTTGATTGCTCTTGACGACGGACATGGCATGGAAACGCCAGGGAAAAGAACACCAAAGTTTTCTGACGGTACGTTCATGAAAGAGAATGAATTCAACCGTCGTGTGGTTGCCCTACTTGATATTGAGTTGAAACGCTGTGGATTCCGTACTGTACTTGTTGCTCCTGGTGATACAGATGTTCCTCTTGCGACAAGAGTTAAAACGGCGAACAATGCGAAAGCAGATTTCTATTTGTCTGTGCATGCTAATGCCAATACAGGCTCTTGGGGAAGTTGGGGCGGTATTGAAACCTTAACATGGGGCAGTGGTGAATCTCTTCGAATTGGTAAGATTCTACACAAGTATCTGATGCAAGGAACTAAGCTCAGAGACCGTGGTATGAAGGATGGCAGATGGTTATACGTTGTAGCTAATACAACTATGCCAGCAGCTCTCGTAGAATGCGGATTCATGGACAACATGGAAGAAGCTAAACTATTGATGAGTGAAGCCTACCGTAAGGAATGCGCTATTGAGTTAGCGAAAGGACTTTGTGAAGCTTACGGCGTGAAATATGTTGCAGGAGGTTCGACACCTACAACTCCAACAAATCCTACAAAGCCAACGACTCCAGCCGTTACGGGTGAATTCTACACAATTAAAAAGGGCGACACGTTCTGGGGTATTTCTCAACAAACGAAAGTGTCTGTTGACCAGTTGAAGAAACTGAACCCAACGGTTGTACCTGAAAAGCTGCAAGTGGGGGCGAAAATCCGCATTAAAGCAGCGCCGTCGTACAAGATGTACGCAATTCAAAAAGGTGATACGCTCTGGGACTTGTCACGTGAGTTCCGAACTACGGTTGGGGCTATCCAGTCTATCAACCCTGGTTTGAATCCAAGTAAGTTACAGATTGGTCAAAAAATCAATATTCCAGGATAGGAGGGAACAACTATGAACTTAAAAGTACGATTCCGCAACAAGCTATTTGTAGCCAGCTTTGTATCTCAAATTCTTTTGTTAGCGCAACTGGTGACAGCATTCTTGTCCCAAAACTTCGGTTTTGATTACACAATTTCAGATGACATGATTGACGGTGTTATGGGTATCGTCAACCTAGTTCTTGTTATCCTTGCTGGTCTGGGTATCGTAGTTGACCCAACTACTCCAGGCGCTGAGGATAGCGAACTGGTAAAACGTCGCAAATAGCGACTATTAAAGGGGCTGAAAAGCTCCTTTTTATTTTGGTTATTTTTAACCGTCAATTGGAATAAGATATACAAACCGAAAGGAGGAATCTATGAGTAACAGAGTTGAAGTTTGTATCCGAGCGAGGGAAATGGCTGAGGAGTACGGCGGAAAACCTGCAGATTACATGGGAGAAGCTTGGAAGGAAATAAAATCCAATAACCCAGAGCCTGGTGAATACGAGGTGCGAACTAGACAACACCGTGGGAGAGCTGGGAGAAAGCTGCTAGGAAGCTTTGCAAGTAGGGCTTGGAGTAGCTTCAAGGAAGGTTCAAAAGGCACAGCAAACGACCTTAATTTCATGAAAGCGCCAAAGGATAGTCCTGATTATGTATTTCAAAAGGCAAAGAGCTTGGTATCTGGGAAACCTTCTGGTATGGAAATACCACAATCGGTTAAGAGTGAAGTGAAAAGAATGTTTAAGTTTTGGTAGCAGGGGGCGATTGCCTCCTGCTTTTTATTTTTATAATCTTTGGAGAACTTTATACATATTATTGCTAACTCATACAAGGGGAGGGACTGCTATGGCGAAACACGACAAGAAAATGCCGATGACTGTCAATGAAGAAATCGAGGAGAGTTTATTGCTGTTACATACAGCAAAGAACTTGGGAGATACTTTGTGGGTTGATGAACTTATAGGAAAGCTCACTGAGCTAGTAGAAACAAGAACCTTTTTGAGTAAGCAGAAGAAAAAGATGTCAACGGATGGTTATTATGATTAGTTAGGAGAGAACTTTCAAACCAACGCCTTTTATTAGTTGTAAGGCGGTTTTACTAACACAACAGCCCGTTGCTACAGCGACAGGGTACAAGTGAAAACAAGCCTTCTCTGGATATTCTTTTGTACACGCCAAAGGAGGACTGAAATGCAGAGGAACACAAAAGTTCTATCTTCAGTATTGGGTCTGATGGTCATTCTAAATGGGTTCACCCTTTACATTCAACAAGGAACAAAGAATGAGCTGGAGGTAACTCAGAAGAATTTATCACAGTCGCAAGAGGAAGTTAGTGAGGTAAAGCTCCAAGTGGAAAAGACGGTCAAAGAGCTTGGAAACGTCAATAAGGAGCTAGAAGGCACTAAAACCCAACTGAAAGATGAGCGTATGAAAGCCGAAACGCTTCAGAAATCCTTGACTGACCTTCAAACCAAGGTTGTAGAGTTGAGGAAGCAGAATCAAACACTCCAAAATCAGAAGAAAGAGTTGGAGAGGAAGCAGGTAAGCTATACCCCAAAGACTAGGGCTCAGGCAACTACCGTTAGTCGAGGGGGAAGCCCAACGAGCGCCAGGAAGACTATCTACATGAGAGCGACTGCCTACACAAATCACGACGCTGGTATGAATGGTAAGGGCATAACAGCTACTGGTACAAACACTGTGGAAGGAAGAACTGTTGCTGTAGACCCAAGTGTCATTCCTCTTGGGAGCAAGCTTCATATTACTTCAGCTTCATATCCTGCGATAAACGGGTATTATGTAGCTGAAGACACAGGTGGAGCTATCAAAGGCAACAAACTGGACATATATTTCAATAGTCCAAGCCGAGCAAAAGAGTTCGGTGTACGACGAGACTTAGTTGTAACAATATTGAACTAAGGGGGTGACTGATGTGTATCAATGCCCGCACTGCCGTAAGCAATTACAGCATAGTGAAGTTAAGTCTCATACTTGCAATACTAGTAAAGCAATTGGAAAGCCTGACCTAGTCAAGCGTTTCAACGACTTCACCCTCAAGAAATAAAATAAAAAACAGGCGTGTACTAAATTGTCAACAAGAAAAGCAACCACGAGGTGAAGGAGAGATTTACTATGGCTAGTAAAACAACTGGTTATACATTCTTGCTTTGGAATGGTGAGTACGGCGAAACAGCCAAATTCGTTGTGAAGGACAACAGCAATGACAAACAGTCGTTGTTCACTCCTGGAAAAATGAAAGATTTGGCTTGGGTAGCTTCAGACCTAACAAAGCAAAACGATGTTAAAGGTTGGCAAGACTTCGACAACGAACAAGTTGACGACCTTGACGACGTAGTGTTTTAAGAAAATACTACTATCAATTGTATATTGTAAGTAAGAAAAGAGCTGTGGTATAAAACCATGGCTCTTTTTATTACCCTGAAAGCTAGGAGGAGTTGCTATGGGAAAGCGTAAGCGCATGAATAGCAGAACAGAAGAGGATTATGACTTCAATCCATATCTTACAAAACTGAGCTTCACTCCAGACGAATATCAAACGGCTTATCAAAAGGCAATCACAAAGTATCCAGTTACTTGGGTGGATGCAGCGTCAGGTACAGGTAAAACGACGCTTGCAGTGCAACAGGGCTTTGAGTTCCTACGAAAAGGAATCTGCCAACAACTGGTTTACATTCGATTCCCAGATGACCGTTACATGAAGCAAGGTTTCCTACCAGGTACGCTTGAAGAGAAAGAATCAAAGCTGTTCTTCCCATTCTTTGACGCTATAGAGGAATTGAGTGTCAGCGAACGCTCCATGGAGCATATGCGTGAAAATGAGCAACTAGTTTTAACAACAGATTCTACAATGCGTGGGCGAAACCTGAAGCACTCATTTGTGATTATAGATGAAGCGCAGAACGCTCGTAAAATCTCTGACCTTCAACTGTTGTTGACTCGTATCCACGACAAAGGCGGTAAAGCAGTTGTTATTGGACACTCTGGACAGCAGGACAATCGAGGGGTTGAGCTTACTAAGAAGTACGGGTACACTCCATTCCAAGCATACAAAATCCATATGTTGAAGAAGTCGTTTACTAAGGAATGTGTTTTGTTGAACAACTACCGAGGAGAAATCAGCCAATGGGCAGATAAAATCCAAGAAACTCTGGATGAATTGTAAGGGGGAATACGCAACATGGATGTATTATGGACATCTGCGAAACATATAGCGCAGTCCGACGGGAGAAAAGAAGACTGGTTGTATGTAATGGATGTATATAAGTCTATCGGAGGGACTGAAGTTGCTCTAATGATACAAGCCAACGGTAAACGGCATGAAATCCTTGGGGAAGCTGGTTCAGATGGAATCCTGGTGTGTAATAGTGTAGGTGAACTGGATGTCATTGACAAGTCCATATATAAGAAAGCCAGGAAGAAATTCTTGAAAAGAGACATAACTGGGGCTACTCCAATGCAGAAGTCTCTTTCAAAAGATGGACGACAATTCAACGCTACGATATACAAAGATGCTAAACTAA
>CAZNMO010000008.1:45490-48108 GCA_964574195.1 uncultured Clostridiaceae bacterium | reverse complement strand
AACAGCGAAAAGGCAATTATATGTATTATCTTATGAAAGCCATGCAGCTGGATATGATACCTATGGATATCTTTCAATACTAGGACGGGTAATATGAAATGGCTGACACATAGTTGTCAGCCATTTGCAGTTATAATGTAAATAAAACGTACATTGGGGGTATTAAAAATGATATATACGGTAACGGGGCCTATCGGAAAGGAAGAACTGGGAGTGACACTTTCCCATGAGCATATTGCCTGGGATGACTATGCTGATGAGAGGCTATATTTTGATAGAGTATATGATGAGGATAAAACAAAGCAGCTCTATTACAAACTGCTGCCTGTATTTGAAAAGCTTTACAGGGAGGGCTGCAGGGCAGTGGTTGAAACATCCACTCCTGGGGGAGGGCAGAATCTGAAGCTTCTGCAAAAGCTGTCCAAGGCTTCCGGGGTAAGAATAATACCCAACACAGGGCTGGTTTTTTCCAAAAATGTTTATAGGATACATGGGGAAAACTATGAAAAGCAGCTGGCTGCGCGCTGGATAGAAGACTTCAGAAACGGGTTGGATATAATAGATGATGTTGTCATAAAGCCTTCTCATATAAAGATATTTGTTGACCGGGGAAGGCTGTCCCAGGTCGACAAGAAAGTTCTTGAGGCGGCAGTCATGGCGAGCCAGGCCGTGAATATACCGGTACATTGCCACATTATTGAAGCGGCTACTGCCAATGAGGTATTTGATTTTTTGGAAAGCATAAAATGCGTTTTTTCCAGATTCCTCTGGGCTCATGCGGGCTTTGAAGGACATGAGGAAACAATAAAGAGAGCTGCTGATATGGGCATGTGGCTGGGTTTTGACAATATCAGGGCTGATAATTACAGTAGGTATTGCAAGTTGATAAAAAATACGGTGAAAGCCGGCTATAGTACCAGGCTCCTATTATCACAGGATTATGATTTCCATGAGGAACTCAAGGAAAAAGGGGATGCCCACCCCTGTGCAGGAATATTCACCGATTTCCTTCCTTGCTGTGAGGAAAGGGGACTTACCCGTGACACTATCCTTGAAATGATGACCGTAAACCCGGCTGAATTCTATGATATATGAAATATTTGAGGAGTCTATCCATATAACTGTCCATATAATATGATATACTATATGCACAAAGGTACAAATGCAGACTCACGGGAGGTATAGGGTTGTCTCATATAGTTGGCAAATCCGCATACAAGAGCCTGGAGGAGAGGATCAATAGATTCCCGCAGGGAGCTCCTCCGTCAGATACATTATACAAGATCCTTGGGATGCTGTTCAGTGAAAAGGAAGCGGAGCTTGTAGCCCAGCTTCCTATAAAGCCCTTTACTGCAAAAGCTGCAGCGATGATATGGAAAATGGGGGAAGCTCAAGCCCGGAATATCCTTGAAGGATTGGCCGGCAGAGCCGTGCTTCTGGATTCGGAGCATGAGGGTGTGGTGAAGTATGTGCTCCCGCCGCCAATGGCAGGCTTCCTTGAGTTTTCCTTGATGAGGACCAGGGGGGATGTGGACCAGAAGCTTCTTAGCGAGCTTTATTATCAGTATCTGAATGTGGAGGAGGACTTTATAAAGCAACTGTTCTTCAGCACAGAAACCAGGCTTGGGAGAGTTTTTGTCCAGGAGCAGGTGCTTTCCCGGAACAACGAAGTTGAGATATTGGATTTTGAGCGGGCCAGCCATATAATCAAGACTGCTTCTCATATAGGTATAAGCACCTGCTACTGCAGGCACAAGATGCAGCATGTAGGCAAGGCCTGTGATTCACCTATGGAGATATGCATGACCTTCAACGGTACGGCAGACTCATTGATCAGGCATGACTATGCAAGAAGGGTTGAGATATCCGAATGCATGGAGCTTCTTCACCAGGCTTATGAAAGCAGGCTGGTACAATGCGGTGAGAATGTCAGAAATGGAGTGACCTTCATATGTAACTGCTGTGGCTGCTGCTGTGAAGCAATGGTGGCTGCACGCAAGTTCGGAATGCTTCATCCCGTCCAGACAACGGCCTTTATACCTGAGATCAATACTGATGAATGTATCAGCTGCGGGAAATGTATCAAGGACTGCCCCATTGGAGCAATAAGCAACAATACTGAACAGGGCAGAGTAGCAATAGACAGTGATATATGCCTGGGCTGCGGCATTTGTGCCAGGACCTGCCCAAAGAAGGCCATAGGTTTGGAAAGGCGCAAGGAGAAGCTCATAACACCGGTCAACTCAGTGCATAGAATTGTCTTGATGGCTATAGAGAAGGGTACCCTTCAGGATCTTATTTTTGACAATCAGGCTTTTGGAAGCCATAGGGCAATGGCGGCCGTTTTATCTGCTATACTGAAGCTCCCTCCGATAAAACAGGCTATGGCAAGCAGACAGCTTAAATCGGTGTATCTCGACAGGCTGATAAGCAGGTTATGTGGCTTTGACAGTTGATATGAACGCAAATTTATAATATACATATTGAGGAGGCAAGCTATGAAAAAAATAACTGTATTTGGAAGCAAGCATTGACCCGACTGTGAACCAATGAAAGAGTTTCTTTCAAATAATGGGATCCAATTTGAATACATTGATATCACAGACAGTATGCGAAAT
>CAZNMO010000008.1:39868-45480 GCA_964574195.1 uncultured Clostridiaceae bacterium | reverse complement strand
ACCTGAAGCTCAGGGACATCAGGCCTGAATTTGACGAGATCAAAAAGCTCGGCAGGGTGGGAGTGCCGCTGATAATGATAGGAAATGGCGAAAAGCTGATATTTGATGAACCTGCTCTTGATGAACTGAAAGAATAGTTTACGAGGTAAATGTAATTTAAGGTTGCATTTACCTCGAATTTATTTTTTTTGCAAGCAGAAAATATCAATATGAAAACAAGATTTTTAATATATGGTCTGACAGGATGGATCGCAGAGACGATATTCACCGGGTTGGGCTCCCTGATGAAGGGGGACCTGACCATGGGTTCTCGGACCTACATCTGGATGTTTCCGATATACGGACTAATGGTCCTGCTTGAACCGGTACATGACCGCATTAGAGCCTTGCCGGTTGTATACAGGGGAGGTGTTTATACCTTAATCATTTTTGCGATAGAATACACGACCGGCTGGATCTTGAGAGGGCTCATAGGTAAATGTCCGTGGAACTACACAGGGCCTTATGCCATTGACGGATTGATAACACTCTCCTTCATCCCTGTCTGGTTTATCGGAGGGCTGCTGTTTGAAAAGCTTCATGATTTCCTTGTGAGGAATTATGCGACTTTATCAGGCAAGAGAAGTTAACGATGACAGCTGTACATAAGCAGAATGATGCGAAGTATTCGTTGCGGGTTGCGCGTTACGCGTTACGTGTGGAACGGTTTGGGCCGGGCTTCGAAGTCTTGCTTGAATTCGCGTAACACGAAACGAGACCTCATAGAAGTGACCCTGAGCTCGCATCGCGAAACAGAAAAACGCGACAATGTCGCGTTTTTCTTATATCCTGCCCAGATTACCAAGCGGCTATTGCTCCATCAGCTCTCGGCTCGGTGCCTCCTACCAACACTCCTGCCTCATCCCTCCAGATTATCTGACCTCTTCCAAAGCTTGTGGGGTCTGGATTCACCGATATGTCATGGCCCATTCGAGCCAGATCCTTAATCGCAGAAGCAGGGAAGCCCGGCTCCACCTCTATGGTCTTATCCTTTATCCACTGCCACCTGGGAGCATCCAGGCTGTCCTGCGGGTTCATGTGAAAGTCAAGTGTGTTCATTATGACCTGGACATGTCCTTGGGGCTGCATGAAAGCACCCATTACCCCAAAGGGTCCTACTGCTTCTCCGTTCCTGGTCAGGAAGCCCGGAATGATCGTATGGTAGGGCTTCTTGCCGGGGCCGAAACAGTTTTCGTGGCCGGGATCTGTCGAAAAATTGCAGCCTCTGTTGTGGAGGGCTATGCCTGTGCCTGGGACAACGATACCTGAGCCGAAGCCCATGTAATTGCTTTGTATGTAGGATACCATATTGCCCTCGCCGTCTGCTGCCGCCAGGTATACCGTTCCGCCTGAAGCGGGGCTGCCTGGTAAAGGGAGCGAAGCAGTATCCCCTATACAGCTTCTCCTTTCAGCTCCGTATGCCTCTGAAAGCAGGCTGCTGACTGATACCTTCATGCATCCCGGATCTGCTATGTATCTGCGTCCATCGGCAAAAGCAAGCTTCATTGCCTCCAGCTGCCTGTGATATGACATGCTTGAATCCTTATCGCTATGATCAAAGCCCTTTAGAATATTCAAAGCCATTAATGCAACAAGGCCGTGCCCATTGGGAGGTATTTCCCACACATCATAGCCACGGTAGTTTATAGTTATGGGCTCCACCCACTGTGGCTGGAAAGCTGCCAGATCACCGGGCTTCAGCCAGCCACCAGTCTGCTCTGCAAAGGCTGTGATCTTTTTGGCCAGGGGCCCTCTGTAAAAGGCTTCTGAATTTGTGGCGCCTATTGCTTCCAGCGTTCTGCCGTGGTCAGCCGAGCACCATATTTCACCGGCCCTGGGTGCCCTTCCTGCCGGGGCAAAGGTAGAGAACCAGTGGCTGAAAACTTCATCCTTCAGGGCAAGCCTGTAGGTTTTATAGGAGGCTTCCCATGCCTTGGCTACAGTAGGTGCCACCGGGTGCCCTTCATAGGCATGGGCTATTGCCGGAGCTAGGGCTTCAGAAAGACTGAGTTTTCCAAAACGTGAGGAAAGTGCGGACCATGCTGAGGGGATGCCGGGCACGGTCACCGGGATCCAGCCGTGTTTGGGAATGTCCCGTTGGAGCACCCTTGCCTTTACCTCCTCAGGTATTGAGGCCGCTGAAGGCCCGCTGGCATTAAGTCCGTGCAGTTTTCCTCCCGACCACACCAGCGCAAAGGCATCACCGCCAATTCCGTTGGAGGTAGGCTCTACGACTGTAAGGCATGCGGCTGCCGCAACTGCCGCATCAATGGCATTACCGCCCTTTTTCAGTATCTCCAAGCCTGCCTGTGAAGCGAGGGGATGAGAGGTGGCTACCATACCTTTTCTTCCATATACGATGTTCCTTCTCGAGGGATAGCTGTATTTATGAACATCAAACTGCATTACTGCATCACCTTCCATATGTTATATAGTATATCCTTATGCACATTATAGCATGTTCAGGATGCTTTTACTTACATGCACATACTCCGGAACTGCCGCAAAAAAATAGCAAATATCAGGAAGGTATTGACAATACGTGAATATAATACTAATATTGAATTTGTTATTTATATAGCATGCAATGTAATTTGGGGTGGTGATCAGACTGGAAAGGCATATGGAAATAGGCATGCTGCTGGGAATGCTGGGCAACAGGCTTTCTGCCCATTGCAACAGGTATATGGAGGAAATTGAACTGACAGATTCGCAGAGCAAGGTGATTTCTTACCTTATCCATAATGAGGATAGGGAAGTAAACCAGAAGGACATAGAGCTGGGACTCAAGCTAATGAATCCAACAGTGACGGGAATACTAAACCGGCTTGAGAAAAAAGGCTTTGTAGCCAGAACGAAAAGCAAGATCGACGGGCGGTACAAGAAAGTGGAGCTTACTGAAAAAGGCAAGGAGCTGCGTGAAAAAATGATGAGAAAGGCAATGGAAGGTAATAAGTATTTATTCAAAGGCCTTTCAGAAGAAGAACTTACTGCTTTCGGGAATACACTGCGGGTATTGCTTAAAAACGTATCGGAATGAGCAGGATGCATTTTTTTTAGGAAGGTAGATAGCTTGCTATACATTTATATTCCAGAATTATAGGGGGGTTAATATGAAGGTAATCAAGGGTAAAAAACTGGTATTTCTGATAATTGCAGCAGTTGTGGCTGTAATTATCATTGCGGGAGTTATGAACAGAAGCAAATTCGGCCCAGGCGGTGTGGGACCGGGAGGCGCAAAGGAAGCGGGGAATATGGACGCAGCTTCTGTGGCCATAAGTGTAGAGACCAAGGCAATAAAGCCTGAAACTATAGAGAAATACATTAATGTTTCCACCAAGGTCACAGCTAGTAATGAAATATCCGTGCTACCAAAGGTCAGCGGTACAGTAAGAAAAGTAAATGTGGCTCTTGGGGCGGCTGTAAAGGCCGGCGATGTTCTTTTTGAAATAGACGATACCAGCCTGCGGATTGCAGCGGAGCAGTCTGCAGCATCCCTGGCCTCGGCTCAGGCCAACTATGATATAAATATCGGAGCGACCCTGGAAAACAATATGAAGCAGCTGCAGTCATCGGTGGATTCACTGCAGATACAGTATGATGATATGCTGAGGGATCTGGAGAACACCAAGGTCTTATATGAGGCGGGCTCGAAATCAAAGCTGGAGCTTGATACCATGCAGTCTGCCGTTGAAAAGCTAAGGCTGCAGCTTGATACCTCAAAAGAAAACCTTAGACTGACGAGGGAAAAGACTGTCGACGGAACAAAAAAGTCCGCCCTGGCGGGGCTGCAGCAGGCCGAGCTATTATATGAAAATGCACAGACTCAGCTTGGATATACAAAGGTAAAGGCTGAAATTGACGGAGTAATAAGTTCATGTAACGTGACGACGGGCTCCATGGCTTCACCCCAGAGCCCTGCTATGACAATAGTGAATACTGATAAGCTCAAGTTTGTTTTTAATATTTCTGATGACTATATCAATAAGGTTTCAGTCGGCTCAAAGGCATATATCACAGTCACCTCTGCTTCTGAGACGCCTTATGAGGGAACTGTGACCCATATTTCCCCCGCAGCAAATAGTTCGTCGCTTTTGTACCCGGTGGAAATATATATCGACAAGACTGATTATCTGATCAAGCCAGGTATGTTTGCATCTCTGAAGTTGGTTGTGGACAGGAGGGAGAATACGGTATCCGTTCCTTTGAACGCCGTGCTTACAAGGGGTGGGGACAAATTCGTATATGTAGTTGATGACAAGAATGTAGCCCACAAGAAAAAGGTTGATACAGGGATACAAAATGATGAAAATATTGAGATCGTGAGCGGAGTACAAAATGGAGATAAGGTGGTTGTGGTAGGCCAGAGCTTCCTTTCCGACGGAAGCACAGTTAATGTTACAGCCGCAAATTGAGATTTTTAAATGAAAGGACTGATGAATAATGGATATAACAAAAATTTCAATTAAACGGCCTGTAGCGGTATTTGTAATGATGTTTCTGGTAATAATCCTCGGGGTGGTATCCCTGACCAAGATGCAGATGGCTTTAACTCCCGAAATGGATATACCCGTTGCGCTTGTCATGACCCAGTATTCGGGAGCTGGTCCTGAGGAAGTTGAAAGCCTTGTTACCGAAACCATTGAAGGTGCGGTATCCAATGTTGAAGATATAGACACCATACAGTCGATATCCATGGAGGGCATGTCTGTAGTAATTGCGCAGTTCAATTACGGTGTGGACCTGGATAAATCCGTGAACTCCATAAGGGACAAATTGAGCTTTGTGGATGACTTCCTGCCTGAGGATGCAGGCTCTCCCACAATAATGAAGATGGACATGAATGCAATGCCTATAGCTCAGATAGTTATTTCCTCTGAGGGGATGAATAATGAAGAGCTGAAGGCATTTGTAGAGGATAACATCCAGCCGCGTATTGAAAGGCAGATAGGAGTGGCCTCTGTCGATGTTACCGGAGGCCATGAAAAGGAGATCAGGGTCCAGATAGATCCCGAAAGACTACAAGGGCTGGGGATTACAATGCAGAGCATCGGAGGGGTGCTTGCCGCCGAAAATGCCAACCAGGCTGCAGGAACAGTTGAGTACGGTGATAATTCCCTTACTATAAGCAGCAAGCTGAAGCTGGAGGGCGTAGATGACGTCAGGACAACTCCAATAAAGCTTCCAAGCGGTGTTACGATCCAGCTGCAGGATATAGCTGAGATAACAGAATCCGAGAAGGAGATCCAATCGCTCAGCCGCTATAATGGGGAACCTTGCCTAAGCCTTTCGGTTACAAAGACCAGTGATGGAAATACTGTTAATACCGTAAAGGCAATAAAGAAGGAAATAGAAGATATAAATAAAGACTTCAAAAATGTACATGTGGCAATAGTGAATGAATCTGGGAGCATTATAGAAAGCTCAGTAAAGGATGTAATATCCAACATTTTCACCGGTGCAGCACTTGCCATAGTAGTGCTCTTTGTATTTCTCAAAAATGTGGGCTTGTCAGGGATAATTGCAGTTTCACTGCCATTGTCTATTGTTTGTACTTTTGTGCTTTTGTATTT
>CAZNMO010000008.1:22637-39858 GCA_964574195.1 uncultured Clostridiaceae bacterium | reverse complement strand
GTACTACCTTGAACCTTGTATCCCTTGGCGGACTTTCAATAGGTATAGGTATGCTTATAGACAGCTCCATTGTCGTACTTGATAATATATACAGATACAGGACTGCAGAGGGCTGCGACAAAATAACGGGAACCTATAAGGGAACCAATGAGGTGGCGCTGGCGGTAACGGCTGCGGCCCTTACAACAGCAGTCGTATTTGTGCCGTTCCTGTTTTCGGAGGGTCTGGTGCTGGAAATGATGTCAGACCTTGCATTGGCTGTTGTTTTTTCAAATCTGATGGCTCTTTTGGTTGCGCTTACGGTCGTTCCGATGCTCAGCGCAAACTATGTGAACAATCTTCACAGAAATCATGCTCCCAAGCCTCTGGACTTTATTAACAAGCTTCTGGATCTGTTCGACAGGCTTATGAAGGGTCTTGAAAGCACATATCACAGGATGCTTATCTGGGCACTAGGCCACAAGAAGAGGACTCTGCTGATTATTATCGGGATATTCGTGGCTTCACTTTTCTTGATGCCCTTTGTAGGATTGGAATTCATGCCAAGCACTGACGAAGGTACCTTCAATGTATCGGTGGAGGCTCCCAAGGGGACCAAGCTGGAAGCAGTAGATGAGCTTTCCCTGAGGGTAGAGGAGATACTCGAAAAGATACCCGAGATGGATGCCATGACTGTTTCCATGTCCGGTTCTTCCGGCGGAATGGGGGCTCTTACAGGCGGAGCAAGCAATACAAGTACAATAAGGTGTACGCTGGTGGATAAGACAAAGCGGGACAGGAGTCTTGACGAGATAATGGAGGATGTCAGGAAGCTCACCAGGAATGTGGCAGGTGCCAAGATATCTGTTGGATCTGCTTCCAACATGAGCCAGATGGCAGGTGGGGGAGTAACGTTGGAAATTCACGGTGACAGTCTTGCCATACTGCAGGAGATAAGTGATCAACTGGAGACCCAATTGTCAAAAATAGAGGGTACCAGACAGATAAAAAGCTCGCTGGAGGAACAGGATAAGCAGATAGCACTAAGAATAGACAAGGACCGTATCAGACAGTACGGGCTTACAGGCTCGGCAGTGGCCTCGCAGGTCAAGAACATGATTTCAGGCTACACAGCTACTACCATTAAGGTCAGCGGAACAGAAATGGATGTGCGTATAGCATATCCAAAAGAGTATGTAACGACTGTTACCAACCTGGGAGATGTAACTATCAGTACAGGCACGGGCGTTTACGTTCCACTTTCCTCAGTTGCGGAAGTAGTAATGGAGGATGTGCCTGTAAACATACAGAGGGCTGATCAGACCAGATATGTCACTGTAACCTGTGAAGTATTCGGACGTGCGGCCGGCAGTGTAGGAAATCAGGTGCAGAAGATCGTAGACCAGATGAGCTTCCCTGATGGGTACACAGTATCTCTCGGAGGAAGCAACGAGATGATGAACGATACCTTCAGGTCGCTGGGGATGGCGATATTACTCGCGATCGTACTGGTTTATCTGGTCATGGCAGCACAGTTTGAGTCGCTGGTAGACCCGTTCATCATAATGTTCACAATACCCCTGGCCTTTACAGGAGCGATACTGCTGTTATTTTTGACCGGCACATCCCTCAGCATGATGGGTCTCATCGGCTGCCTCGTGCTGGTGGGTATAGTTGTAAGCAACGGTATCATACTTATTGACTATACCAATACCCTAAGGCACAGGGATGGGTATCAATTGGAGGAAGCTACCCTGAAGGCCTGCCCTACAAGGCTGAGGCCCATACTGATGACAGCGCTGACTACCATTATAGGAGAGTTCCCCGTAATATTCTCCAACGGCTCAAACAGTGAAATGCTGAGAGGCATGGGTCTTGTAATTGCAGGCGGACTCACGACCTCCACGTTCCTGACGCTTCTCTTTGTGCCTATACTATATATTTACTTTGATAATTTTGCTAATTGGATGAAGAGAAAGTTGAGGATAAAACCAAGAATGAGCAGAGCTGAGCTTGAAGAGCAGCTGAATCTGTAAAAAATATCCGGGAGGGAAATTTTTCCCTCCCGGTCTTTTATCTGCCCGTTTTCCTTTTGATCAGCATGACAATGGCAAAAAAAACCGCCGCCAGCACTACAACGTTCAACAAAACAAAGAGCATTGAAACTGGGTTGAAATCCAATTCCACCACATAACCTCCCTCCCTTGAAGCATATCACGGCTTAGATCACATTAATAACTGCACTCAGAAGATCTTCATCTCTTGATGAGCTCCCCACCATGATTTCAAATTCACCCGGCTCCACTCTTGTGATGCCTTCAGCATCTACAAGTGATAAAGAGTCCATTGGCATGTTGATTTCAACGATCTTCTGCTCGCCTGGCTTCAAGCTCACACAGCTAAAGCCCTTCAACTCCTTTACAGGGGTGGTGACCGAACTGTATATATCGTTTATATACAGTTGGACTATTTCCGTTCCTTCATATTCGCCGTTATTCCGAACCTTTACTGATACTGTCAGAGTATCCTCTACGGACAGCATCGAGGAGGATACGGACAACTCCGAGTACTCATACTTGTTGTAGGACAGTCCGTAACCGAAGGGGAAAAGCGGCTCTGCGGTCATTTCCACATAACTGTTTCCATGCCAGCCAGGAAGTTGGTTGTAATACACAGGCAGCTGTCCTACATGCTTGGGGAAGGATATGGAAAGCTTTCCGCAGGGATTGAAATCTCCGAAGAGTATGGAGGCTATAGCATTACCGCCTTCCATTCCGGGGTTCCAGGCCTCCAGGATCGCATCCGCATTATCCTTTATCCATGGAACGGTAAGGGACTTTCCGTTTATAAGCACTACGACAAGCGGCTTTCCTGTACCCTTGAGCGCCTCAAGCAGCTTCTGCTGTCCCCCTGTAAGTGACAAGTCCACTCTATCACGGGATTCCCCATTTAGAATAATATCATCTCCAACAACAGCAATTATGAGATCCGACTGGCTTGCAGCCTCTACAGCCGGCTTCAGGCCGGAATCTTCCAGGTCATGCATATTGCAGCCCTTTTGATATAGTACCTCAATATCTCTGCCTGCCCGGCTGCGAATACCTTGGAGAACAGTAACGATAGGGCTGGTATCATATTCCGGGTGGTATGAGAGGGTAGACTCATTGACCCTTGAAAGATCCCTGGCGCCGAAGGACCAGTCTCCCAACTGAGCCTCCACATCGTCGCAATTGGGCCCGATAAGGGCTATCCTTGTTATATTGCCTGTCAGAGGAAGAGTATTGTTCTCATTTTTTAACAGCACCATGGATCGGAGCGCAGTATTGAAAGCTGCTTCTCTATGGCTGTCACAGCCTATCAGCTCACTTGTCCTGTCGATATCGGGGAAGCGCTTATCATCAAACAGTCCGAGCCTGAATTTAAGCTCCAATATTCTCCTGCATGCATCATCTATATGGGCTTCCTTCACTACACCCTCACGTACAAGCTTCAAAGCTGTCTCGTAAAACTCCGGCGTGGACATTATCATGTCGTTGCCTGCGTTTATTGCGATCTCACAAGCCTTTTCCATTGATGCCGCCACCTTCTGGGTTTTATGCAGCCAGCCTGCATTGTTCCAGTCCGAGACTACAATACCTTTAAAGCCCCATTCCTCCTTGAGTATATCCCTGAGTAAACGGCTGTTTGCGGAGCAGGGTATACCGTCAATGGAGTTATAACCCGCCATGAAGGTTGCACAGCCTGCATCGGCTGCTTTTCTGAAGGGAGGCAGGAAAATTGAACGCAGCTTGCGCATTGACACCTCTGCATCAGCAGAGTCTCTTCCGCCCAAGGTCTCGCCATAAGCGGCGAAATGTTTTGCACATGCCAGTATGCTATAAGGCTCCTTCAGGTCTTTGCCCTGGTAGCCTTGGATCATTGCTGCGGCAAGCGTTCCTGCAAGGTAGGGGTCCTCACCGAAAGTCTCGTCTATCCGTCCCCACCGGGTATCCCTGCCCAGACACAGCAAGGGTGAAAAGGTCCAATGCAGCCCTGTCAGCGCCACTTCTACTGCAGTAATGCGTGCCGCATTCTCCAGAAGTACCGGATCCCATGAGGATGACATCCCGAGGGGAGAGGGAAATACAACTGCTCCGCTTTGAAAAGCATGGCCATGTATGGCATCGATGCCGAACAAAAGCGGGATCCTGAGCCTGGTCTGTTCTGCGAGCTTCTGAAGCCGCATGGGCTCATTTCCAGTTATATGCAGGAAAGATCCTATGTGTCTTTCGAATATCCACTCTTCTGCATCTATCCTTCCGTCCACCTGGCACATCTGTCCGACTTTTTCCTCCAGGGTCATCCTTGACAAAAGGTCAAAGGCTCTTTGCTCTGGGGAATAAAGTGGGTTTTCATATATTTCCATCAAAAACACCGTCCTTGATGTAATAATAAACAATTGAAATAATAAAAGATAGTATGGATACAAATTATGAAGCTGAAGTGTATAGAAATTATTTTAGGAATAATTGGATGTGACCTTAATATGTTTCTATAGGATAAGTAATATTTTGATTCGGATTATGCTATATTAAATAATTACCCTTACAACACAAAAAAGTGCAGAATTTTACTAAAAGTTTACTAAAATATTGGCTTGATTTTCTTCGAAAAGTTTGAAATATACCAATTAATGGAGACTGAAATCCGACATATCAGATAAAAAACAGACAAGTATTGTTATTGCACATTTTCAATTATGCCTGTAATATAGCCATTTGTCAACATAAAAACCTTGAAATATTATTTGTAACATAAATGTAAAAAATATATTGACAATTCACTAAAATTTTAGTAGATTTTTAGATAGAAGGGTTGCTTAAATGTGCGGCCTAAAATAAAAAGGGGGAAGTATCAGTGAAAAGAATTCTTGCATTAGTTCTTGCGTTAACTCTCGTGTTCTCATTGGCAGCATGTGCTCCAAAGGCAGAACCAGCACCGGCAGCTCCAGCAGGAGACGCAGCGGCTACACCGGCACCGGCAGCAAAGCCATTAATAGGTGTAACAATTTATAAGTATGATGACAACTTCATGTCCTTCGTAAGAAGAGCAGTTGAAAAGAACGCTGCTGACGGAGCAGAAATCATCATGAATGACTCACAGAACAACCAGTCAACACAGAACGAGCAGGTTGACATGATGATATCAAAGGGCGTTAAGGCTCTTGCTATCAACCTGGTTGACCCACAGGCAGCAGCAACTATAGTTACAAAGGCTAAGGCTGCTAACATCCCTGTAGTATTCTTCAACAAAGAGCCTGATGCAAGCGTACTCGCAAGCTATGACAAATGCTGGTATGTTGGAACAACATCTTCAGAATCCGGCGTTATGCAGGGTAAAGTTATAGTTGATGCTTGGAAAGCTGATGCAAAGCTTGACAAGAACGGCGACGGCAAAATGCAGTATGTTCTCCTTAAGGGCGAGCCAGGACATCCGGATGCAGAAGCTAGAACAAAATATGCTGTTGATACAGTTAAAGAAGCAGGCATAGCAGTTGACGAGCTCGAGCTTCAGACAGGTATGTGGGATACAGTAAAGGGTAAGGAATTAATGGATGCTTGGATAGCTAAGCATGGCGACAAGATAGAAATGGTTATATGCAACAACGACGCTATGGCACTGGGTGCTATACAGTCACTGAAGGCTAATGGATACTTCACAGGCGACAAGAAGATGCCGGTAGTTGGCGTTGACGCTATTCCGGACGCACTTGAGCAGATAAAGAGCGGACTCATGCTCGGTACAGTTCTTAACGACGCTGCTAACCAGGGCGCAGCTACAGCTCAGCTCGCAGTTAATGCAGCTAATGGAAAAGATCCTCTTGATGGAACAAAGTGGACATTGGACGACAAGAAGGCTGTTCGTGTACCATACGTTCAGATCACAATGCAGAACCTCAACGTAGCAGAAGAAGCTTACAAATAAATAGAATTTAGTTTCAAAAGGTACTATAATAAAAACAAGGATGCATCTAGCATGCATCCTTGTTTTTAAGATTAAGATTGTCAGATGGAATGGGGTGTGACCTATGAATAGTAATGACAGGTGTCTTCTCGAAATGATCAACATCTCCAAAGAGTTTCCAGGAGTAAAGGCTTTGGATAATGTTCAGCTCAAATTGAAGAAGGGTACCGTCCATGCCCTGATGGGTGAAAACGGGGCAGGGAAATCGACTCTTATGAAATGTCTGTTCGGAATATACCATGCTGACAGCGGTGAGATTTACCTGGATGGAGAAAAGGTAAGCTTCATGTCTGCCAAGCAGGCGCTGGATCATGGTGTATCAATGGTGCACCAGGAGCTTAATCAGGTAAAGCAGCGTAATATTATGGACAATATATGGCTGGGACGTTATCCGAAAAAAGGACTATTTATTGATGAAGAAAAAATGTATGTTGACACAAAGAACATATTTAAAGAACTGGATATAAACCTTGATCCGCGTACTAAGGTAGGGAAATTAACAGTATCAGAAATGCAAACGGTAGAAATTGCAAAGGCTGTTTCATATAATTCAAAGATAATTGTAATGGATGAACCGACATCTTCACTGACAGAAAAGGAAGTAAACCATCTTTTCAAGATCATCAGGGCTTTGAAGGAAAAGGGTGTAGGAATCATTTATATATCTCATAAAATGGAAGAGATCCTGAAAATCTCCGATGAAGTAACCGTGATGCGTGATGGAAAATGGATAGCAACAAAACCGGCCAGTGAGCTGACAACGGATATGATAATAAAGCTTATGGTTGGCCGTGATCTGACAAACCGTTTCCCAGAAAAGACAAACAAGCCGGGTGAAATGATCCTTAAGGTCGAGAATCTCACGGCTACTTATCAGCCTTCAATACAGGATGTCTCCTTTGACCTCAGGAAGGGTGAGATACTTGGAATAGCGGGATTGGTCGGCTCAAAACGTACTGAGATAGTTGAGACACTGTTCGGGATAAGGCCAAAAGCATCAGGAAAGATCTTTATACATGGCAAGGAAGTAAATAATGAAACCGCACAGAAGGCTATAGCCAATGGCTTTTCACTGGTTACTGAGGAAAGACGTTCAACAGGTATTTATGCAATGCTTAGTGTAAGCTTCAATTCAACTATTGCAAATATAGGAAAATATATAAGCAAAGCAGGTTTCTTCAGTGACAGGAAAGCAAGCGAGGATACCAAGTGGGTAATAAACAGCATGAGTGTAAAGACTCCTTCCCAAAAGACACTGATAAGCTCATTATCCGGAGGTAACCAGCAGAAGGTAATACTGGGCAGATGGCTGCTTACCGAGCCCGAGATCCTTATGATGGATGAGCCTACCCGTGGTATCGACGTTGGTGCGAAATTTGAGATATATCAGCTGATGATCGACCTGGCAAACAAGGGTAAAGGAATAATAATGGTATCCTCAGAGATGCCTGAGCTTCTGGGAATTGCCGACAGGATACTTGTTATGAGCAACGGGCGTGTCTCTGGGATAGTGGATGCGAAAAATACTGACCAGGAAGAGATTTTGCGCTTGACTGCCAAGTATCTTTAAATAAGGAGGGATTTTAGGTGTTTAGCTCATTTTTAAGTAAAATGAAAAATACAAAGATGAAAGATATTATGACATGGGTAATGAACAATGCAATATTTGTTATACTTTTATTCCTGTTAACAATAATAATCGTTATTTCTCCAGACTTCGTTACTATCCTCAATTTCCGTAACATACTGGCACAGGCCTCGACCCGTGTTATAATTGCATTGGGTATAGGCGGACTCATAGTTACACAGGGAACTGACCTTTCAGCAGGGCGACTGGTCGGTTTGTCGGCGGTAATAAGTGCTTCTCTGCTTCAGGCACCGCAGTATGTATATCGTATGTATCCTGACCTTGCGCAGCTTCCTGTATTTGTGCCTATACTGGTCGTAGCGATAGTCTGCGGTTTTTTCGGATTGATAAATGGTTTTGTAGTTTCAAAGCTCAATGTTACTCCGTTTATTGCGACCCTGGGAACTTCAATAATTATATACGGCGTAACCTCCATATATTTTGACCGTCCTCCATATGGAGCACAGCCTATAGGCGGCCTTGATGAGAGATTCATGAACTTTGCCCAGGGCAGTTTCAATATAGGAGGCTTCCTTATACCATACCTGGTCATATACGCAGCAATTTCTATAGTGCTTATATGGATACTGTGGAACAAGACCCGCTTTGGGAAAAACATGTTCGCAGTGGGCGGAAATCCAGAGGCAGCGGTAGTATCAGGTGTAAATCTTGTAAAGACAATATTGATCGTTTATATGTTGGCAGGGGCCATGTACGGCTTCGCAGGTGCCCTTGAAGCCGGCCGTGTAGGCAGTGCCACCAATAATACCGGTTACATGTATGAATTGGATGCTATCGCAGCCTGCGTTGTTGGAGGCGTATCTTTCAGCGGTGGTATCGGTACCATCGGAGGCATCGTTACTGGTGTCCTGATATTCCAGGTAATAAACTACGGACTTGCTTTTATTGGTGTCAACCCATACCTGCAGTATATCATCAAAGGTATGATAATCATCATAGCAGTTGCTATAGATATGAGAAAGTATATCAAGAGAAAGTAATCCGGATATTGCGGAAGTGCTTTTAACACTTGAAAAGTAGCAAGCCGCAATACTTGATACTATAGAGGTGCATTAATGGATTTGAATTTGATGTCAGAAGCATTTAAAAGCTTATTTGATATAAAGGGAGATATTTACCGGTACTTTGCACCTGGCAGGGTGAATTTGATAGGAGAGCATACCGACTACAATGGAGGGCATGTCTTTCCATGCGCCCTGACCTTCGGAACCTATGCTGTTGCACACAAGAGGCAGGATTCAAAGCTCAGGCTGTATTCCAGGAATTTTGAGGACACAGGCATTATAGAAACAGATATAGGCAGCTTGGCTTATGATAAAGCTCATGATTGGGCCAATTATCCCAAAGGAATAATAAAGACCTTCATGGATGCAGGTTACAGGATCGACAGCGGACTTGACATCATGTTCCATGGGAACATTCCTAATGGAGCAGGCTTGTCCTCCAGCGCATCCATTGAATTGGTGACCAGTGTCGCCCTCAATAGCCTGTTTGGCCTTAAGGCGGATATGCTGGAGATGGTCAAGCTTAGTCAGAGATCCGAGAACTTATTCAATGGTGTGAACTGTGGGATCATGGATCAGTTTGCATGTGGAATGGGGCGGAAAAATCATGCAATGCTTCTGAATACGACCACTTTGGAGTACAAGTATGTTCCAGTCGCTCTGGAGGGAGTATCCATAGTAATAGCCAACACCAACAAAAGGCGTGGATTGGCAGATTCCAAATACAATGAGCGACGCAGCCAGTGTGAGGCAGCCCTGACAGCACTTCAGAAAAAGCTGGACATAGCCTCGCTTGGAGATTTGACTGAGGAAGAATTTGAGGCAAACAAGCAGCTTATCACAGACGATGTGGAGAGAAAACGCGCCAGGCATGCAGTGTATGAAAACCGCAGGACCATTGCTGCGGTGGATGCATTGAACCGTGGTGACCTGGAAGGCTTTGGACAGCTTATGAACGCCTCACACATTTCCCTGAGGGATGATTATGAGGTTACCGGAGCCGAGCTGGATACACTGGTATCGGCAGCATGGGAAAATGGCGCAATAGGCTCCAGGATGACCGGAGCAGGCTTTGGAGGCTGTACTGTGAGCCTGGTTTCCAATTCACGGCTTGAAGACTTTATTGAAAAGGTTGGAAGGACATACCTGGAGAAGATAGGCTACAGGGCAGATTTTTATATAGCGACCATCGGTGATGGAGCAGGACAAATATAGGTGTTAACAAGAGGTAGTTTCCATTGTAAACTGCCTCTTGTTCTATATGATTCATGAATTATCACATTTATATGTATTAAAAGGAGGGTTTCTCATGGCGGTTTTAGTCTGCGGAGGTGCCGGGTATATCGGTTCCCATTGTGTTTTAGGCCTGATCAACAGAAATGAAGAGGTCGTTGTAGTTGACAACCTTCAGACCGGTCACAGGGATGCGGTCTGTGAGGCTGCGAAGTTCTACCAGGGGGATATAAGAGACGGAAGCTTTCTGGACAGGGTTTTTTCGGAAAATAATATTGAGGCAGTTATTCATTTTGCTGCAAATTCCCTTGTAGGAGTCAGCATGAATGTGCCTTTGGAATACTACGACAATAATGTCTACGGCACACAGGTGCTGCTGCAGGCAATGACAAGGCACAAGGTGGGAAGGATAGTATTTTCGTCTACTGCTGCGACCTATGGTGAACCCGAGAGTATTCCTATACTGGAAACGGATAGGACGCTGCCGACTAACCCTTATGGCGAAACCAAGCTGGCAATGGAAAAAATGATGAAGTGGGCTGACAATGCCCATGGTCTTAAATATATAGCGCTGAGATATTTCAACGTGGCAGGCGCCCATGAGAGCGGGAAGATAGGGGAGGACCACAAGCCTGAAACACATCTCATACCGCTGATACTTCAGGTGCCACTGGGAAAAAGGGAAAGCATTTCTATATTTGGCGAGGATTACGACACTCCCGACGGCACCTGTGTAAGAGATTATATTCATGTGACGGATCTGGTGGAGGCACATATACTTGCCCTGGAAAGCCTGAGGAACGGGTCTCAAAGTACAGTCTACAATCTTGGAAACGGAGAGGGCTTCTCGGTCAAGGAAATGGTGGAAGCAGCCAGAAGGGTGACCGGACATCCCATACCCGCTGTCTTATGCCCCAGAAGAGCTGGGGATCCTTCAACCCTTATTGCCTCCAGCCAAAAGATAAGGGAAAACCTGGGCTGGGAACCGAAATTCAATAAGGTGGAGGATATAATAGCGTCGGCCTGGAACTGGCATAAGAATAACCCGGAGGGTTTTAATAAAAGTAAGTAGGTGGTTTCTAATTGAATATTTACCTTGAAATAAAGCGATTGATAAATTTCGGCCTTGATAAGGGGCTCATATGCAGTGAGGATGAAATATACGTACGCAACAGGCTGATGGAGATCCTGAAGCTTGAGGATTATACAGAGGTTGAGGCTGATGCCGAGACTCTTTCAAATCCTCAGCCGATACTGGACAATATCCTTGATTATGCCTGGGAACAGGGGATATTGGAGCAAAATACCATAACCTACAGGGATCTTCTGGATACGAAGCTTATGGACTGCTTCATGTCAAAACCCAGCGAGGTCATTGCCCAGTTCAGGCGGGATTATGAGAAATCGCCTGCGCTTGCTACAGAAAATTATTATAAAAAGTCTATTGCCTCAAATTACATCAGGACTGAGCGGACAGACAGAAATGTAGGCTGGAAGACTGATACGGCCTATGGGGTGCTGGATATAACTATAAACCTTTCAAAGCCTGAAAAGGACCCCATAGCTATTGCTGCGGCGAAGCACAAGAAGGACACCTCCTATCCCAAGTGCCTTTTGTGCAAGGAAAATGAAGGCTTTGCGGGGACCTTGAACCACCCGGCCAGGAACAATCACAGGGTAATACCTATAACTCTGGGAGGGGAACCGTGGTTTTTGCAGTATTCTCCCTATGTATATTATAATGAGCATTCCATTGTATTCAAGAATGAACATGTACCTATGAAAATAAGCAAGTCCACCTTTGACAGGCTGCTGGAGTTTGTGGAGCTTTTTCCACATTACTTTATGGGCTCTAATGCTGACCTTCCTATTGTGGGAGGCTCGATACTGTCTCATGATCATTTCCAGGGAGGCAATTACAGATTTGCCATGGCGGATGCCCCAATAGTAAAGAAGTTCAGCATAAAGGGCTTTGAGGATGTCCAAGTCGGAATGGTCAGGTGGCCAATGTCGGTCATACGTATCAGGAGCAAAAGCAGAGAACGGTTGTCCTTGCTGGCAGACAAGCTACTTGGGAACTGGAGGGGCTATGATGATGAAAGCGTGGGGATCATGTCAAATACGGAAGGGGATCCCCACAATACCATTACCCCCATTGCAAGGTTTCGGGAAGGCAGCTTTGAGCTTGACCTGGTGTTGAGAAACAATAGGACCAGTGAAGAGCATCCCCTTGGTATATTCCACCCTCATAGCAATGTACATCATATAAAGAAGGAAAACATAGGACTGATAGAGGTGATGGGACTGGCAGTGCTGCCTGCAAGGCTTATCAACGAGCTGGAGCTTATAAAAAATTGCCTTGAGGGCAAGGGCTGTATTGAACAGCATCCGGAGCTGGATCAGCACAAGGAGTGGTTCCGTGGGCTGGAGAAGAAGTACGCCGGAAAAACCGTGGATCACGATAAGCTGCTGAAACTGGAGGTAGGCAAGGTATTTGAACAGGTGCTGCTGGATGCAGGGGTATTCAAACAGGATGAAGCCGGCATAAGAGCTTTTTCAAAATTTATAGATTCGATAAGGTAGGTGTTTTTATGTACTGTGTTTCTAATGTAATGAGGGTAGAGGGCAAGGATATAGCATTGATAACCATCGGAAACAGGAATAACACCCAATTGAAGCTGTTGAGCTATGGAGCTGTATTAGTAGAACTGCTGGCTCCTGACAGGGAGGGTGGACTGGAAAACATTGTGCTTACCTATGGAGATATCGAGGATTATATAAAGAACAAGCCTTATTTCGGGGCTATAATCGGAAGGACATCGGGTCGCATTGGCGGTGCCGCCTTTGAGCTGGACGGAGAAAAGTTTCAACTGAGTCAAAACGCCGGTGTGAACAATCTTCATGGGGGCCCTGGAGGCTTTACCTTCAAAATATGGGACTATACCATAGAAGAGGAAGCGGATAGATCCTGGGTGGAGTTCTCATATTTCAGCAGGGATATGGAGGAGGGCTACCCGGGGAATCTGACAGTTAAAGTCAGATATATACTGACGGACGAGAATGAAATTATCATTGAATATCATGCAGAAACAGACAGGGACACACTGTGTAACCTTACAAACCACAGTTATTTCAACCTTTCGGGCAACTATAAAAGGAAGGTATCCCAGCAACAGCTGAAGCTGAAGTCGGAGTATTACCTGGAAACAGACAGCGAACTGATACCTACGGGAAAGCTGCTGGAGGTAAAGGGAACACCAATGGACTTCACCGAAGGGAAGCTGGTCGGCCGGGATATAGATGCAGATTTCCTGCCGCTGATATATGGTAAGGGCTATGACTGCCCCTGGATGCTGTCGGGCAGCTCGGAGCAAGTAGAACTGTACGATGAGAAGAGCGGTAGAAAGATGACAGTAAGCACAACTTATCCCTGTGTGGTCATATACACCTATAACTTTGCAGACAATGAGAAGCTTAAATATGGTATGCTGGGCAGCAAATGCGACGGTATATGCTTTGAGACACAATATGAGCCTGACGGCATCAACCATCAGGGAATGCACGCGGCAGTGCTCAAAGCAGGCAGCAGCTATAACGAAAGAACAATATTCAAACTGGAGGTCGTCTGATGTATCTTGGAGTGGACTATTATCCCGAGCACTGGGATGTGGGGATGATGGATGAGGATATGGAACGTATCAGAGAGATGGGTGCGAATATAATCCGTATAGGAGAATTTGCCTGGCATATGCTGGAGAGGACAGAGGGAGTATACGACTTCTCCTTCTTTGATGAGGTCATAAGAAAAGCAGGGGAGCACAACCTGAAGGTCATATTCGGGACCCCTACGGCCACTTTTCCGGCTTGGCTGGCAGCCAAGCATCCGTCCATCCTTTCGGAGGATGAATATGGGCATGTAAGGGCTTTTGGAGGCAGACGGCAGTACTGTTTCAATTCGGATATTTACAGAGAATACAGTAGGCGGATAGTTGAACAGCTGGTTTCCCATTACAATGGTGAGGAGAATATAATAGCCTGGCAGGTGGATAATGAATTTGGACATGAAGGAAGCGATATGTGCTGGTGCGAAAGCTGCAGAAAAGGCTTCAGAAGGTTTCTGAGGGAAAAGTATCAGAGCATCGAAGAACTGAACAGGGTATACGGCACCATCTTCTGGGGTCAGACCTATAACTCGTTTGAAGAGCTACCGATACCACAGCCAACGATCACTATCCATAATCCTTCCCTAAGCCTTGATTGGGCAAGGTTCAGGTCATATTCCATCAACAGCTTTGGGAAGCTGCATATAGACTTGGTGAAAAGGCTTAAGGGAAGCCATCAACAGGTTACGCACAATTTCTTCGGGGGCTTCTTCGACAAGGCTTACGACCAGAATATTATGGCAGAGGAACTGGATTTTGCTTCCTATGACAACTACCCGGTATGGGGAGGGCTCATAGAACCAATAAAGCCGGCACATATAGCCATGACTCTTGACTATATAAGAGGTCTTAAGAAAAGCAACTTCTGGATACTGGAAGAGCTTATGGGCGCCCAGGGCCACAATGTGATAGGCTATCTCCCAAGGCCGGGGCAGGCAAAGCTGTGGGCTTACCATGCCATGGCCCGTGGCTGTGAGAATATGCTGTTTTTCAGATGGAGGGGGATGACCCGGGGTGCAGAGCAGTTCTGCCTGGGGATCATTGACCAGAATAACGAGACCGGACGCAAATATAATGAGGTAAAAGCCTTTATGGAGGATGTCCGCAGCAACAGGGAGGCTTTTGAGGGCGAGATAAAGGCTGAGGTCGCGGTGTTGTATGATTTTGACAACATATGGTCCTGGCATTATCAGCCACAGTCAGCCCAGTTTGATTTCACAAAGGAGCTTATGCGCTTGTACGAGCCTTTTTACAGGTTGAATGCGAAGCTTGATGTGATAAGTGCGGGGAAGGATTTTTCCGGGTACAAGGTATTGGTCGTTCCGGTGCTTCAGATCGTGGATGAACAACTGGCAGAACGTCTTAGGACTTTTGCTTCTCAGGGCGGGACTGTGATCTTTTCCTTCAGGGCTGGGATAAAAGATAGGGACAACAATATATACTTCGGTAAAGTATTTCCATGCAATTTGAAAGATTTTGCAGGAATTTGTATAAAAGAGGCAGAATCTTTACAGTCGGAACAAAAGGTGGAGCTTGCCGGACAGGGCAGGTATACCGGCAGAAAAGGAAGCTGCAGTGTGTGGCGGGACATGATAACTACAGATGGTGCAGAGATACTCTACAGCTATTCCGATAGCTTCTATAGTGAAAATGCCTGTATAACAGTGAATAATTATGACAAGGGCAAGGTTTATTATGTAGGTGGGGGGGCTGATCCAGATACTCTTAGCCTGCTTGCAGCTGAAATCGCTGACTACAGCGGGATATACCAGGTGGAGGCTCCTGAAGGGCTTGAGGTATGCATGAGAACCAACGGACATGATAAATGGCATATCGTATGCAATCATACAGGCAGTGAAATACTGTATGGGGGAATCACCTACGGACCTTATGAAAGCAGGATAACAAGATTATAGTCTCTTTTATAGAAAGGAAGCGTATTTTATGGCTACTTTGAAAGACATTGCCAAGCTGGCAGGGTTCTCCCTGGCTACAGTATCCAGGGTACTCAACCATGACACCAGCCTCAATGTTTCTGATGAAACCAGAAAGAAAATATATGAAGTAGCGGAAGATTTGGGATACAAGACCATAAGGCAGAGAAGCAGAGATCTGAAAAGGAATATCAGGATAGGAGTGATCCACTGGTATTCTCAGAAGGAAGAGATGGGAGACCCCTACTACCTATCCGTTGCCAAGGGCGTGGAAAAGGAATGCTTCAACAGGAAGCTTGAATTCATATCCATTTTCAAGGATGGGGATAAATATACCACAGGAGAACTGAATGACTTGGACGGCTTCATAGCAATCGGCAAGTTCAGCCGTGAAGATATACAAGAGTTTTCGGCATTTTCCAAGAACATAATCTTTGTGGATTCCTCTCCGGATGACAAGGTTTACGACTCGGTAATAATCGATATAGCCGGAGCAACACTGGAAGTACTGCGGAATATTATGAGCAAAGGACATACCAGTATCGGCTTTATCGGAGGGCGGGAATATGTGGGTAAGGATAAGATCCCCCTTCAAGACGAGCGCGAAAGGATATACCGTGAATTTACCAAAGATAAGGGTATATACGAGGAAAGGAACATATATATAGGCTCCTTTACGACAGAAGGAGGCTATGACATGATGAAAAAGGCGGTTTCCAAAGGGGCTATACCTGAGGTTTTCTTTGTAGCCAGTGATTCAATGGCAATGGGCGTTATACAGGCCTTGTATGAATCGGGGCTCAAGGTTCCGGGAGATGTAGGGATAGTAAGCTTCAACGACATTCCCACCTCGAAGTATCTTATCCCACCTCTAAGCACAGTCAGAGTGCATACGGAGTTCATGGGCGCTACCGCTGTAGTGTTGCTGCTTGAGAGGATCAAGGAAGCCAGAGAGATACCAAAGAAAGTCATAGTGCCGACGGATCTGATAATAAGAGAAAGCTATAAATAGCAAATACAAATGGTATATGAAGATGCCCTGCTGGACATCTTTTTATATATAAGCTAAACTGAACATATATGTTTATACAAATCTGTTTATGCATGACATAAACAGATTTGTATTACCTTAGTTTACATTTGCGACGAACGAATCTACATTAGTGTACATTCGTCGCAAATCATAATGTGTATATCCGCTGCAAATTATAAATTACATGAATTGGAGAAGTCATATGCTAGATATATTTAAACGTGTGGCAAAGCTGTTTCTTGGTTTATCCCTGTATTCAGCAGGGATAGTAATGACAGTAAACGCCAACCTGGGGCTTGCGCCCTGGGATGTATTCCATCAGGGCCTTGCCAAAAACGTAGGTATAACCATGGGCCAGGCCAGCATATTGGTTGGACTGGCTTTTGTAGTGCTGGACAGTTTTCTGGGTGAAAAGCTGGGCTGGGGTACCATCACCAATATGCTGTTCATAGGCTGGTTCTTTGATTTATTGATGTTTTATCATGTTATACCGGTGTTTCAATCCAAGGTACTCAGTTTTCTGCTTATGCTTTCAGGGATGTTTGTTATTGGGGTGGCAAGCTATTTCTATATAAGCTCTGCGTTAGGCAGCGGGCCTCGGGACGGGCTTATGGTGGCACTGACCAAAAGAACCAACAAGTCGGTAAGATTTATCAGAAATTGCATAGAGCTCTGTGCCCTGGTAATTGGTTTCTTCCTGGGAGGCTCTGTAGGAATAGGGACTG
>CAZNMO010000008.1:0-22627 GCA_964574195.1 uncultured Clostridiaceae bacterium | reverse complement strand
CAGGTTATTTTGTTCAGTTTGCTTTCAGACTCTTCAGATATGATATCAAGGAGACAAGACATAGGTTCATCGATGACGATATTAAATATCTGAGGGACAGATTTTTTAACGGCAGCAAAAAGGAAAATAACGAGCAGCTTGAGAGTCTGCCTAAAGGAGAGTAAATATGTCATTTTCCAGCTTTTTCGAACTGGTTGAGATCCGGACAAAGGTAGCAAGCGTCATACCATTTTTAATAGGCACCCTGTATGCCGCTTACCGCTTTGAAAGGTTCAAGCCGGTTAATTTTATAATTATGTTCATATCCCTGATAGCCTTTGATATGGCTACTACGGCTATAAATAACTATTACGACTGGAAAAAGGCCCAGAAGACTCATGGCTACAACTACGAGAGCCACAACGCAATAGTAAGCCATGGACTCAAGGAGTCTACCGTGCTGGCTGTGATAGGTACATTGCTTGCTGTTGCGGTCATCTTTGGAGTGCTGCTTTTCCTGAGGACTTCTCCGGTCATATTACTGCTTGGGGCAATTTCCTTCGGTATAGGAGTGCTTTACTCCTTCGGGCCGGTGCCCATATCAAGGACACCTCTGGGAGAGGTCTTCTCCGGTTTTTTCATGGGCTTCATAATAGTCTTCATTTCTATATATATTCATACCTATGACATGAATATCATCAGTCTGACCTGGGAGGGCGGGATCCTGGGCATAAGCTTGAATCTGGCTGAGCTGGTATATATATTCCTGCTTTCTGTGCCAACTGTGAACGGGATCGCAAACATTATGCTGGCAAACAACATATGTGACATAGAGGATGATATAGAAAACAGGCGATATACACTGCCGGTATATATCGGTAGGAAAAGAGCGCTGAGGGTATTCAAGGGGTTGTATTATATAGGCTATGCGGACATACTTGTGCTTATACTGCTGGGGGTAACGCCGTTGACTACTGCTGCGACATTGTTTACTTTTATACTTTTAAACAGGAATATCAAAAGCTTTTATGCAAAACAGACGAAAAAGGATACCTTCGCCCTGTCGGTGAAGAATTTCCTCATCATGAATGTGGCCCAGCTGATCGCTATCGCTGTGGCAGTATTTACGGGGGTTATTGCATAATATTTGAATGATGCGACGTAAGGATAAGATCCTTCGTTTCACTCAGGATGACAGTTGAGCGTCATCCTGAGCGCAGCGAAGGATCTTTTGCTTGCCGCTACATTTCTTTAGTCTGTACAAACTGCACTCCTGTAGCCTTTATAGCCAGCTTTACGGTGTTGTAGACCACTAGCGTGACAAATACATTGGTTACAGCAGTGGGCAGTACTATACCGGCGAAAAGCACCGGGAATGGAGCTGGAAGGCCTACCAGGAGCAGTGCGGAATACAGGAAGGTGGTTCCGCTTATCAATGTTCCCACAAAAGCAATGATACCGGAGGATACCTGCTTGAATTTCATATTCTCAAAGAGCCTCAGCAGCACATATACAGAGCAGCAGGTCACTATCTTGTCTATTATATTGGGTATCTGGCCACCTGGAAAGGTGGTCGTAAGTGCAGTGATGAAGCCTCCCAGTAAGGCGGTGAGCATAGCGCTCTTGAAGTCTCTGCTTATGAAAAGGGCGACAAATATAAAGGACAGCATCAGGTCAAACTTCATGTTGCCTATTGTTCCCGGAACTACTTGGTGAAGTATATAGCCTATGGAAAGCAGCAATGCTATCAGGATGTTTTTTCTTAAACTCATGATCGATCTCTCTCTTTCTAATAATTATTTTTTTGTTGTTTCTTGATGGTGATAATAATTCAGTTCACAGCATTGCTCCTCACCTCCTATACAAAATAAAAAACCTTCCATCCCTATAAAGGGACGGAAGGTATATTTCCGCGGTACCACCCAGCTTAGACAAATTCTTGTCTCTCTCTACAGATACGGGGCGATACAAAACTGCCCGATATCCTGATCCTTTAACGGAGATCCTCCGGCTTAGGCTAATACTCCCCGTGTAATGGAAGGTTCGCCCTGCTCCTCGCAAGTCCATTCGCTGCATATCCTGTTACCGGGCTTGCACCCTTCCCGGCTCGCTGAGAACTCAATATCGCAGGTACTACTCTTGCTCATTGGATTTATTCTGGTTAATTTCTTTAGATAATACCATGAATTTTTATGCAGGTCAATAGAAAAAATTGGTGTAAATATAACATTTGTATGGTTGCGAGTTGCGGGTTACGAGTTGCGCGTGATTTAGGGCAGGACTTCGAAGCCCTTCCCGAATCGCGAAACACGAAACGCGCAACCCGAAACGACAATTTACACTATCTTGGTAGTCCAGTTCTCACAGTTCCAGACTTCGCTTACTATATCACTATAGAATTCAGGCTCGTGGCAGATCAGCAGCATATTGCCGCTGTATTCCTTCAAGGCCCGCTTCAGTTCTTCCTTTGCATCCACATCCAGATGGTTGGTAGGCTCGTCCAGGACCAGGAAGTTGGTCTCCTTGTTTATAAGCTTGCAAAGCCTTACCTTGGCCTGCTCGCCGCCGCTCAGCACCAGCACCTTGCTCTCTATATGCTTGGTGGTAAGGCCGCATTTGGCAAGAGCGGAACGCACTTCGTACTGGCTGTATGACGGGAAGTCCTTCCATACCTCTTCTATACAGGTGTTGTAGTTGGCTTCCTTTATCTCCTGTTCAAAATATCCTATCTCAAGATAATCGCCCAGCTCTACTGTGCCTGATATGGGCTTCAGCTCGCCGAGGATACTTCTCAGGAGGGTGGTCTTTCCAAGTCCGTTGGCACCCACCAGAGCTATCTTCTGACCTCTTTCCATCTTCAGGTTCAGGGGCTTTGAAAGAGGCTCCTCGTAGCCTATCACCAGATCTCTGGTCTCAAAGACCAGCTTGCCAGAGGTACGGGCTTCCTTGAAGTAGAATTCAGGCTTCGGCTTTTCCTTGGCCAGCTCTATTATCTCCATCTTGTCCAGCTTCTTCTGTCTTGACATGGCCATATTCCTGGTTGCGACCCTGGCCTTGTTCCTGTTGACAAAATCCTTCAACTCGGATATCTCCTGCTGCTGTCTGTTGTAGGCTGCCTCCAGCTGTGCCTTCCTCGCTTCATAGACCTGCAGGAAGTTGTCATGATCTCCCACATAGCGGTTCAGCTCCTGGTTCTCCATATGGTAGACCAGGTTGATGACACTGTTTAAGAAGGGTATGTCATGGGATATGAGTATGAATGCATTTTCATATTCCAGAAGATAACGTTTCAGCCATTCAATATGCTTTTCGTCAAGATAGTTGGTAGGCTCGTCCAGCAACAGTATGTCCGGCTTCTCCAGCAACAGCTTTGCCAGCAGTACCTTTGTCCTCTGACCGCCTGAAAGCTCCTGTACTTCTTTATCAAGTCCTATGTCTACAAGTCCGAGACCCCGGGCGATTTCCTCAACCTTCGAATCGATTATATAAAAGTCATTGTGCTCCAAAGTTTCCTGCATGGTGCCCATATCCTCCAGCAAGACTTCCAGCTCTTCGGGAGATGCATCCGCCATCTTGTTGCATATTTCATTTATTTCCGCTTCAAGATCAAAAAGATATTTGTAGGCACTTTTTAGAACATCCCTGATTGTCATTCCCTTTTCAAGGACAGTATGCTGGTCCAGGTAACCGGCTCTTACACGCTTTGACCATTCTACCTGGCCATCGTCAGGCTCCAGCTTGCCTGTAACGATATTCATAAAGGTGGACTTGCCTTCGCCGTTGGCGCCGATAAGTCCGATATGCTCGCCCTTAAGCAGCCTGAAGGATACATTATTGAAAATTGCACGGTCACCAAAGCCGTGGCTTAGATTTTTCACTGTTAATATGCTCATTTGAGACCCCTCTCTAAATTCTTCTTAAATCATACATATTTGATTATATAGAAGTACTCGCGCATTTTAAAGATAAATTTTCAAAAAAAGGAGTGGAACAATATCGCTAAAATGCCAATGACTTTATGCTGCCTGCTCAGACTGGAAATATAAAGGCTTTCATGGTATTATGTTGATATATCAAAAAAATAATGGTGGGAGAATTCAGCATGTTTCTTATTTATATGCCTTGATGAACATAAGCAATAGTGTTTTGCAGCTTCATTATTAATGAGGCTAGTTTGATTGTGCTTATGGAGGTGTATTATTATTAAGGCTGAAAGAAACTACCTTATCCTGTGTATGATAGCCTTTCTACAGGGCTTTGTTTTTTATGGGCCGGTCGCGACTATATACCGGCAGTCAAGAGGCATATCTATATACGAAATTTTCCTTATAGAATCAATATTTATGGTCCTGATGGTAGCTTTTGAGATACCTTGGGGCTGGTTTGCGGACAGGTTCGGTTATAAGAAGACCCTTGTACTGGCTTTGTCTGCAAATTTCATTGCCAGAATTGTTTTTTACTGCGCTTTTTCCTTCGAATTCTTTCTTTTGGAAAGGATACTTGTGGCAATATCCATTTCCGGGGTTTCCGGCTGTGATACGGCACTCCTATACAATTCAGTGGAAAAGGAGCATTCGGAGCGTGCCTTCGGGCGGTATTACTCACTGTCAACTCTGGGTTTTCTGCTGGCGACTACAGCATCAACCTTTATCATTCCGATTTCTCTTGACCTTACGGCAGCATTGACTATTATTCCATACGGTTTATCTGCTGCGGCTGCATTACTTCTAAAGGAAGTAAAGGGGGAAAGCAAAGAAAAGCCTGATATATTAAGGAGCATGAAAAGAGTTTTCGGGAACAGGCTGCTTTTCCTGCTTATCATTGCTGTTTCGTTGCTTTCAGAGGTGGCCCATGCGGTAACCGTATTCCTGAATCAACTGCAGTACCAAAGAAGCGGCATGGATGTCAGATATTTTGGGATCATTATGGCGGCAATACAGCTGCTTACGATGCTGTCTTCAAAGTCCTATGTGGTTACCGGAATAATAGGGCAGGGCAAAACTGTGAGCATAATGGCTTCTGGAGTATGCTTGGGGACTATGCTGCTATCCTTTACAGCCGATCCTGCTGCCAGTGTACTTCTTATTGCATTGGTAGGACTCTGTAATGCCATGATACTCCCCATATCTTCGGATATTCAGAACAAATCCATTTCAACAGCCGATAGAGCTACAATGCTTTCTGCTTATGCCATGTTGATGGACGTAGTGGCGGCACTGACTAATCTGATAATAGGAAGGACAGCCAATCTGTCGATAGGTTTTTCCTTTGTTATATGCAGTATAGTTTCGGCAGCTGCGCTGCTGCTGATTATATTGTATTTCAGAAGGAGCACCCATGGCAATGAAGTCAAGCAGGTGGCAGAATAGGCTTCTTTTGTTGATACCGGTGAGGTCTTTACCTCACCGGTATTTTATTGTATAGGAAAGTATAACTTTCCTATACAATAAAAAGCATTGATCTATATGCCGTGCCAGAATTTTCGACTGCGTCGAAAAAGGCACATGGCAGACAAATGCGGCAAAGCCGCATTTGTTCATGGGAAAAACCATGGTAAACAGTCGATGTTTTTGATATAGTAGGAAATATAGGAAGTACATGTCGAATAAAGCCGGAGGAAAATATGAAGAAAATATTCGCAGCATTAATTGCAGTAATTATGTTGTTTAACTCAGCAGTATATGCAGAGCGCATTTCGGACAGCGGGGAAAATGACCTGTTGGCTTGCTTTTCTGTTGCACCCTTCCATGAAGCTGGGCATATGTCGATCAAGCTGGCAGATTTGTCGACTGCAAGCGGACTGAGCTTTTCATATGATCCGGAGACAAGCCTTCTGCATGGCTGGGATGGAAGCTATGGTACATATATCAGGGAACTGGATGACAACATAGCTTTTGATGAAAGCGGGATAAGTGTAGGAGAAGCTGCAGTCTTCCCATACAGCTTCAGGCTTTTCATACATATGTATGAAAAGGGACCGGAGGCTACGCAGGCAAGCATTCTCCTGGATCCCACCGTGCATTACGAGGGACGGAGCAATGTATATGCAGAGGTTGAAGCGACTCTGGAGCAGGCTTCGGACAAACTCAGGCTTGTGCTGCGAAAAGCAGGGACAAGCCGTCAAGACGTTGATGCCGTAAATATCGATAGTTTTCTCAGCAACAATTTGCTGCTTGTGAATAAAAGCAACACCCTGAGGAATGATTACATACCATCCCGACTTGTCTATGGAAAGCCTGCACGGGGAAGGGCTACTGTCAATCTCAGGCTTGACGGTGAAGCGATGGAGAACCTCAATAGCATGCTGGAAGCAGCTTATAGCGAAGGGATATCGGGAATGGTCATTTCCAGTGCCTTCAGGACCTTTGACAAGCAGACAAGCCTTTTCAACAACAAGACCAATCTGCTTTCAAGAAAAATGAATCGAAGGACAGCTATGGAGGAGGCTTCCAAAGTTGTTGCCCTACCAGGGTCCAGTGAGCATCAGACAGGGCTTGCAGTAGATATCTGCAGTGAGAGTGTCGGACTCATAAGGAATTTTGGCAATACGGCACAGGGAAAATGGATGGAGGACAATAGCTGGAGGTTTGGTTTCATAATAAGATATCCCATGGAGAAGACTGATATAACCAGGATAATATATGAGCCCTGGCATGTCAGATATATAGGCAGCGGACATTCTGAACTGGTAAAGTCCATGGATATGTGTCTTGAAGAATATGTAGAGTATCTGAGGGATAACAGACTGATATTTTTTGAGGACAGCCGTGGAGACAGCTATATGATCAGTTATATAGACAAGGAGGAGTTTAACTCAATGGGAGGAGCGTTCCTCAGCATCCGGGAGGGCAGTACCTGGGATATATCAAAATGTACAGAGGACAGCTATGTGTTGACAATAAAGCTATAGAGGATAAAAGCAGCTGTAGGGAGGTTGGTGTACCACCCTCAGCTGCTTTGTTTTGTTCTATTTTGCCGTAATATAGCCTTCCTGCATCAGCAGCTCAGCGGTCAATACAGAGCCTCCTGCAGCACCTCTCAAGGTGTTGTGGGATAAGCATACGAACTTGTAGTCAAAGATGGTATCTTCCCTAAGCCGTCCTATCGATATACCCATTCCGTTTTCCAGATCCCTGTCAAGCCTTGTCTGAGGCCTGTTTTCTTCTTCATAGTAATTGAGGAATTGCTTTGGAGCGCTTGGAAGCTGAAGCAGCTGAGGTTTTCCGCGATATTCACTCCAACGTCGGAGTATGATGTCCCTGTCGGGTTTGTGGGCAAAGGATACAGATACTGCCGCCATATGGCCTTCTGCTGCGGGTACCCTTATGCATTGGGCTGATATCAGAGGGCTTGCAGCTTTGATTATCCGGCCTCCATCAATGTTTCCCCATACTTTTAGCGGCTCCTGCTCGCTTTTCTCCTCCTCGCCGGATATGAAGGGTATCACATTGTCCACCATCTCGGGCCAATCGGCAAAGGTCTTTCCACTTCCTGATATTGCCTGGTAGGTGCATACAGACATGACAGTGGGTTGAAAATCCATGAGGGCATTGATTGCAGGGACATAGCACTGTATGGAGCAGTTGGGCTTTGCAACGATAAAGCCTTTACTTGTGCCCAGACGCTGCCGTTGCTTTTCTATAATGGAAAGCTGCTCCGGATTGACCTCCGGGATCACCACCGGAACATCGGCTGTGCCGCGGTGTGCGGAGTTGTTGGATACCACAGGAGTTTCCGCTTTTGCATAGCGCTCCTCCAGGTCTCTTATCTCAGCTGCCGGCATGTCTACAGCACAAAAAACAAAATCAACATCCTTGCAGACCTCTTCCACATTATGAAGATTCTTTACCTGCATAGCCTTTACATTCTCAGGAATCGGCTCTCCCAGCTTCCATTTGCCGGAAACAGCATCCTCATATAGCTTCCCGGAAGAACGCTCGCTTGCAGCCACGACACTGATCTCAAAAAAAGGATGGTCGTGCAGGAGCGTTACCAGGCGCTGACCGACAAAACCGGTTGCTCCAAGCACTCCTACTTTCAATTTCTTGTTCATTCATATACCTCCTATGATGATTCAGCATTATTTCTCAGTATAATATCAGGTTTTCATTACATATATTATATTCAAAGCATTTGCTATATTTATTGCCTAATGTGCTTGAAATATTGCATTTTGTGCTATAGTATATAAGCAATGGATCAAGGCTTGGAAATAATTATAGCTATATATGTCGTGAAAATGTTTCGTGCTATTTGAATTCAATGCAAATAGTTTAGCACGAAACATATAGGAGGCTGAAATGGAACAGGATACTTTGGCGACAGTGGGCAAAAGGGGATATCTGAATAAGGATTTCCAGTTTTTCCACCTGAAGGACAGGAAGAATATGGAGTTTGACCTCCATTCACATGATTTTAATAAAATAATAATATTCATTTCGGGGAACGTCACTTACCTGATAGAAGGTAAGGCTTATAAGCTGAAACCCTGGGATATACTCCTGATCAGCAGCAGTGAAGTACACAGGGCAATAGTTGGGGCAAGCGGGACCTATGAAAGGATGATAATATGGGTCAATTCCAGCTTCCTGCAGAAGCACAGCAGCGGAGGCTGTGATCTCCTGGCTTGTTTCGAGACCGCTGCAAGGGAGAAACGGAATATACTCCGCCTGAACAGCGAGCTTCTGAGGCAGGGCAAATACATGCTTTCACAGCTGAAGAAGGAGTGCTCCGGTGAGGATTACGGCAGTCAGGTAATGCAGAATTCCTTGTTCCTGCAGTTCATTGTCTATCTGAACAGGCTTTATCTCAAGCCCGAAGCCGGGATACACCAGGTCGAGGGGGATTATAACGAAGGGATAGGCCAGGTTATAAGCTACATAAATGAAAACCTTTCCGAGGAAATGTCTATAGAAAGCCTTGCAGCAAGGTTCTATATGAGCAGGTATCATCTGATGCACAAATTCAAGAGTCAGACCGGCTACACCATACACAGCTATATACTTCAGAAACGGCTCATAATGGCAAATACCCTTATCAAGTCGGGAAAGTCCATGTCGGATGCTTGTACTGAATGCGGCTTCGGTGACTATTCGAGCTTTGTCAGGGCTTTCAAAAGGATGTACGGCTTGTCCCCCAAGAGGCATCACAAGCTGGTGGAGGAGCTGGAAAAATTGGGTCGCTGATCCAATGAGGCTGTGAACAAAAAGAGTAGCTGCAGAATGCAGATTTATTGGGCTCATGAGGTTGACAATTAATGTAATTGGGCTTAATATTATAATGGTCTGCATTGTAGCTACAGACAAATATCATATATGAATGGAATGGGGTGTTACGCTATGAAGGCTGGAAATGGCAAGCTGAAGCTCTATGGCTTTAATAATCTTACAAAATCCTTGAGCTTTAATATATATGACATATGCTATACAAAAACAAATGAAGACCGTAAAAAGTATATAGAATATATTGATGAGCAATATAATTCAACGAGGCTTACCAATATTCTCAAGGACGTTACAGAGATGATAGGTGCAAGTGTACTTAATGTGGCCAAGCAGGACTATGATCCCCAGGGCGCAAGCGTTACACTTTTGATTTCCGAGGAAGAAGTTCCGTTATATGTCCTAGACCCCTCCTGCAATAGAGGAATAATCACCCCAATAAGGGAGAATATCGTAGGCCATCTGGACAAGAGCCATGTAACAGTCCATACCTATCCGGAGAGTCATCCGCAGAATGAAATTAGCACATTCAGGGTGGATATAGATGTAACCACCTGTGGTACCATTTCACCCTTAAAAGCATTGAATTATTTGATACAGAGCTTTGACTCCGATATCATTACCATAGATTACAGGGTAAGGGGCTATACCAGAGACGTCAATGGCAGGAAACACTTTATAGACCACAAGATAAATTCCATACAGAATTTTATTTCCAAGGAAACTATAGACAGATATACGCTGATAGATATGAACATATATCAATCGAATATCTTCCATACCAAGATGAGGATAACCGACCTGGAGCTGAGCAATTACCTGTTTGAAATCAGAGAAGAAGACTTGAGCGCCAAGGAGAAGAAGGAAATAAAGAAAAAGCTGGACAGGGAAATCACAGAGATATTTTACGGCATAAACCTTCCAAAGGTTTGAGAACAGCATTACAAGCTGTTCTTTTTTATGCGCTGGGGGAGGGCCCCTGCAAATGCCCGAGGGAGACAGCAGACACTATTTTGCGCATTGACTATTGGCGTAATAGGTGGAATAATTTAATTAAATATATGTACAGAATATTTCGCGAGAATCATTGTACAAGCATAATCAGATTTCGCGTAAATATATCCTTGATTTCACTGAATTTGCGCCATGCCCTAGTGAAATAGCTTATGCGCGTTCAATAAAGGAGCAAAAAATGTCAAAATACATGAGATTTGTTTGTGAGCTTACCGGAAGGCTCTATATTCCCAAGGACCTTGATCAGTTTGAGGGGAAAAAGCTGCTGCACATTTCAGATACGCCCAGCAGCTTCTATTCAGATCTCAGGAGGCTTGTAGAAGTATTGAAGCCGGAGTATATAGTTCATACAGGGGATATGGTGGACAATATAAAGCTTCAGTTATACCCCACTTCCATATACGATCACGAGAAGTGGATAAAGAAGCTTGCGGACATACTTGTGCCATCAGGTGCGGAGCTATTCCTGGCTATGGGCAACCATGATGATTTTGGTATTGTCAGCAGATATTTCAAAGGCTGCTGTATAATCACAGGAGCAGAAACCGTAGAGATAGAAGGGCAGAGTTTCCGGGTGAGTCATTTTCCCGAAGGCATCCTGGAGGAGCCTTCACAGTATAACCTGTTCGGACATAATCTGGAGCTTAAGACCGGAAGAGTTGATGACAAATTATATTTTAATGGGATCTCCTATATAAATATAATAGGTCTTGAATCCGGAGAATGTACCAGCCTTTGCTATCCTCAGGGAACTGACGATGAGAGGCTGGGAAGGCACAAGATAGGCTTGTAGAATATTTGAGGAGGGGTATCAATGCTTAGTCTTGTAAGGGGTGGCCCAAAGATATTGCTTTTTGAAAGCAGCAGCACTGAAGAGCTAAGGGAGTACTTTATTCAGCAAAGGAACGCAAGTACTGATTACTATGAGGATGTATTTGAGAAAGCGGGAGAGGAGCATACGATCATTTTCCTCATTGACAAAATCACTGAAGTAGTCGATCTGTATAAGTATGACGATGCAATCCTTATAGAAGAGGAACCTGATGTCATACTCTGCAATCTTTTGAATGACGGTAAGGCTGGGCTTGTAAGACGATCCCGTATCGCTACCAGGATAATTATACTCAGGGCAATGGGAGATATGGAAAAGGTAATTGATGTGATCAAAAGCGAATATGATTGCGTCGTGGGCGATTTCAACGAAATCCTCAGCTCATATAATGAGACTGGTACAGTGGTGGCTATCACAGAAAAACCTCTGCACAGGAATATCAGCTTTAAGAGGGATGTTTACAGAAAGGCATTGTTTGTAAGAGAAAAATATACCCCGCTGAAGAGAGACCTCAGATCCCGTGCGCTGAAATACCTTAACAGCGGCCTGGGCAACAGGGATTGGTATGAGATGGAGATAAGAATATTTGACAGATACAGCGAATATAAGCTCCACTATGAGAGGCTTATCAATATTGTGGAGTGGCTGGAGCTGGGCATTGTATTGGGTGAATCCTGGGGCAAGGATTATCCGAGGCCAATGATGTCGGTCGAGATATACAGGGTAAGATTTTTCAGCTATTATGATCCAATATACATAAAGAAAATATTGCTTGGCCTTGAACTGCTGGATGATGGAACAAGGATCGTGGACTATGATCTGTATTTCAACAGGAAAAAGCTGAACTGGTCGGATGCGGCAGAGGATGAGGGCATCAAAGTAAGGCATCTTCTTGGCGTCAAATACAGGGGAGAGATACTGTCAAGGCTGAATGAGCAGGAGGTTGCAGAACTGCATGAAATGGAAGACAAGATACTGGCTACCAGGAGCTGAAATAATGTCTGGGATCATTTCAGGAGCATGCCTTATGATAATATGGGGGTTATAAATTGAAGAAAAGGGATTTGATACTGTTTATACTTGCAAGCGCATTTGTTGGAGTAAGTCAAAGCATTGATGCATCAGTTTTTAACAATTATCTGAACGATACCTTTCACCTAACTGTGTCTCAAAGGACAATACTGGAATTTCCCAGAGAGCTTCCGGGCTTCCTGGTGGTCTTTGTTTCCGGGGCACTGCTTTTCCTGGGCGATGTAAGAATAGCCTCTATTGCCAATATATTGGCTGCTTTTGGACTCCTGGGACTTGGCTACCTCTCACCGGACTTCTATGTCATGATGTCTTGGATGACGGTGTACAGCATGGGAACGCACCTATTCATGCCCATGTCAAACAGCATAGGGATGAACCTGGCGGAGGGCGGAGGGCTCGGAAAGGTACTGGGAAGGATAAATGGCCTCAATACGGCTGCTTACCTGGGGACCAGCCTGATCACTGCCCTTATATTCAGGTATGTCAAGGTCAATTACAGTATCGCTTTTACCGTAGGTGCTTTTGCCTTGATCTGCTCAGGAATGCTTATACTTTTTATGAAACCCAACAGGCCAAAGAACAAAGGGAAGAAGCTGGTTTTCAGGAAGGAATATACACTGTTTTATTGGCTTAACGTGCTGTATGGGGCAAGGAAGCAGATATTCCTGACCTTTGGGCCATGGGTGCTTATAAAGGTTTTCAGCCAGGGGGTAAGCACCTTTGCAATACTTGGTTTTTTTATCGCAGGCCTTGGCATTATCGTAAAACCCTTTGTGGGAGATATGATAGACAAGAAGGGCGAACGTTTTGTCCTTGCGTTTGAAGCCATAGTGCTGATAGTCATATGTGCAGGCTATGCTTCCGCGGAAAACCTGTCAGGAATCATGGGTATAGAGGGGGCAGCGCTAATTATGATATGTGCCTGCTATGTGATAGACCAGCTTTTGAATGCCACAAGCATGGCAAGAGCCACATATCTCAAGAAGATCGCGGTCATTCCTGAGGATGTGTCCCCGACACTTTCCATGGGGCTCAGTATAGACCATATGGTCTCCATGGTGGTGCCCTGGCTGGGCAGCCTGGTGTGGAATGCCTTCGGCTATGAATATGTTTTTGTGCTGGGAGCCTTCCTAGCAATGGGTAACCTGGCACTTACAAGGTATATTAAAGTAAAAACGGTTGAAAATAATATAGCAGCCTAAAGAAGGGAGAGTATATATGAAGTACGGATTTGTTACTGTATCGGTTAAGAATATAGAGGAGTCGGCGAAGTTCTATAAGGATATATTGGGCTTAAAGGAAACCACAAGATTCAGCCCTCAGCCGGGAATTGACATAATGTTCCTGAAGGACGAGGATGGAAATGCAGTGGAGCTTATAACCCACCCGGGAGAAGGAGAGAGCAACATCAACGGAAATGTATCCATCGGTTTTATTGTAAACAGCCTTGACGAGACTATGGCGATGCTGAAGGAAAAGCAGGTGCCGGTGGCAAGGGGGCCTATGGGTGTACCGGGAGGGGCCAGGTTCATATTTGTAAATGACCCCAATGGTGTGGGGATCGAGTTTATAGAAGGCTTTAAGATATAATTAAACAGCCGGGCGGAAGGACAGCCCGGCTGCATATTTTTCAGAACCAAGGACATGCCTCATGCATATACTGATATCAAATGTGTGTATTGGAGTGAGTGCATATGTATGATGATGAAGAAAGGGACGATTTCGAGTTTGATAATGAAGAGTGCGAGGATTGTCCGTTCTATAGGCAGCGTCCACCGATATTCGGCCCTGGAGGGCCTCAGTTTCCAAAGCCCCCAGGAGGACCCGGGAAACCTGGAGGGCCTGGAGGAGGGCCCGGTGGAGGTCCTTCAGGTGGGCCGCCATCAGGACCACCGCCTTCCATGAAGCCCAATCTCAAGCAACAGCAGGGCATTGGAGCAAAAGCCATTGATCCGGGAGCCATAAGAAGGTGCAGAAACAGGTTCGTTTATCTGGTGCTTGACAATGGCAGGGAGTTCTGGGCTTGGCTTAGCTTTGTGGGCAGACGCTCCGTAGCCGGCTGGAGATGGAACGGCTTCAGGTGGGTGTATTTCGGGATCGATCTGAGAAGAATAGACAGCTTCTATTGCTATTAGGAACAGGGAACGGCTTAGGCCGTTCCTTTTTACGCCGCATAATTCTGCAAATGTGCCATATTGATCAAGTTCCTGATTAAAGCCTCCTGCATATTGTGTAGTAATTCGATTTTTTGGGAGGAGTTTCAATGGGAATTACACTTAGCGCTTTACATTGGGTGTACTTGATTTTCATACTGCTTGTAATTGCATTCATTGTAATGAGAAAGGATACCAGCTTCATTTGTATTGCAGGAATCCTGGTGCTGGGATTCATAGCAACCTCCTCGCTCACTGCTTCAGTCACAGGTGTATTCAACAGCTTTGCATACGCCATAAAGGAGCTGCTGGGTACGATACTTGTAATTTCAATAATCTACGGAATGAGCGGAGTGCTGATGCGGGCGGGGATCAATGAGGTAATGGTAAGCCCCTTTACCAGGCTTATACGCACACCAACTCTTGCCTATTGGACCATAGGAATACTGATGATGGTCATATCCTGGTTCTTCTGGCCCTCACCTGCCGTAGCACTAATGGGAGCAGTACTCCTGCCTGTTGCCATTAAGGCAAAGCTTCCTGCCATGGGAGTGGCTGTGGCTATGAACCTTTTCGGGCACGGCATTGCATTATCAGGAGATTTTATAATCCAGGGAGCGCCAAAGCTGACAGCTGATGGCGCAGGGATAGCTGTCTCTGAGGTAGTGGCGGCAAGTGTGCCGTTGGTAATTGTGATGGGTGTTGTTACAACAGTCGCTGCCTTCTGGCTCCTGCAAAAGGATTTGAAATCCGGTGCGCTTAAGGTGGAGGCTGTTGTAAAAACTGATACAGCAGTTGAAAACAGCGAGCAAAAAGCTGAAATGAAAGTGCTGAAGGCTACAACGAAAAAGGCGCTTGCAGCTTTGGTGCCCTTCCTCTTTGCAATAGACATAGTGATAATGTATGTTGCAAAGCTCCAGGGGGGAGATGCGACAGCGCTCATTGGTGGTACTTCTATACTGATACTGATGATCATAGCTTGCTCTGCCTACAAAAGTGACCCGTTGGGAAAAATCACACAGCACCTGATCGAGGGATTGCAGTTTGGCTTCAAGGTATTCGGCCCTGTTATTCCCATTGCCGCTTTCTTCTACCTTGGGGATTCGGCTATAGTAGATATTTTCGGCAAAGTGCTTCCTGAAGGCTCCAACGGCCTCGTAAATGATCTTGGCATCGCCCTTGCCGGAGCGGTACCGTTGAATAAGGGCATTGCTGCCGTTACAGCTACAGCGGTCGGTGCCATAACCGGCCTTGACGGTTCGGGCTTTTCCGGTATCTCCCTTGCAGGGTCTATCGCCAAGCTGTTTTCTATAGTCATCGGTGGAGGAGCAGCTACCCTTACTGCAATGGGGCAGATAGCAGCCATATGGGTAGGTGGAGGTACTCTGATACCCTGGGCTGTAATACCTGCGGCAGCCATATGCGGGGTCGACCCCTTTGAACTGGCTCGAAGGAACTTGAAGCCTGTAGTTATAGGGCTTATTGTCACAACGATTGTTGCGATGTTCCTGCTGTGATAACACGTTTAAAGCCGCTCATGCGGCTTTTTTCTTTGCGGCGTATTCTGAAGAAATCCTTGATATGGGGTTCTGTCCGCATGCCGTGGACAAATAGTAAATTTGGGTTAAGCTGGGAAACGAAAAAAGTTTGACTATCATTGCATTATATTATATTATTTGTATAGAACCAATAGTTATAAGTGTATATATAAACCAACGTTTTTTATTTATTTGTTGTATTATTTTTATTTTTTTATGAGTGAGAAAATATTGATTGTGATGATTTGGTGATTCTAAGCTGCAGATTATCTCCACGGGGTATACTGTACTTAGTTTTTTTTATACTGATTAATGTCAGAAAAGTGATTCATGTCAGAAAAGTGATACAAAACGAGGGGGTGAAAAGAAAAGGAAATAGAAGGATAAATTCGATAGCTCGAATGGGGAAGGGCTATATAGTAAACAATTTGTAAAATGAGAAGGAGGAATAGTATGAAAAAGGTGTTATCCTTAACTTTAATACTTGTTATGTCTTTGTCTCTGGTACTTACAGGGTGCGCAAGCAAGGCACCGGCTGGAGAACCGGCAGCTCCTGCAGCAGGCGACACAATAAAGATAGGTGTTTTTGAACCATTGACAGGTGCTAATGCAGGCGGCGGACAGTTGGAACTTGAAGGTATAAAGCTTGCCAACAAGCTGTATCCAGAAGTTCTCGGAAAGAAGATCGAGCTTGTTGTAGTTGACAACAAGTCAGATAAAGTTGAAGCAGCTACAGCTGCAGCAAGACTTATTGAAAAAGATAAGGTTTCAGCAATCATAGGAAGCTGGGGAAGCTCACTTTCAATGGCAGCTGGAGATGCTGTTAGAAATGCAAAGGTTCCAGCAATGGGTACATCCTGCACAAATCCTCTCGTTACACAGGGCAATGACTACTACTTCAGAGTTTGCTTCATAGACCCATTCCAGGGAACAGTTATGTCAAACTATGCTTTCAACAAGCTGGGTGCTAAGAAAGCAGCTATAATACAGGAAGTTTCAAGTGACTACGCTGTTGGCCTTGCAAAGTTCTTCACAGACAACTTCAAGAAGCTCACAGGCGATGAAAACAGCATAATCGCAGTTGCAAACTATAACACAGGGGACCAGGACTTCACAGCTCAGCTTACAAACATAAAGTCAATGAATCCTGACGTTATATTTGCTCCTGGTAACTTCACAGAATCAGCACTTGTTATCAAACAGGCAAGACAGCTGGGAATAAAGACTCCTATCATCGGTGGCGATGCTTGGGAAGCTCCTGAATTCATAGAAATCGGCGGAGAAGCTGTTGAAGATGTAGTATTCTCAACATTCTTTGCATCAGAAAAGCCGATCACAGCTGAATCCACAAAGCTTATCGACGCTTACAAGGCTGAATACGGCGGAAAAGAGCCGGCAGCTGTTACAGCTCTCGGTTATGACGCTTACCTTGTAATATACAAGGCTATTGAAGCAGCTGGTGCTGCTGACTCAGCAAGCATCCACAAGGCTCTCCTTGCAACAAAGGATTTCCAGGGTGCAGCAGGTGTTGTTAACTTCGATGAAAACAGAAACGCTGTTAAGAGCGCTGTTATAAAGACAGTTAAAGGCGGCAAATTCACATTTATGGACGTTATAGAACCACAGAAATAGGTAAAGGTATATGATTCAACCTTCCCCATATGTGTTGAATAGATAGTATCATAAAATGCATTTCCTCCCTTTATGGGAGGAAGTGCGTTTTATGACAGGTTTTTAACTGATTATGGCTTTATAGGAAATTTTTTATTTGGGTGGCATTAGCCACAAATAGGCTGCAAGAGCCGATATATTTTAACTTAGGTGGTGTATATATGGCATTAGAAATGTTTTTACAGCATTTGGCTAATGGTATATCCCTTGGAAGCCTTTACGCACTGATTGCGATTGGTTATACAATGGTTTACGGTATCCTCAGGCTGATAAACTTTGCTCATGGTGATATTTTCATGATGGCGGTATATTGTGCCTTTTACGGAGTTTTGACCTTCGGTATGCCATGGTATTTATCCTTCATTGTTGCAATCGTGCTTACAGGAGCACTGGGTATTACTGTTGAGGCACTTGCTTACAGGCCCATAAGGGAAGCTCCAAGAATCTCCATACTTATATCTGCGATAGGTGCTTCATATCTTCTGGAAAACCTCGCTACAGTTATATTTGGAGGAAGACCGAAGACTTTCCCTCAGATACCGATGTTCACTGATATGGTACAGATAGGCGGCGTTATGATCCAGAAGCTGACCTTCATGATTCCTATCGTAACAGTAATTTTATTGTTTATACTGATGTATCTGATCAACAAGACAAAAAGTGGTATGGCCATGAGGGCTGTATCAAAGGATATGGAAGCTGCTAAAATCATGGGTATCAATGTAAACAAGACTATTTCCTTCACTTTTGGAATAGGATCGTTATTGGCAGCTGTAGGTGGTCTCATGTGGGGACTCAAGTTCCCAAGTATACTCCCTTTGATGGGCGTTATGCCTGGAATCAAGTGCTTTATAGCGGCGGTTATTGGTGGTATAGGTAATACTGCAGGTGCGGTAATCGGAGGCTTCATACTGGGTATAGGAGAGATAATGCTGGTAGCATTCCTTCCTGCACTTTCCGGTTACAGAGACGCCTTCAGCTTTATTCTGTTAATATTGGTACTCCTCTTCAAGCCAACCGGCTTAATGGGAGAAAAAATATCGGAGAAGGTGTAACTATGAAGAGAAATACAATTTTAACAATAGCCGCACTGATTTTACTTGGAGTATTTATGGCCACCGCCGACAATTTCCTCGATTCCTACAAATTAAGAATACTTAACCTTTGCGCAATATATACGATACTCGGTCTCAGCATGAACCTGATCAACGGCTTTACTGGACTGTTCTCCCTTGGACATGCCGGCTTCATGTGCATCGGCGCATATACTACAGCATTGATCACAATGCCTGTTGCTACTAAGGAAATGAACTTCTTCATGCAGCCACTGGTAGCACCGCTCAGGAATCTCGTAATGCCTTTCCTGCCTTCATTGATATTGGCGGGCTTGCTGGCTGCATTGGCGGCATTTCTGATTGGCGCACCTGTACTGAGACTCAAGGGTGACTATCTTGCGATTGCAACCCTGGGCTTTGGTGAAATTATCAGGGTCGTATTTACAAACCTTCAGAATTTGACAAATGGGGCCCTCGGACTCAAGAGTATACCTCTTACTACAAATCTTTGGTGGAGCTTTGGACTTGCAATATTTACTGTTGTAATCCTGCTCAGCCTTATAAACAGCAGCTATGGAAGAGCCTTCAAGGCAATAAGGGAAGACGAAATAGCAGCTGAAAGCATGGGGATTTACCTGTTCAAGCATAAGATAATGTCCTTCGTAATCGGAGCATTTTTCGCAGGTATAGGCGGGGGACTCATGAGCAACCTTATTGGTGCTATTGACCCGCTAATGTTCAGGTTCACAACAACATACAACATTCTCCTTATCATCGTGCTTGGCGGTATGGGAAGTGTTACCGGAACAATCATCTCAGCCTTTATAATCACTATCGCTCAAGAGGCACTGAGGTTCCTTGACGAGGCTATGATACCCGGAATACCAGCCCTTCCCGGTCTAAGAATGGTTGTTTTCTCAGTACTCCTGATGCTCGTGGTTCTGTTCTTCAGGACTGGACTTATGGGAACAAGGGAATTCAGCTGGGATAAGCTATTGGGGATGTTTAGCAGAAAACCTCTGTCAAAGGGAGGTAACAAATAATGAATATACTGAGAACAGATAATATTACGATGCAATTTGGCGGATTGACCGCTGTTAAGGAATTTAACCTGGAGTTGAACAAGGGCGAAATAGTTGCTTTGATTGGACCGAATGGAGCCGGAAAGACAACAGCCTTCAACATGATAACCGGCGTTTATACTCCTACCAAAGGCAAGGTAATACTCAACAGAAAGAGCGTAGCCGATGGCAAGGAAGTATACAATGAAAAGGATATTACAGGCAGCAGGCCTGACCAGATAACAGGACTGGGTATAGCAAGGACATTTCAGAACATAAGGCTTTTCAAAGACCTGAGTGTTCTGGACAATGTTCTTATAGCAAATCATCTCCGTCTCAAATCGAATGTTTTTGAAGCCATATTAAAGCTTCCAAGATACAGGAGAGAAGAGAAGCAGATGGTTGAAAAATCCGTGAATCTCCTGGAAAAGGTCGGACTGGCTGATCTTAAGGATGAAAAATCCAGCTCACTTCCATATGGGCAACAAAGAAGACTGGAAATTGCGAGGGCTCTGGCAACGGATCCACAGATACTTCTGCTGGATGAACCTGCAGCCGGTATGAACCCAAAGGAAAGTGACGATCTGACAGTATTTATCAAGCAGATAAGAGACGAATTCGACCTTACTGTATTCCTTATAGAGCATCACATGCAGGTTGTTATGGGTATATCAAACAGGATCTATGTTATGGAATATGGAATCACCATAGCAAAGGGCAACCCCTATGAGATCCAGAATAACCAAAGAGTAATAGAAGCGTATCTGGGGGTGGAAGAGGATGCTTAAGATCAATGATCTGGTTGTTGCTTATGGTGGTATCGAGGCGCTCAAGGGAATCAGCCTTGAGGTTGAAGAGGGAAAGATAATATCTCTGATAGGTGCCAATGGTGCCGGTAAGAGCACGACATTAAGGTCCATAATGGGACTTGTAAAGCCCAAGCAGGGTTCCATAAGCTACCTGGGAAAGAACCTTCTTGATCTAAAGACCCAGGACATGGTAAATCACGGTATAGCTCTTGTTCCGGAAGGAAGAAGGATATTCCCGAATCTTACGGTCCTTGAAAACCTTAAAGTAGGGGCTTACTGCAGGAATGACAAAAAAGGTATCGAGGAAGATATGGAATGGGTCTTTTCCCTGTTCACAAGACTTAAGGAGAGGACCTGGCAGCTGGCAGGTACACTGTCAGGCGGTGAGCAGCAGATGCTTGCGGTTGGCAGAGCACTTATGTCAAGGCCGAAGCTTATGATGATGGATGAGCCCTCACTTGGACTTGCGCCTCTCATAGTTAAGGATATCTTTAGTATAATAAAGGAAGTTAACAAACAGGGTGTTACCATACTGCTTATAGAGCAGAACGCCAATGCGGCACTTCATATTGCTGATAAGGCTTTTGTCATGGAGACCGGCCGTATTACAATGACAGGAACTGGTGCCGAGTTGCTGGCTAATCCGGAAGTAAAGAATGCTTACCTTGGGGCAGCGGCACATTAGCATAAAAATAAGGCTGGTTGAGAAATCAACCGGCCTTTTTTCATGTTTGCTATTTGTTGCTGCTGTTGTTTATATAAACCTCAGTATCACCTTTTCTCACAGCCTTCAGCTCCGAGGAGAATAGCTTGTTCTCGGGGTGCTGCTCCATAATGTCCAGTACCTCTATAAGCTTTGTCAGGTATTCCCTAATGCTCAGCTCGGATATCCTGGCACCGAATTTCTTACAGGATATGAAGGTCCAGCTTCTTATGGATTCATTGGTGGTTCGGGGTTCAAAACTGTACAGCAGCTTGTAGATATCTATCACTCTGTCGGTTAGCTCCTGGAATTCGTCCACACTGAGCTTCTGAAGCCTTATTATGGGCTGTCTCACGTCATGCATGGCCGCATTGGATTTGTCTATGGCATCTCCAAGCCTTTGAGCCAGAGCCTCGTAGGTACGGATACCCTTCTCCGGATTTTCAAAAAACTCATTGGTCGCTGCAAAGACAAACATACACCCGCCCAATTCTCCTGAGCAGCACAGATCTATAAGGCTCCGGAGATTCTCATGGGAAGCCCTTCTTATATCCACTCTTTCTCCTGTTATCAGCTCAAGCTCATCAACAAGTACTATAAGCCCGTTATAGCCAAGCAGCTTCAAAAGTTCAATGAAGGCTTTGAGAAAGTCTGTTGAATTCAGACGATCAACGTTTCCGATAACTTCAAATTTCGATTTGAGGTTTGCGGGGATGTTCTTTTCCCCCATCAGCCATGAGGCAATGGCATCAGACAGGATCCTGTCCTTTCCCACCCTTGCCTTTATATATGCCAGGAAGGCACGTGCAAAGGAGCCGTTATACCTGGTAAGGGCGACAATAACACGATTTATATCATCAGCTGCCTGCTTGCTGTCATCGTACTCCTGCAGCTTCGATACCCAAAGGTCAAAAATACTCTCAAAGCTGGTTACAGCCTTGCCGGTAACATTGAGGGTAAGGTTATGCATGATATGGTAATATAAATGCTCAGGATTGTTGAACCTGAAGCTTCTATCCACCTGTATCCTGGAAACGACGAAATTACTTTTGACGGCATTTTGTTTGATCACATTGAGCAGGAAGGATTTTCCCGAGCCATATTCTCCATTGAGGAATTTGACTGTGCCGCCGCCTTCCGATACGATTTCAAAGCATCTGGAAAACTCCAGCAGCTCCTTTGTTCTGCTGACACAAAGAAGCTCGAGGTTCTCATCGGGTACAACTCCATTTTTGAGTGCGTTGATTATGGCTCTGGCGCTTTGTAAAGTAATATCCATGGTGAGCATCCTCCGGATCATTCTGTTGTATTTCTAATTCGACACAACGGGGGGATTTCCTTCATGTAGGGGTCTGTAAAGTAAAGAAGAAGCACTGGACTTGTATATCGACTCACACAGTACAAGCTTTGGACAGAATATGCGCTCGATAGGCCCCAAAATCCTAACGCATATAACCCGACCTCCTGTCGGTATATGCTGGCTTCGCATCCTTGCTCAGCCCACGGATTTTGGAGCCTCTCTTCGCTGTATTCTGTTTCCAAAGGCTCATAAATGTTCC
>CAZNMO010000007.1:21478-48979 GCA_964574195.1 uncultured Clostridiaceae bacterium | reverse complement strand
TAAACTATTATAATTAAATTTTTCACAAATTAGTAATTGATAAAATATATGGAGGCGGGCTCAGTTATTGATAATATCAATAGTGAAAACCTTTGGGATATATTACAATACAATTAGGAGAGTGATCGAATGGACAGAGTATATATGGACAATGCCGCCACCCTGTATCCCAAAGCGCCGGGGACGGGAGAGGCAGTCAGGCATTTCATAGAGGATATAGGCTGTAATGTGAAAAGAGGCGTGTACAAAAGCTCTCTTTCAGCAGAGGAGACAGTATTTGACACCAGGGAGCGGCTGTGCGGGCTTTTCAACTATAACAAGCCGGAGAATGTCATATTCACCCAGAATATAACCCAGAGCCTGAACTTCATACTGAAGGGGCTGTTGAAGCCGGGAGACCACTGCATAGTGACCTCCATGGAGCACAACGCGGTCATGCGGCCGCTGACACAGCTAAAGGCTATAGGTGTTGAATTTTCCAGAGTGCAGTGTGATATAGCAGGTAGGCTGAGACCGGAGGATATGGAGAAGGAAATAAGGAGCAGCACCAAAGCAGTCATAATGACCCATGCCTCCAACGTATGTGGGACCATAATGCCGGTTTACCAGGTGGCGAAGCTTTGCAGGGACAGAGGGATAGAATTGATAGTAGACTCAGCCCAGAGCGCCGGGGTCCTGGAGCTGGATTTCAGGGAGCTGAATGAGGGAGCCATTGCCTTTACAGGCCACAAGGGGCTTATGGGGCCTCAGGGCATAGGCGGCTTTATAGTGGGCGACAAACTGGCTAAAGCCATGGAGCCATACATAACAGGAGGAACAGGGAGCTTCTCGGACAGCGAGGAGCAGCCGGACTACCTGCCTGACAAATTTGAAGCGGGAACACCCAACCTGCCGGGAATATTCGGGCTCAATGCAGCACTGAAATACCTGGAAGAAGAGGGTTTGAACAATATATACGCCAGGGAGCTAGAGCTTACGAAGACATTTATAGAAGGAGTATCCGGATTGAAGGCTGTGAGGCTTGCAGGCTTGAAGGATACAAAAGGACGGACGGCAGTGGTTTCACTGGATTTCACAGAGAGGGACAATGCGGAGATATCCTACCTGCTGGACAGCCAGTATGGTATCGCCACCAGGTGCGGACTGCACTGCGCCCCGTCTGCCCACAAGACACTGGAGACCTTCCCCCAGGGAACAGTACGCTTCAGCTTCAGCCATTTCAATACCATGGAAGAGATAAACTATGCGGTGGATGCCATAAACAAAATATTAAAAGCGTAGAGCTTACTGCTCTACGCCTTTTCTTTCCTCCATCCAACGGATAAGAAACATCTTTATTATCGCCGCTGTAGGTACTGCCAGCAACATCCCCCATAGTCCGAAATATGCGCCGCCTATGATGATGGACAGCATTACGAAGAGCGGATGCAGCCCCACACTGTCTCCCACCACCCTGGGGGAGATAAGGGTGCTGTCTATCTGCTGCACTAGTACCAGAACGACGACTGCCAGCAGCGCCTTCATTGGGTCTCCGCTGAGCAGTCCTACTATGACCGCAGGTATCGAGCCGATTATAGGGCCAAAGTAAGGGATCACATTGGATATACCCGCAGTCATACCGATCAGTACCGCAAAGTCCAGTCGGATGAGCGACAGCCCTATGGAGCACAGTATGCCGACGATCAGCGCATCCAGCAGCTGTCCCCTTATGAAGTTTGAGATAATGAAATTGATATCCTTGAAAAGGTTTTTCAGCTTGCGGTTATCCTTCCTTTTTATCAGTACAGACATGGTATCGTTGTAAAGCTTTTTGAAAAAGTCCAGATCCTTGAGTAGATAGAAGGCAAGTATAAGGCCCAGGACTATATTGACCATATTGCTTCCGAATTTCCTTATCTGCTCGAAGGAATTAGTAATTGCAGAGCCCAGCAGTGTATTTACGCTTTCTACGGTAGTTATAAGCTGTTCCTTCAGGTTATCCGACAGACCGCTGTTCTCCAGCCAGGCCTTCATCTGCTCAAATATCTGGTTGTACCTTTCAGAGTAGCTGGATATTGAGCTGATGACCGCATTCAGATCCACCTGCCTGCTTATCTGCCCGCCAATCATGGCATAGGTGCTGTAAAGCAGCAGCACGATCAACCCAAGAACCAGTATGTATGTAAGCAGGACGCTGAGAGTACGCTTCAGCTTCTGATGCTTATCAGGATTTTTGCCGTTGAACCTCGAAAAACGCTTGCTGTTCATTATATGCTCTTCTATCCAGCAGACTATGGGATGAAGCAGATATGCCAGCAGCAGGGCAATGATAAGCGGAGTCAGCACAGAAAGGAACCCTGACAAAGCCCCCATTATGGTGCCCAGGATCAGTTCCAGGTTGGACACTATCCTATAAATGACATACAGTATGGTCGCCAGGACTATTATATAGATACTATATTTTACAAGTGTCTTGTCGATCGTGAATTTCATCGCATTTTCCCTCTCATCTGTCGTATGCCTTTTGGCTGTATTTCATATATTATATATACGGAAACTTTTTGGTTTTTACTAAAAAGATTTTGTTTATTGATATAAATACTTTATCATATAAAGGCCTGGGATTGAAGTATTTTTACAGTTGAGGAAACCTATATAACCTGCTTGCAGGATACAGCCTCATTATGAAAATTGCCAGCTTTAAGCCAATCCATTCATTTTACACAAAAAATATGAAAACAGCAAACAAATACCTGTTGATATTTATCATGGTATTTAGTATAATACTTAAGTACGAGCAACAGCTCAATTAATGGAGAGATGGCTGAGTTGGTCGAAGGCGCACGACTGGAAATCGTGTGACTGTTAACGCGGTCCGAGGGTTCGAATCCCTCTCTCTCCGCCATTATGAATATATTGCCACAATGTCTTGGGTATCCGGGCGTTGTGGTTTTTTGATTTTTGAGTGAGAGAGGGTGAGAACCCTCAAAGAATGGCCGATTAGTGAGTATGGACAAGAAATTTGGATTGCCGGAAAAGCACCAAAACCCACTAACCAAGTATGGCTGCCGGCCACCCGGCTTCGAATCCCTCTCTCTCCGCCATAAAAGAAAAAATAACCGCAAAGTTAGGCGAAACCTAATGTTGCGGTTTTGTTTTGTACTTAATATGCACTTACTCTCATTACTATCCTTGCTGTTGTTGATTCAAACTATTGTTACTATCAAGGTACTGCCCACGGCTGCTTAAAAACTCCAGATGCTTATCCATGTCTGCACTCATTTCTTGGTACTTTTGTTTTGCTGATTGATCTTCAGTAGCTTCAGCTGCCATTGCATAAGTACCTTTTGCAGCTTCAGCTGCTGCTATAGCTTTTTTCAAGTCACTTTGAACTGTCATTTTCTACACCTCTCTTTAAATTAAATTACATAAGGTATTTTGTTTCTTATCGGAAGTTAATATGTGAAGTAGTTTCTGATTAATTATGAACAATATGTATTTAAGGAATGAATGCCAGACGCAAAGGTTAATGGGCTTTGTGTTTTTTAGGATGTAAAGATTTGACCAAAATCATAATAATAAAAAAATAAAAATATATATAAAAGTAAAAGAATATTAATTCAAGGAGCAAATTATGCATAGTTTAAAAGTGCTGGGTAAAAGTGTGCAGAGGAAAGAGGCTTTAGACAAAGTAACGGGTATGGCAAAATATACTAATGACTATGAAATTCCAGGGCTTTTACATGCACGAATGGTTACAAGCCCTTATGCTCATGCAAAAATAACGTCTATTGAATATGAAAGTTCATTAAAAGCTTCCGGAGTCAGAGCTGTGATAACAGGGCAATATTATCCGCAGCTTATCGGCTCTACTATTCTTGACAGACCCTTAATCGCGATGGATAAAGTGAGATACAATGGTGAACCGGTAGCGGTTGTGGTTGCGGATACTGAGGCTGAAGCTGAAAGAGCAGCTCAGTTGATAAGGGTGGAATATGAACCTTTAGAAGTGGTGAATTCCCCAAGTGAAGCTTTGAGAAAGGATGCTCCACTGGTTCATGAAAATCTTAGTCAATATAAGCTTATAGATGAAGTTTTTCCGGTGGCAGGCACAAATATAGCTAACAGAACAAAAATTAGAAAAGGTGATATAAGCAAGGGTTGGAGTGAAAGCAGTGTAACTGTGGAAGCAAGCTTTTCCTTCCCGCCTTCAGACCATGCTGCTATGGAAACAAGGTGTGCAAGAACAGAAATACTGCCGGATGGCAGGGTCATCATTTATTCTTCTTCTCAGGCACCCTTTAATATTAAAAAGCTTTTAAGTCTTTTGTTTAATATCGATTCAGGCAAGATTATTGTCAATGTACCCCTGGTAGGTGGGGCTTATGGCGGAAAAACATCTGTATTCCTGGAGCCTATCGCTTATTTGTGCTCAAGGGCAGTTGGCGGAAGACAAGTCAAGCTTACGGATACAAGGGAAGAAGATTTGGTTACAGCTCCGGTTCATATAGGTCTCGATGCCAAGGTCAAGCTTGGATGCACAAGAACAGGGAAACTCACTGCAGCAGAGATAACTTATTTGTTTGACGGGGGCGCATACTCAGACAGGGCGGTAATTATAAGCAGGGCAGCGGGGGTAGACTGTACAGGGCCGTACAATATTGAAAATGTATGGTGCGATTCATTATGCATGTATACAAATCATCCCAATGCGGCAGCCTTCAGAGGCTTTGGACATTCTGAGCTTACTTTTGCAATCGATAGGACCATGGATATGTTATCTGATAAGCTTGGAATAGATCCTTTAGAATTAAGATTAATGAATGCAATTTTGCCGGGAGATACCAGTGCCACCCAGACTTTGTTGAACAGAAGCAATTTGGGCAACTTACCGATGTGCATACAAAAATTGACTGAATTAATACAATCCGGAGGAAGAGAAATAGCAGATGTTGACGAAAATAAAGTGAGGGCAACAGGCGTAAGCTGCTTTTGGAAGAATTCAAATACACCTGTTGATGCAGGCGGGGGAGCTATAATAACCTTTAACCCGGATGGAAGTATAAACCTTATTTGTCCTGCCGTTGAAATAGGGCAGGGGACTAAAACGACTTTGGCACAGATATTAGCGGAAAAAATGAAAATCGATGTAGATAAAATTCATGTAAAAATAGATGTTAATACGCAAACTGCTCCAGATCACTGGAAAACAGCTGCAAGCAGAACAACTTTACTTGTTGGCAGGGCAGTCTTGAGGGCTGCTGATGATGCCATTGATCAACTGTTGGGAATAGCTGCTGTTGTTCTGGAAAGCTCACCGGCTGAGCTGGAAATCGGTGGGGGAAGAGTATTTATAAGTACCTACCCGCAAAAGGGAATAGAGGTTAACAGCATTTTATTCGGACATACGAATAAGTATGGAAAAGCAATTGGAGGGCAGGTTATCGGAAGAGGAAGCTATGTTATAGAAAATATGACGGAGCTAGACCCTGAAACCGGCAAAGGCAATCCGGGTCCGGAATGGAATGTGGGGGCAGCCGCGGTTGAAGTGGAGTTTGATAGGAAGGAATATACGTATAGAATTATTAAGGCGGCTTGTGTTGTGGATGCCGGTAAGGTTATTAATCCGGGACAGGCAAGGGGACAGATCATGGGCGGTATGAATATGGGGTTAAGCTTTGCCGGCAGAGAAGAATTTTTGTTTACTGAGAAGGGTGTTGTTCAGAACAAGCAATTTAGGACATATAGAGTTAACAGGTTCGGAGAGGACCCGAATTATCTTGTGGATTTTGTTGAGACTCCGCATATGGAAGGGCCATATGGCGCAAGAGGGATTGGAGAGCATGGCGTGATCGGGATGCCGGCAGCACTTGCAAACAGTCTGTCGCGAGCGGCGCAGGTTCCCCTTAACCAATTGCCGTTAATTCCTGAACTCATTTGGAGAACAAAAGAGGGGGGATTATATGATAGCATTTGATTTTGAATACTATAAGCCTGATTCATTAGGGGAGGCAGTAAAGCTGTATGGTGAACTCAGTAAGAGTAATAAGAAGCCCTTGTATTATTCGGGCGGTACGGAAATTATCACAATGGCCAGAAGAAATGATATATTTACAAAGGCAGTAATAGATATCAAAGATATTCCTGAGTGTAATGTATATGGAGTAACAGACAATCAACTGGTAATAGGAGCAGCAGTTACGCTTACCCACATAGCAGATAACAAACTTGTTCCGTTTATAAGCAAGACTGCAGACTTTGCCGCGGATCATACGGCACGCAACAAGATAACGGTAGGTGGAAATATCTGTGGTAAAATTATGTATAAAGAAGCGGTTTTAGGCCATCTAATTGCTGAAAGCAATGTAGTTATATATGGGAAAAAAGGTAAAAGGAAGGCTCCGATAAATCAGGCTTTTAAGCAAAGGCTTCAATTGGAAGAAGGTGAATTGCTCGTCGGGTTGATAACTGACATGAGCTACTCCACTTTGCCCTGCATATGTATAAAGAAAACCAAGCAGGGAAAAACAGGCTATCCTTTAATAAGTATGGCTGCATTAAAAAAGGATAATAACATCAGGATGGCATTCAGCGGAGTCAGCCCTTTCCCTTTCAGATCTATAAAGATGGAGAAGGATATAAACAATAAAACCATTTCAAAGGAGCAAAGGATAGAGCAGGCGATAGATAACCTGCCGGCTCCTATTTGGGGCAACATTCAGGGCTCCGCCGAGTATAAGAGGTTTGTATTAAGAAATTTATTGGGAAATATACTGGAAACACTGGATGGTGAAGGAAGATGACAGCATATAATGAGATGGCGGGAATAGTGCTTAACATTAACGGCGAAGAGAGAAGCTTGATCGTAAGGTCAGCAGATACCCTGCTCAGAGTACTGAGAGAACAACTTGGGCTGACCGGAGCAAAGCCGGGATGCGAAAATGGTGATTGTGGTGCATGTACTGTGCTTTTGGATGGAATCCCCATTAAATCCTGCATTATTCTGGCTGTTGAAGCTGTTGGGCATAAAGTGGTCACCATTGAGGGCTTAGAGGGCGAACCGATTCAAAAAGCTTTTGTAGAAAAGCTAGGCTTTCAATGCGGATATTGCACTCCGGGTTTCATAATGAACTGTCATGGGCTTGTAACCAATCGCCCGGATGCAGATGATGAAACTATTGAGGAATGGCTGGAATCCAATATCTGCAGATGTACCGGATATGAAGAAATCAGAGAAGCTGTGATGTCAGTCTTACCTTTATACAAATGATAAGACCCGGACACTTTCGGACAGGGGTTCGACTCTCCTGGCTTCGGATCCCTCTCTCTTCGCCATAAAAGAAAACAACTGTCCGAATGGACAGTTTTATTTATTTTCTTCATTATTATTGAAAATCGACAGAAAGCACTCAGGAACATGATCCTTATGATATCTATGTATTGCCACACATTCCCGGCAACGTCCGTGCCATACACATGCTGTTTGAGGGCATGTACACTTAAGGTTCTCAGGATTATCAACAATCTTCATATTTTCTATAACCAGTTTATAATCTTCTTCTTTTGTTCTCACTAATTATTGCCCTCCGCTAACCAAGATTATTTGATTGTAATATTCTACAACTGTTCCCATATCCCTTTTTTATAGAAGATAGGCACATCAGATAGACAGTTTAATATATGTAACTTTTTCAATATCTGATTAAATGTGTGCTTGGCAACTATTTACATAAAAATTAAATTTTATGTATTATCATAAGAATAATAGCGGTTGCTTAATGGGAATAAAAACAATATACTATATTTAACAATTAGAAACATGTAGTGAAAGCATAGTAAACTGCTTAAATGGGAGAATGAAGAGGACTATCCCTCTAAAGGAGGCGGTATAATATGGTAGAGGCTGTAGCATTAAGTGGTATTAAAAATGAAATTGACTCTATCAAAGAGCAGATCGTATCTCTGTACGCACCTTCAAAGATAGTACTATTCGGGTCACAAGCCAAGGGGACTGCCACCAAAAGAAGTGATATTGATCTATGTATAGTGAAGGATACCGAAAATAAAAGCGACTTATTAACTGATATGTATTTGAAGATTGAAAGTAGCAGGCCTTTCGATTTGCTTTTATACACGGAAGCTGAATGGGACGATTGCGTAAAAGATGCTTCTAGTTTTGCCTATCTTATTAATAAGAGAGGGATTGTAATATATGGTTGATAGCAAAAGATATAGCGATTGGCTTGAAAAAGCTGCCAGAGATATAAAATCAGCGAAAGTCTTAAAGCAAAATGATTGTGGAAATGATGTAGTTGCATTTCACAGTCAGCAAGCTATCGAGAAGTCTTTAAAAGGGTTTCTGCTAAGGCAAACAGCAGAGCTTGCAGAAGGACATAGCCTGATATTCTTATGTAAAGAAGCTTCTGTCTATAAGGATGAGTTCAAGATGCATCTTAAGGATTGTGCTTTTGTTAATCAGTACTATATAGAGACGCGTTATCCTGCGGATGTACCTAGAGTTGTATCAGATGATGAAGCTGGCGAGTGCATAGCTATAGCAGAAACAATCTATAATTTGGCTAGGGAATAAGTAAAACAGAAATTGAAGATTAACAAAAATACTGCACTATTTAAATAGTGCAGTATTTTTGTTAAAAAAGTTCTAGGAAATTTAATACAGGCACGAGAGAAAGACAGTTATATATGCAACTTTTTCAATACCTGCTTAACTGTCGTACCTGACACCTATTCACCCTAAAGTATAAGCAACAGTTCAATTAATGGAGAGATGGCTGAGTTGGTCGAAGGCGCACGACTGGAAATCGTGTGGCTGTTAATGCGGTCATTGGGTTTTGAATCCCTATCTATGCTAAACTTCCAAGGCGGGGCTTGATATTTGATGAGCCAACAGACTGCATCAAACGTCTATTAGCCCCATTATATAATCGTACATACCTATCATATAAACAGCATGCCTTCCAAATCCATATATGTGCTATGATAAATCCAGGTCAAAAAATACATTTTTTCCAAGCAAAGATTTGTATCCAAAACATAAACGATATTCAAACATTTAATGTTGAAGGAGGGTACCCATGAAGAGAAAGCTTGCTTTATTGGTTATGCTTATTATGATCATTCAGTGCATAGGTGTTTATGCCTATGCCCCAAAAGCGCAGGATCATTACAAGGAGGCGCAGATACTTATAAACACAGGCAAGTATGAAGAGGCTATAAAAAAGCTGGACACTGCCATCAGACTTGCTCCAAAGGCACCTTTGTACCATATTGCAAAAGGAACTGCACTGACAGGACTGCAGCGGGGAAATGATGCAATAATATGCTATGACAGAGCACTGGAAATCATAAATAAGTACCCAACTGCAGAAAACAAAGCTCTTCTTTACGAGCTGTATTTAAATCGTGGGAGGGCATATTTCTCATTAAATAAGCTTTACGAAGCAACAATTTGCTATGACAAAGCTATTACATATAACAATGTGGATATAAAAGTATATCTGGAAAAAGCGCAGGTATTTGAATTAACAGGGAAGTATAGTGAAGCACTGACTTGCCTGGATAAAGCCCTTGGACTTGAACCTGATAATCGCAATGCAAATAAAATGAAGGGGAAAGCTCTGCAAGAGCTAAACAGATATTCAGAAGCGATAGTAGTATATGATAAGCTGATTGAATATGAGCCTATGAATGCAGAAATACTCTACAACAAGTCAAGGTGTGCGGCGCTGGCCGGAAAGCCTGAGATAATGCTAGAATCACTGGGAAAAGCAATTTCGATGGACAAGAAATACATTGAGCTGGCAAGGAATGAAAGTGACTTCTCAGGATATAGAAGCAATGAAAAGTTTATTGAAATCGTAGGGGTAGTCAACATATACGGAAATACGTTGGGCAACATACAAAGCTATGGGAATGTGGCGTTACAGGGGGATTGGATATACTATTCCTATGTGCAGCTCGGATTATGGAGAGAAAAAATCGACAGCAGCAGCAAAGAGAAGATATGTGATGGTTATGCTTCAGATATTAATGTTATTGGAGATTGGGTTTATTGCAATCTGTTTGGACCTATTGAAAATGAGGATTACAATTCCAGCTATCTTGGTTTTTACAAGGTAAAAGTTGATGGAAGTGAGAAAATCAAGCTGTTTGATAAGAGTATTGAGGCTGTAAATGTAGTAGGTGGCTGGATATATTATTGTAGTGAAAATGAAGCCGGTAAGCCATACAAAATGAAAACCGACGGCACCGGACGCAAACATCTGAATGTCTTTCCAACCAGGTGTATTTCTGTAGATGGGGATTGGATATATTACCAGAATGGAGCAGACAACAGCAGCTTATACAGGATGGACTTGAATGGAGAAAACAACCAGAAGATAAGCGAGGTCACTTCATACAGGCTTGATATAAATATCAGCGGTGACTATCTATATGTTATTGGTGAATATCCGACTCTTGGCCTTTATAAAGTGAAAAAGGATGGCTCCAGTTCAGAAAAAATGCTTGAGGATCAATTATCATACCTTAATGTTGTGGGTGAATGGATATACTATATCAATTATGATGATGGGATCTACAGGATGAAAACTGACGGAACTGAGAAGCAGAAGTTATATAGTGGGGATGTATTTGGTCTTTGCATTGCAGCTGATTGGGTCTATTTCGGCAAGTGGAGTGAAGTTGAAGAATACAAGACTGAAGGTCACTATAGAATGAAAACTGATGGAAGCGGTATTCAAACAATCATAAAGTATTAGTGCATCATATCATGCACGATTGCTGGACAGTTATTTTGAGGTTTTTGCCAATAACTGATCAAGCGTCGTGCCTGATATGTTTTTTGTATAGTGGAGCTTTGATGCAAAAGCGAAATATAAATCTTAAGTTTCTTTCTAGCAAAGTGAAGCAAAAAGAACCGTCCTTCATACTACTTGTTCGGCAAAGTAGCAAAAACATTTTGCGTGAAGGTGTTTCAAGGACGGCAGAAACCTGATGAAACTAATCGTAGCTAGAATGGAGAAGCTGCTAGCAAATCTTGATTTAATATATCATTATATGGCAAATTATGATAAACTAATTTTGATAATATTTAAAAAAATGAATAATGGGAGACTAAAAAGACATGAGGGTTGCAGATTTTTTTTGTGGTGGAGGCGGCTTTTCTGAAGGGTTTCGGCAAGCGGGATTTGAGCTGTGCTTTGCTGTTGATAAATGGGAGCCAGCCATAAATACATATAAGGCGAATAAACCACAATGTAATGTAATACAAGATGATGTAATCAGACTTTCTAATTTACCTGATGATGAATTTGATAATTTAATTCCTGACACGGAGGTTATAATTGGATCACCTCCATGTGTTGCATTTTCTAATTCAAACAAATCCGGTAACGGTGATAAAACTTTAGGTATAAAACTACTCGAGGCATATCTTAGAATTGTTGCTCGAAAGAAATTTAAAAAGAACTCTATATTACGCTATTGGGTTTTAGAAAATGTGCCTAACATACAAAAGTATATTAAAGAAGAATACCATGCTAAAGACCTTGGCCTTGATGGTGACTTTGTGTTAAAGCCATTTCAGCATGCGTCTGTTTATAATGCGAAATATTTTGGTGCGCCAACTAATAGAAAGAGGTTTTTATGTGGAGAATTTCCTCCACTTGAGGTCACTCATACAAATGAAACAGTTGTTACATTAGGTCAAGTCCTTGATTCCCTACGACTATCAGGAAATCAGGGTCAAAATATACAGGACTGCAACTATCCCGATTTTGTTTTACCTGTTGCAGATGTATCTGATCATAGTTATACATGTGAATTGCAACCCTTTGAATGGGAAACAGCGAAAAGATTGAAAGAAGATAAGGGATATATGGGAAAGATGTCATTCCCTGAAAATCTGACAGTTCCAGCTAGAACAGTAATGGCAACAATGTCAGCAAGCTCCCGTGAATCTATGATTTTAAAGCTTGGTGAAGGGCGGTACAGGCTTCCAACAGTGCGCGAAGCAGCCTCGATGATGAGTTTTCCAATCGATTATAAATTTTATGGTCCGTCAAAAGGTGTGAAGCACACACTTGTTGGTAATGCAGTACCGCCAAAGCTTTCATATGCAATTGCCCGAGCGATAGCGATAGATGCTGGGGAGCCAATACCGGAGCATTATATACCAATTCAGCATAATCCAGATATACCTTTTGTTAATTTAAATGGACATATATTTCCCCAAAAGGAAGAGAAAGAGAAACGCATTGTTTCAAAATTTAAATACCATATACCTTATCTGATTATCAATACATATCGGGTAGAACTCACAAATTATAACTCACAATTTGATTCTAAATCGTTCTTTTGGAATACAGAAGTACATTTTAGTCAAGGAAAGAAGAAAGCAAAAAAGTACGAGCCAATAGTAACCCCAAGCCTCTGGAATGAAGAATTGCATCAAAAGATAGAAAATTTTCTGGCTTCGAAGAGAGGTTGCCTTTGTAAATCATTTAACGAATTTCAAAAAATCTATTGTCTGACTTCGTCTGACCGATTGGCTCAACAATACTATGGGCCATTTGAATTACTGGAGTCTGTGAAAAATTTTATAAATAATAACTTACAGAAGGAAGATATGGAGCAGCTGATTCAAGTTGCAGATCAATTCCCCAAGTTCCCCAAAGCGATTATATTAGGGTACTACATTATTAACCGCATGTTGGAAGCAATGAAATAGTAAATAAATAACCAGGAGATGATAAGGAAATGGCGATAATAGGTGAAAATTTTCCCATCACGAGAGCGGCACGTAAGTGTTATCTTGATGAAATTAAAAAAGGAAAGTCTATTAGTTCATCTAAGGTACCTGGGAAAGGCATGATGGATGTATATCGTATCCCATTGCAATATTTGTCATACAATCCTTATAACACTAGGTTCTTAGCACAAGCTAGGACTCTTGAACGACGTTTCGGTTGTAAGTTAAGTGATGAAAACCCAGAACATATCAAAGCGATTGAAAAGTTTATCTGGGAAGAAAAAAAGGCTCAGAATGAAAGTACTATCAATTCCCTGATAAAGTATGGTCAATTGCAGCCTGGTGTTGTCACTGCAGATGGTATTATATTGGCTGGAAATCGCCGATATAGGCTTCTCAATGAGATATCACGAAACCCTGACAAATACGAAAGCTCAAAAAACGGTATTGTTGGGTTAGATTATTTTGAAGCAGTTATTCTTGATAGTGAACAATTAGGTGAGAAAGAAATCATTGATTATGAGTCCTTTTACCAGTTTGAAATTGAAGACAAAGTGGAATACAATCCTATTCAAAAATATATTGCAGCTCATGAGCAAAAGGTAATGGGGTTCACGGAAAGTCAAATTGCAAATCATTTTATGTCAATTACAAAGGGTGATGTTAAAGAAGTCAAAAAATGGCTCGAAGTGTATAACTACATGAATGAATACTTGACATATATAGATGAGGAAGGAATATATACAGCCCTTGATGGAAGGGAAGAGGCATTCCTCAGCCTGCGTACTACAATTAGAGGCTACACGAATGGAAGAGCTGGAGCAAATATTTGGGCATTTAAAAAGATAGATATAGATGATTTGAAGATGGTCTTTTTTGACTATATTCGATTAAATATCCCAACGCATGACTTTAGGCTATTTAAAGATATTTTTTCTAACGAAGAGCAATGGAAAAAGTTTAGGGATAGTGTAGGCCGAATTATTGAAGATGAGAATAGTCGTGTTGAATCATTTGATGACTATCGTAAGAAACTGCCAGATGCGGAAGAACCCGAAATATCTAAAACTAGGCAAAATGATTATAAAAGCAAGGTAGAAAGAGGGTTGAATAGGTTATATGGCAATGAGAATGCCAGAATCACAAGTGAAAAGACACAAGAATTCCCGCTAGAAATACTAAAGTCAATTCAGTCGAAGTTAAATAAGCTGGAGTCAGATATGTCTTCCAATGGAAATATTGAAACATATAAGTCTGAAGAATTTATTGATGCAATCCGTGACATTCAAAAAAGAGTCGGGCGGATTAAACAAAAGGTGGATTAGTAACCTATGAGGACAATTGAATTAAATATTAATGGTGATAATAATGCTTTTATTTTGAAGCCTATTGATTTTAATTTTTCGCAATTACGAGGCTTGAACATATATGTAAAAAGCATTAATAACGGTATTATTCGTGATGGTTTAGTTGAGATTCCTTTTGATAGCGCAGATATAAATCAACTCTATTTAGATATATTAGAGTTGTTCACAGGAAGGCTAAATTGTAATATACAATCAGATTATGAATCCCAGTCATTAATTGCAGACGCTAAGGATGAGGCCAATAAATTTGTCGAGTTTTCTAAAAAAGCATTACAAATACGGAATAATGAGATTCTAAAAAGCGATTTAGAAACTTTTATTGGCGTTCTAAACGGAGACAGATTCAAAAGAACTCTAAAGCCGTTTCAGTTATTGGCGGCATACCACTTGGCTTTTTCTCAGAATGCATGTAACTTTTCTGTTCCGGGATCGGGGAAAACGACCACAGTATTAGCTGCATATGAATTGCTTAAAAATACTGAAGATGAGATGAAAAAAGTAGATAAACTTCTAGTGATTGGTCCTCTTTCAGCTTTTTTGGCATGGAAAAACGAATTTAATGAATGCTATCATCGAGAGCCAAAGGTATTGGAGATAAGAGGCGGCGTTTCTATAGAATATATTGAAAAAAAGTTGCTAAAATCTGTAGTTGAAGAGGATATAATTATTGCGAGTTACGGGAGTATAGATGCAAGAGTTGAGATTCTAAAACGATTCTTAAAAAATAATCGTACAATGCTAGTGCTTGATGAAGCTCATCGTATTAAGAATGTCGAAGATGGCATCCAGAGCTATGCAGCCTTGTCATTGTCACCTTTAGCAAAATCACGTGTCATTTTGACAGGGACACCAGCAGCCAATAGTTATGTGGATTTGTATAATCTATATAAGTTTATTTGGCCGTCACATAATATTATTGGCTACTCAGTTCCTCAGCTTAGCACAATGAGCCACACAGAAAACGATATAAGAGTAACTGATTTAATTGCAAGAATATCTCCCTTTTTTATCAGAGTAAAAAAGTCTGATCTTAATTTGCCTGAGCCAGTATACCATAAACCTCTGGCTATTGCCATGTCTCCTATTCAAAGAACTATATATGACGCCATTGAAAGCATGGCAATGCATACCTTTGAAAATACTTCATTGACAGACTTCTTTCATAAAGCTGCTTTAGTTAGATTGCGACAGGCGGCATCAAATCCAAATTTATTGAACAAACCATTAGATGACTATTATGAAGGCGAAGAGGTGATACAAGAAAAAGCTATTCCACTAAATAATGAAATAAATGTTGATAACAACATACTTCTTCTTATAAGACATTACTGTGAAAAAGAGGTTCCAAGTAAATTTGTTGCCACAAAAGATTTGGCAACTCAAATTATAAATCAAAGCGGTAAATTATTGATTTGGTGTGAATTCATAGGGACATGTTTGGATTTAAGCGAATACTTAACAAAAAATAATATTAACAACGAAATCCTATTTGGTGGTACCACTCAAGAAGACCGAGAACGGATAATTACAGATTTTCATAATAGAAGTGAATTATCTGTTATAATTGCAAATCCTCATGCAGTAGGAGAATCTATTTCACTTCACAAAGCATGTCACAATGCTTTGTATTTTGAGCAGGGATATAATGCTGGTGTATATATGCAGTCCAAGGATAGAATACACCGTGTAGGCTTGGAAGAAACCGACATCACAAATTACTATTTTTTCCACTCCGAAAACAGCATTGATTCTATAACATATAATCGAGTGATAGAAAAAGAAAGAAGAATGCTTAAATTGATCGAGAGTGAAGAAATCCCGTTACTATCAAAAAATATGGATTTCTTAGAAGACACTGAAGATGATATTAAAGCAATTATAAGAGAGTATTATGAGCGAAAATTACGAAATATTTAAAAAACTGCTAACAATAGATGAATTATATGAGTTATATAGACAAATCGGGGGAACTATTTTAACTCACATTGATATTGAAAATATCAATAAAGATAAAGTATCAAAAAATAATTCTATTCGACTTCTGCTTGGAACATATTTAATTGCATATAATACGGAATTAAAAACATATTATAAAAAAACTACTATGGATAATAAAGAATCATTTATTGCAGAATTATTTAAAATGTTGCTTAATAATTATTCCGACGCATTTTCATTCATTAATAAAGCTGAAATCCGTTATGATGAAGTAGAAGCCAAATACTATACAAAACGCAATTTCATCGAATTAAACTTATCGGGTTTACTAATGTTATTAGATGGAATGGGTATCGTTCAATTCGAGAATAATTATATTTATTTTATTGAAAAAAATTTGTTATTAGGAAATCCGTATGAAACTAGAAATCCGGAAAGAAAAACTAATTTAATGAGACTCAAAGATCAATTGGCAATGCAAGAACAATTGGGTAATGACGCAGAAATTGCTGCAATTGAGTTTGAAAAAGATATCTTGTTTTATAACAATATATTGAAGGTACCAGAGCGTATATCATTATATGATGTTACAGCGGGATATGATATAGTATCGTATCTGACAATTGACTCAAATGTTCCAGATAAGTTTATAGAAGTAAAAAGTTGTGCTGACGAATCTATGCAATTTTATATATCAAAAAATGAACTTGAAGTTGCTAAAATTAAGAGAGGTAATTATTATCTTTACCTGTTTAACAGAAGAACAAATGAGTTTACGGTAATTTCAGACCCATATACGTTTTTTTTCGAAAGCAGGGATGGTAATTGGGCGATAGAACCCCAAGTTTATAAGATTCATTCTATAGTACGATAAATTGATTTGTGATTTTAGAAAATTTGCTGCCAGGCATGTCAGATAGACTGTTATGTATGTAACTTTTCCAATAACTGATTAATTTTCGTGCCTGGGAAAGCTCCGGAAAACTATAAATTTCAAATTGGAATAATCATTAAAGAAACTCTAGCCTCATAAATCCTTTTTACATAACATATTCAAAGCGGTTATAATTTTCATTCCCAATAGATGTAGATTTTTCAGATCCATTGAGTTTATTGGAGGCTTTCCTGGCACTAATATGTATTGGTTTTTCTTGTTTTTGATAAGCAGTACCATTAACCGTTTCAATTGTATATCTAATTTGGAAAAACTTGTTCTGTTATCTCAAATAACTATAGGAATTTTGACGAATATCCATAAGAATATTGAGAAATTTGTAAGTTAAAGTCTAAATTAAAGGTATAAGTAGATATATGGAAAGCATAAATATTATTACAAATATTAAAAACCATGCATTAAATAGAGTAGAGAAGTATCTATCGGACCTATCTCTGAGAGAGCAGCAAATACTAATTAATCATGTAATCCGCTACTATGATCAGCTATACGCTCTTACACTTAGAGAAAGTAATAAAAACAGGGATGAAATTTTGAATAACATTGATTTTTCATTTCCAGTAGTATTTCGCTATCTTTACAAAGGTTACAATAGCATAGAGGGGTGTCTGTTAATGCCTTCATCTCCAGAGGCTATGCAAAGTGTCGAAGATTTCCTCAATATTTGTTATAAAGCAGGACTTATGGAAAACTATGAGGAATTACTTCAGTCCGGGATATTGATATATGAAGCCACAGGTGAGAAAAGTGTACGTTTATCATATAAAAATAAGTACTTTTCTATTGAGAGATTTGAGAAAGCTCAAAGTGTGAAGTATTCCCATGCAATCATGAAATCGCTTGAACACGAATATAACAATGGTTTTGCCCGGCTACTTTATATAATAAAGAAAATGGAAGGTTTGGTGTATACATGGAATGGTTACTTTATAGGCTATGATGCAGATCCCGACGTAGACGAGTTCTTCATTCATAATGCACAGTTGGACTTTACACAGGCTACGGAATGGGATGGTTTTTCTCCTGCGTCAAAGTTTGAGGACATAGAGTATCATTTTTTTCTAAGTGCTCTAATATTTATTGAATCAATATGTATTAAACATTTGCAATTTGTGGAAGTAGCAATGAAAAAAGATCCTAATTTAGAAAGGCATAATATTTTACCGTGTATTGTAGATTATGATGCCTATATTGATTCGCTTTCATATATCTTAGGGACATCCAAAGAGATTGCTGCGAGAATATTTGATGCATTCATTTTTGATGAACAGAAAAAGGAGTATTATAGCCATATAAGCGCTCCAAATCCGCCGTTTATTAGAATATCATCAACGCAGTTGTTACGTTCGTTCAGTGGATGTGTATATAAAACCATAGATTTTATGTTAGCTGAATTAAAAAGACAATATCCAAAAGATTGGAATCGAAATGCTGCGGAACGAGAAATACTATTTAGAGACGAGCTTTATAGGTATTTTAGAACAGCCCAATTTATTACTATTGATAGGAATATAGATATTGTTGAAAACGGAAAAATAATTACAGATATTGATGCATGCATCATTGATAAAGAGACGCAAGATATTGCATTTATCCAACTCAAATGGCAGGATTCAATATATGAATCAACTCGATCGCTAATAAGCAAAAGAAAAAACTATATGGAGAAAGCAACAAAATGGGTTCAAGATATAGAACAATGGATTGATAGTGCTTCAGAAAAAAGAATAGCTGATTTTTTGCAATTGAGTCCGCAATTTATCTGTAAAGATAAGATAAAAATTTTTGTTATAGGCAGACATAATGGGAATTACTCCGGAGATGAAAAGCCATATAATAATGCCGCTTGGTGCCAATGGTATAACCTGACTAAAATAATTGATATGCATTTTAAAGAAGATATTACTATACCAAAATTATTTGACTTGATTCAAAGCGAGAGCCCCTATAATCAGAATAATGAGTTTAATCCTTCAGAAATAAAATATGGAAATTATCATATTGAAATAGTTGCACCACCTTATAATCAAGCTTAGGTTAGTTTAGAGGATAGCAGGTTTATGAAGAGCACAAGGGATGCTCTTTTTGATTCATAGCTCTCTTTCAAACAAAGTGAAAAAAGAACCCTTCCTGATGCTTTGCTAATACTCTGAATTCAAAAGCAGCATTTTGTAATCCAACCTAAAGGTAGAAATAGTGCCAGGCACATTAGTTAAGAGTTATGCAACTATTTGAAGGATTTTACAAATGTGTATAGAATATGGTAAAGCATGACGTTGACATTTATATAAGAGAGGGAAGCGATAGTAAAATGAGCAATGTGACAATATTTGTTGGTAATGGAATAAATCGTGCAAATAGTAGTTATTCTTGGAGTGAGCTATTAAACAATTTGGTGAGACTTGCTGGAAAAGAACACATAATTAATCCTGAGTATAAACCATTTCCACTGCTGTATGAAGAGATTTACCTTAGGGGATTAAGGTTTAGTGGGATTTCAGAAACAGAGTTAAAAAAGTATATTGCAAATGAAGTTTCGAAAATAGAAAAAAACATATGGCATCAGTTACTTGCACAACTAGAGGTTGACAACATTATTACAACAAATTATGACTACAAAATTGAAGAATCACTTGGGATAAAGACTAATAGCCTAACATATAAAAATGTAATGGGTGAAGCACCGGAGAATAAGTATAGATTGCATACCTATAATGACTGTACCGACAAACGAATATGGCATATTCATGGTGAGATTAGATCTCCTCAGACAATAGTATTGGGGCATGAACACTACTCAAATACTCTAAGAAGGATGATAGGATATGTCTCAAAGAACTTACTTAAAAGAACAAAGAATGATGCAATTGAGAGCTGGATAGACCTATTCTTTAACTCGGATATGTATATATTTGGTTTTGGCTTCGATTACACAGAGATTGATATATGGTGGTTATTAAATATTAGAGCAAGGTTAAAAAATGAAAAGAAAATGGAAGTGAATAATAAAATAGTCTATTATTCGCCATTAATTATAAATAATCAAATAGATGATAAAGAAAAAAGAAGACGAGAAGTATTATTTAGTCACGAGGTTGACGTTGTAACAATAGAAGCATTATCGTATACTGAGTTTTATCATAAAGTGCTAGCTGAGATTATGGCACAACTGGATAATACCGTAATAAGAGGAATAAGCTCTAAGTAGCAAACTTGTAATAGAGCAAGCAATATACTGCTATTACATTTTGAATTTTAAGGAGTATTTAGCAGGGGAGCAGTATGAAAAGGAAAGGGTTAAGGCTTTATTGACTTTATCCTAAACTTTGTGACCGGCTTAACACTCGTCCATCCTTGCCGGACATTTCAAGAAAGCGCACCTAAAAAGGTTAATCCAGTATAATTTTACTTAGAGTTTTCATATAAAATACTACATATATAGATATACTTGCGTGGTAATACTGTGGTAACAAGTCGTAAAAAAATGGGGGTATCAACTAAAACGAATTAAGAAGTAAATGCACCTCAAACCCTAGAAAAACCTAGATTCTTAAATCTAAAAAAATCTAAAAAACTAACCTAAAACCACCCGTACTTACCTGGAAATCGTGTGACAACTCACACAATCCGAGGATTCAAACCCTCTCCTTTCTATAAACTTTCAAAGCTTTGGTAAATACCAAGGCTTTGTTCATTTTATCACCTGACAAATTCGCTTCAATTCACCTCCCCGCCCCCCAACCACAACTGAAATTAATTTCAACCCCCAAACACCTCCCAAAGCATTTACTACAGCCTACCCATGTGATACCATAAAGCTGAAAACAATTTCATAGCGTGAACAAATGTTCAAAAGGGAGGGATGATATGGCCATCACTGATAACGTAAGGATGACTATAAAAGTTTGTCAGCTGTATTATGAAGAAAACTACAGTCAGAAGGAAATATCGGCGCAGTTGGGAATTTCACGGCCGCAGATCAGCAGGCTGCTTACCTATGCAAGGACAAACAACATCGTTTCAATAAAGATCAACAATCCCTATATCGATGAGACTCGGCTGGAGAGGCTTCTGGTTGATAAATACCGGCTCAAGGATGTGTTGGTACTGAATACCAACGGTGCAAATGGGTCCGGGAGGCTGGAGGAATTCGGAAGGCTGGCTGCAAATTGTCTGGATGCCTATGTCTCGGATCATGACTTGGTAGGCGTGATGAGTGGGCAGACCATTAGCAGCGTGGTATCGGCAATAAACCGGTTTGACCGTTTTGGACTGGAATTTGTACCGCTGGTAGGGGGGATTGGTTCCGCCAGTGCCAACTATCATGCCAATGTTATCGCGCAGCGGTTTGCAGAATGCTCAGGCGGAAGCTGCAGTATCCTCAACGCTCCGGTCATTGTTCAGAGTGAGGAATCACGCAATGTGCTCATGAACGAGCCTGAGATTGCATCGGTGCTGAAAAAGGCGAGCAAGTGCAATGTTGCTATCCTGGGCATCGGGCAGATCGACATGAATTCTACTACAGTTCAGGCGGGTGCACTGAGCCAGGATGATATAGAAAAGCTGAAGGCGGCAGGAGCGGTAGCTTCAGTATGTACTTCATATATAGATGACCAGGGCAGGATCATAGAAACGGAACTGAATAGGAGATCCATAGGCCAGACTCTGGATCAGTTCAAAAAGTGTAAAACAATTGCGCTTGCAATTGGAAATAGTAAGGTCGAATCTATAAAAGCGGCTCTTTCAAGCGGTTATATCAATGTATTCATTACTGATCTTGACACAGCTCGAGCTATTGTAGATGAAACCGGTTATTAAAAAGGGGGAGAAAATATGAAAATTTGTAGGGAGGGTCTTTCAATGAAAAGGTTAATGGCACTGGTTCTGGCACTTACACTTGTTTTATCCCTGGCTGCCTGCAGCAATTCCGCTGCACCGGCACAGACTGAAAACAATGCACCGGCACCGGCGGAAACAGCTAAGAAGGTGTCTATACTTACCCCGTACCTTAGTTCGGTCACTACCAATCAAATGGTCGAGGCGATGAAAACAGGTATGGAAGCCAAGGGTATGACTGTTACTGTAGTGGACACAAAGGGCGATTTTGCCCAGCTGGCAAGCAGGATCGAGGACGTTGTATCTTCAAAGGCAGATGCAATGGTACTCGTAAGCACTGACCCAAGCCAGGTGAAGACACAGCTTCAGGCGGCCTTTGATGCCGGTATCCCGGTATTTGGCTGTGACAGCGGCTTCATAGACGGAATGATGGTAAATGCGACCAGCGATAACTACGCAATGGGTGAGATGATAGCAAAGTACCTTATTGAAGATCTGATGGGCAAAAAGGGTACTATCATTGCATTGACACACCGTCCTCATCCGGGCGTTCTTAAAAGATGTGAGGCTTTTGATGCAGTGGTCAAACAATACCCTGACGTAAAGCTGATCACAGAACAGCATGTTGAAGTTCCGGGCCCTATCGAAAACTCCAGAAAGGTAATGGAGAACCTGATCCTTTCAAACGCAGCAAAAGACTCTATAACTGCAGTCTGGTGCGCATGGGATGAGCCTGCAATAGGAGCAACACAGGCCCTTCAGGACGCAGGAAGAAGCGAAGTCCTGGTAACAGGCGTTGACGGCAACAGCCAGGCGGTCGAAATGATCAACAGCGGCTCAAATCTGAAGGCTACTGTAGCACAGAACTTTGAAGGCATGGCTGATATCGTAGTGACAGAGATGTCAAAAATGTTTGCAGGAGAGCAAATAGAGAAGGGTGACAAATACGCACCGGCTACTATTATTAAAAAATAACCATCGATCATAAATCTATTTTCGCCAAGGAGTGATATGTAATGCTACTGCAAACCAAACAATTGTGCAAGCAATTTGGTGGAGTATATGCTCTTAAGGATATCAATTTTGAAATATGTGAAGGAGAAATACATGGGCTCGTAGGCGAGAACGGCGCAGGTAAGTCCACTCTGATTAAGATCCTAACAGGGGTCTACAGTTTGGATGGTGGAGAAATATATTGGAATGGGGATCGCGTAGACATACGCGACCCCCGCCAAAGCCGGGAAATCGGTATTAATGTCATACATCAGGACAGACATCTTATTCCGGCTTTTCAGGGTGTTGAGAATATTTATTTGGGCTTGGAGTATGAAAGAAAGCTGGGCTTTTGGGTGGATTGGCCCAAAATGAAGGAAAAGGTGCAGAGAGTATTGGACACTCTGGGTATAGAGGTCGATCTGACACGTCCTGCCTCAGAATTGACACCGCCACAGCGCACGCTTCTCGAAATTGCACGTGCAATGATGACAGAGTGCAAGCTATTGATATTGGATGAACCGACAGCATCCCTTACAGACAAGGAAGCGGAGCTGCTGTTTGAAACCATATATAGACTGAAATCCAAGGGTACGTCAATCCTTTATGTCACCCATAGGATGGATGAGATATTCAAGCTGACCGATCGGATAACAGTATTCAAGAACGGCCAGCTGGTCAATACAGTTAAAACCGACCAAGTGGACAAGGATAAGATCATCTCTATGATGACGGATAATTGGACAAGTAATAAGCTGGATGCAGCCAGAAGCTTCGGTAAAACGATGTTGTCCGTCAAAGGAATAGTATCAGCCGACGGCAAGATAAAAGCTGCAAGTCTGGAGGTACGTGCAGGAGAGATATTGGGGCTCTACGGATTGGGCGGTAGCGGCAGAACTGAACTGTTGGAATGCATATACGGATATCGTCCGACTTCCGGTGGAAGCGTCGTATTGGATGATGAATTGATCGAAAGGGGTTCACCGTCGAACTCGATACAAAAGGGTATGGTTTTGATCTGTGAGGACCGGAGGGGAATGGCCCTGATCACCTCGCAGAATGTCAAGCAGAATACAGTGCTGTCAATGATAGACAGTTATGCAAGGTATGGAATAGTTGACGAAGCTAGAGAAAAGGCAGATACCTTGGAAAAGATATCTTCTTTAAATATAAAGACAAAAGGCCCTGAACAAACAGTATCACAGCTTTCGGGAGGAAATCAGCAGAAGGTGGTATTTGCCAAGGCGTTACTCTCAGAGCCGAAGGTTTTCTTATGTGATGAACCAACGCAGGCGGTAGATGTCATGACCAGGTATGAGATACATAGTCTGCTGCGTAAAAAGGCCGATGAGGGCAATGCAGTTGTATTTGTTTCTTCTGATTTGAAGGAGGTTCTTGAAGTAGCTGACAATATACAAGTCATGGCAAATGGTAGTACCAAAGGGCTGCTTGAGAATAACGGACTGACTGCTGAGCAGGTACTTGCATATTGCTATGAAGACTGATTGAAAGGAGCCATTATACGATGAATAATAAGATGAATTCTTCTGAACTCTTGAAAGCCTATGGGACAATTTTCGCAGGGCTGATAATCGTAGCTATATTTAGCATATTACGACCGGATGCATTTTTCACCATGAGCAATCTCATCAATATTAGCAGGCAGATATCATTACTGGTAGTAATAGCGCTGGGTGCCACTCTTGTAATGTGTGTGGATGAGTTTGACCTCTCAGTTGGAGCTATAGCCAGCCTTGGTGGGGTCACAGCCGCGAAAATGGCTGTAGCAGGGATGCCTGTCTTTTTATGCTTTGCACTGCCCGTGGGGATCTGTTTTATAATAGGTTTGATAAATGGGTGGATAGTCACTAAATTCAAGGTGCTTTCTTTTATCACAACACTTGCCATGAGCACCATACTGGGTGGCTTTACTTTCTGGTTTACCGGCGGAGCGACTGTATTTCAGAATATACCGGCAAGCTTCACCTTTATAGGCTCCAAAAGCCTGCTGAAGATACCGATACTATCGATCATCATGCTGTTATTGACAGTTCTTTTCTGGTTCATTATGCGCAATACTGCTTTCGGCAGAAAGCTTTATGCCATAGGAGGAAATGAAGCAGCATCTCAGGTTTCGGGTATCAATGTAAAGAAATATAAAAACCTGGCTTTTGCGCTATGTGCTGCACTTGCCGCACTGACAGGCGTTATGATGGCCTCGCGTCTTGGGTCTGCACATCCAACCGGCGGCGACGGTTTGTTTCTGCAATCCTATGCGGCAGTCTTTCTTGGCAGGACTGTGTTTAAAGAGGGGGTCCCCAACATCTGGGGTACCTTTGTGGGGGCTGCGATCCTTGGTATACTGGCAAACGGACTGACTATCATGCAGGTTCCGACCTTTATGCAGGATCTGTTGACAGGCTGTATCATAATACTGGCGGTAGTAGTTCAGAAGATTGGGTATGGTGATTCGAAGTGAGAAATATAGTATCTGAGAGAAATTCAAATATAATCAACAGCAAGGAAAAAATACTGGTAGGCTACCTTCTGGCGGGATATCCGCAAAAGGATACATTCCTTAAGCTTGTTGCTGATTGTGAAACTGCCGGTATCGACATATTCGAGATAGGTTTTCCATCCATAAACCCTTACAGTGACGGAGAAGTGATCCGAAATGCCCATGAAAGGGTAGACAAGTCCATCTTCTTTGATGAAAGCTATTGGGCCGCTTTACGTGAAATCATCAGTCAGCCCATATGGCTTATGGCATATAAAAGTGATTTAATAGATACAGGGTTTTATAAAAAGCTCATAGAGAAGAGCTTGATAGATGCGCTGGTTATTCCTGATATAAGCTTTGAAGAGCGTCAGAAGCTTGGTGAGGAGATAGCAGCCTTCGGAGTGGATATGGTGGGCTTTGTGAATCCGGAGATTCGGGAGGAGGAGCTGGAGGCATGCCTTTCCAGCACAGCGCTGGTGTATCAGCAGCTTTACTCTGGACCCACCGGTATGTCTGTAGTATCCGATGATTTCATGGATATTTTGGAGAAGGCACGCAGCCATAAGCATGTTAAGGTTTTTGCCGGGTTTGGGATAAGTACCCCGCAACGGGTGAGTCAATTGCTGAACATCGGTTTTGATGGAGTGATCGTGGGTACTGCAATGATAAAGAATCTGAATGATTCCCAAGAGAAGCTTATGACATTTGTCAAGGAACTGATTGCTGCAGTAAAGCAGTAAAAAAGGCGGGTGAGTATGGTGAAATATATTGCGACCTTCGACATTGGTACAACTGCTATAAAAGGTGTTATGGTTTCAATGGACGGGAAGCCTGTTTTCTCAAAGAGCATAAATGTTGAAACCATATATGACAAGGACTTTAAGGAGCAGTGTCCGGCAGATTGGTATGAGGCCTTCTGCACTATCTCAAAGGAGTTTTTCTCACAGGGGCATCAGCCAAAGGATGTGGTCGGGATCGTCATGAGTGGTCAAATGCAAGATCTGATACCTGTGGATGCGGAGGGGATGCATATTGGAAATGCGATCCTGTATTCCGATGGGAGGGCTGAGGCAGAGGCCTTGCAGATCATTGGAGCTATAGGACAAAATAACATAATGGAATGTACAGGGAATAATTTCGACGGCTCAATACCCTTTGCGAAGCTTCTGTGGTTAAAGCAAAACCGTAATAATGATTACCGGAAAATTTACAAGGTATTATTCAGTTCAAAGGATTATGTGATATTGAAGCTGACAGGCAGCTACGTTACCGATGTAACAACTGCTGCTACATCAGGAGTCATGGATATACGCAAGAAGACCTGGGCGGCCCAATGGATAGATGCTTTAGCGATGGAAAAGGATAAACTGCCGGCGCTGCTTTATGCCGAAGAGCAGGCAGGGTTTGTCGGCGAAGCGGCAGAAAAGGAGACCGGGTATGCAGTTGGGACACCTGTTTATGCGGGGACTGGGGATGCCGGAGCAACTACGCTGGCAAGTGGAATTGCAAATAATGGGGAGTTCAATATAAATCTTGGAACCTCCGGTTGGGTTGCGAGCATATCCTCTGATATCCTGCATAGGGAAGGTGTGTTTAACCTCGCAGCTATGCCGAGAGAGCTTTATATCAACGTAGTACCCTTCTTTAATGCAGGTAATGTACATAAATGGATCAGCAAGACCTTGTCAAAGGATACTGAGCAGAATGAAAAATATAAATATATAAATGCCTTATTGGAGCAAAGCAATCCAGGAAGTAACGGGACTATGTTCCTGCCCTACCTGGCAGGTGAACGTTTTCCGGTGGTGGATACCCAGATCCGGGGCGGATTCATTGGGATCACCCCGGAAACGACCAAACAGGATATGGCACGCGCCTGTTTGGAGGGTGTGGCTTTTTCCATACGTCAGGGTATAGAGAGTATCGGACGCAAGCCATGCAAGATCTCCTTGATCGGCGGCGGTGCTCAGGTCAAGGTCTGGTGTCAGATATTTGCGGATGTCCTGGGACATGAAGTGTTGGTGTACAATAATTCGGAGTTCTTGCCTTCTGTGGCAATTGCTGCTGCCGTCATGATCTCTCAAGGGATCATTTCAGACTATGGCAAATTCACTGAGATAATCAAGGACTTACATGAGTGCATATGCTACAAACCGGACCC
>CAZNMO010000007.1:3142-21468 GCA_964574195.1 uncultured Clostridiaceae bacterium | reverse complement strand
CGCATATATCCTGCACTTAAGAATATTTAATACATAGGATGCTTTTTAATGCCACCGCTATTAATAAAATCTTAAGAAAACCTCTACATTTCCATAATAAATAAATAATATTACCTTAAAACAAGCTCTGTTCCTTTTAGGTAGAATGAATCTATCAAAGGAACAGGGCTTGTTGGAGGTTGTTATATGTTTTATTTGCCTGATGTGGCTGCGCATATGCCCTTTGGTCTTGTGGCAAGTGTGATCTTTCTGATAATACATGAGATAAGGTTAAGGGGCAGAAAAGAGCGGGTTTCATGGTTTCATAGGCTGATGCTTCTGATCCTGGGGCTGTATATGACAGTAGTTTTTGCTGTGACAGTATCACCTGCCTATGGGTTTTCGATAGCTCATTTTGGAAACAGGATGGATTTGATGCCATCGCAGACCTTGGCTGAGATGCTCAGCAACCCGATGAATTTTTATGGAAACATATTGCTGTTCATACCGTTAGGGGTGTTGCTGGTCCTTCTGTCCGGCAGCTGCCAAAAGATCTATACATCATTCTTTTTAGGAGCAGCATTGTCGCTTGTTATTGAAGCATTACAGCTTTTTATCTCGAGAGGCACTGATATCGATGACGTTATCCTGAACACCGCCGGTACGTTGTGCGGGTATTTTCTGGGCAGGTTTATTCTCGTGGTTTTGCCATCTCTCCGTAAAAAGGTCGGTATCCTTGTTGAAATCGATGAAAAGTTCTACAGAAAGCGAAATGATGCGAGGAGTATAGTACTCCTTATGATATTTGTCCTGATCTCTGTTTTTGCTTCCGGTTTTTCGATCAGGACACCGGATATGCAAAGCCCCATGACCTCCAGAATAAAAGGCCTGGAGGTGCCCCGACAGCCGAGAAAAGCTGTTGTGCAGATCTCCGAAAAAATCAATGCGAAGAATGCGCTTTTGTTGAATGTCAGTTCAAATACTGTTATGTATGAGAAAGAGAGCGATCAGCAGATCGCCCCTGCCAGCACTGCAAAGATGCTGACAGCATTGACGGTCTTGGATCATTGTGATGCCGATGACGAGGTAATTGTCGGTGAAGAAATTGAGCGAGTAGCCAAGGACGCTTCCAGGGCATGGCTTTATACCGGCAGCAGGTTAACTGTCCGTCAATTATTGGATGCGCTGCTGCTGCCCTCCGGCAACGATGCAGCCTATACACTTGCCATTTTCACCGGGAGAAAGCTGTGTCATGATGATGACGCATCCATTGACAAGGCACTTGAACACTTTATAGAGGCTATGAACAAAAAGGCGGAAGATATCGGAGCTGTTCATTCAAATTTTATAAGCCCCGACGGCTATGATACGGCGGGTCAATATACAACGACAAATGATCTTGCATACATTGCCAAAGCATTTATGAGCTCAGGCATTCTGCGGGAAATTGCCGGGAGCTGGCGTATTTCAGATGTATGGCTCAATGGACGGGAAGTAACCTATTACAATACAAATAAGCTGATAGATCCAGACAGCCCATATTTTTACGAACATGCAGCCGGTCTGAAGACCGGAAACAGTGAAGCTGCCGGAAGCTGTCTGGTGTCCTGCGCTTATATAGCTGACGAATTGTATATCTGTGTGGTGATGGGCAGTACTGACGAAGGCAGATGGCTGGACAGTCTCACACTGTATCATGCCATTGGTTAGTGCATCACCCTGTAATTCTGAAGCGGACAAATATACTCTGTTATATGCATATTAGGTACAAATATGCATTTTTTTTATTTACTAAAACCCTACTAAAGGTTATTATAAAGGTGAGGACAAAAAAATTATAACCATTAAAAAAATTTAAGACACAAAATTTTCGACATAACATGTTCAGGGGATCACAGATATCAGGCTAAAATCATTTCAGCCAAAAAAATATTTTAATGGAGGTTCAAAATGGTATCGAAAGATATGCTACATTATGGAACAGTCCGTTCTTGTATCCGTGAGCTGTTTGAGTATGGAAAACAGCGCGCGGCAGTGGTGGGGGAAGAAAATGTATACGATTTCAGTCTCGGCAATCCCAGTGTGCCGGCGCCTGAGGAGGTAAATCAGGCTATCCGGGCTATCGTCAACGAAATGCCGCCTAAGGCGATCCACAGCTACACCAGTGGCCCCGGCAGCCAGGAGACCAGGAAGGCTATAGCCGATGATCTCAACAAACGCTTTGGTACCGATTACAAGTTCTCAGATCTTTATATGACTACGGGTGCTGCAGCGGCATTGACTTCGGTATTCCGTGCATTAACAATTGACGACAAAACGGAATTCATAGCTTTTGCACCTTTCTTTACTGAGTACTCGATCTTTTCAGCTACCGCAGGAGGCAAGCTTACGGTCATTCCGGCGGATATTCCGGCATTCCAGATAGATTTTAACAAGCTTGAAAAAAGCATAAATGCCAATACGCAGGCGGTTATAATCAACTCACCCAACAATCCTTCGGGGGTCATATATACCGAGGCTACCATCAGAAGCCTTGCAGCCCTGCTGAAGAAAAAGTCTGCAGAGCTAGGGCATCCGATATATATAATCAGCGATGAGCCATACCGTGAATTGGTTTATGAAGGTACAGTACCCTTTGTGCCCCATTATTATCCAAATACCATCGTTTGCTATTCCTACAGCAAATCACTGTCCCTGCCGGGAGAGCGTATCGGTTATGTGCTGGTGCCGGGAAGTGTGGAGGAGCATGAGACGGTTTACAATGCCATTGCAGGCGCAGGACGCATACTTGGCTATGTATGCGCTCCATCTCTTATGCAGCATGTGATCACACGCTGTGCGGGTGTGAAACCGGACCTGAGGCCTTATAGGGAAAACCGTGATTTGATATACAATGCCTTGACGGAGATGGGCTACAACTGCGCAAAGCCTTCCGGAGCCTTCTATCTTTTCGTGGAGGCGCCCAATGGCGATGCGAGGGTCTTTTCAGAAATGGCAAAGCAACATGACCTGCTTATCGTACCCGGTAATGACTTCGGCTGTCCCACTTACATAAGGATATCCTACTGTGTGGACCACGAAATGATAAAGCGGTCATTGCCGGTATTTAAAAAGCTGATAGAGCAGATAAAAGGCTAATAAATAAGATCCTTCGTTTCACTCAGGATGACGGTTGAATGTCATCCTGAGCGGAGCGAAGGATCTTTTACTTTCCACAACGTTATCCCAAATAAGCTTCTCTTACCATGCTGTTGCACAGAAGCTCTTCCCCTGTGCCCTCCAGTACTATGTTGCCCGTCTGCAGCACATATGCCCTATGGGCTATCTGCAGGGCTTTGTTGGCGTTCTGCTCCACCAGCAGTATGGTGATCCCGATGTCGTTCAGATCTTTTATTGAAGCAAAGATCTGCTGGACTATTATGGGCGCCAGCCCCATGGAGGGCTCATCCATAAGGAGGATGGTGGGCTCGCTCATTAGCGCGCGGCCTATGGCCAGCATTTGCTGCTCGCCTCCGCTGAGGGTGCCTCCGTTCTGATTTTCTCTTTCCTTCAGCCTTGGGAACAATTCGAAAACATGCTCCATATTCTTTTTTATCTTGTTTGCATCGTTGAAGCGGAAGGCTCCCATTTCCAGGTTTTCTTTTACCGTAAGCCTGGGGAATATCTTTCTTCCCTCGGGGATGTGAGCAACTCCCTGCTCGGCTATCTGGTGGGGGGCAAGGCTGCTTATGACCTTTCCGTCATACACCACTTCGCCCTTTCCCGGTTTGAGCAGCGCCGATATGGTTTTCAGCACCGTTGTCTTTCCGGCACCGTTGCTTCCGATCAAGGTTACTATCTCACCCTTTTTTACATTGAAGGAGACATTTTTCAGCGCCTGTATTTTTCCGTAATATGCATCGACATTCCTGAATTCCAATAATACGTTTTCCTTTTCCATATCTTCACTCCCTAAGCAATATGTCCGCAGGGCGTATCCTCACCAAGGTAGGCTTTTATTACTTCTTTGTTGTTCTTCACATCTGCGGGGCAGCCCTCTGCTATTTTTTCTCCAAAATTGATTACGGTGATCTGCTCGGATATTCCCATGACAAGCTTCATATCATGCTCTATAAGAAGGATGGCACAGCCTACTTCGTCACGGAGCTTTACGATGAACTTCTGCATTTCCTCCGTTTCCTTGGTGTTGAGGCCTGCTGCAGGCTCATCCAGCATCAGGAGCTTCAGGGCCAGGGCTCTTGCTATCTCCAGGCGTCTCTGGTCGCCGTAGGGCAGGTTCTTTGCCAGCTCATTCTCCTTGCTGCCCAGTCCCACATAGTTCAGCAGCTCCAGTGCCCTTTCATAGGCCTGGCATTCCTCCAACTTCATTTTTTTCAGACCAAAAAGTATATCAAAAATATTGGACTTAAGGTGCAGGTGCATTCCTACCAGGATGTTCTCCACCGTAAGCATTTCGGGGAAAAGGCGGATATTCTGGAAGGTACGTGCAATACCGTAGGTGGCTACCTTGTTTGGCGTCATATTGTCCAGGACATGCCCGTCGAAGGTGATGGTGCCGCTGTCCTTGGCATAATAGCCGCTTATCATGTTGAAAGCGGTCGTCTTTCCTGCTCCATTGGGGCCTATAAGGCTTCGTATCTGTCCATGCTCTATTTCAAAATCCAGATTGTTTATTGCGACCAGCCCGCCAAATTTCTTTGTCAATCCGCGAACTTCCAGTAACGGCATTCTGACACACCTCTATTCATTTAAAGTTATTTCAGCTTTAGATTCAGTCTTTGTAAACTTGCGGTATTGCTTCTTGATGAAATCCACGCTTCTTTTTGCGGGAAGTATCCCCTGTGGCCGGAATATGCACATCAGCACCAGTATAAGGCCGAATACCAGCCTCTCGTATTTGGCTGGATCCAGCTGTGACGGTATGTACAGTATGCCTGCCAGGGACAGCTGCCCCAAGAAGTTGGAAAGCTCCTTCAAGAGCTGCAGCTGGAGAATGATAACGGCTGCAGCGCCTATGATGACGCCGGAGACGCTGCCCATTCCACCCATGATCACCATGGTCAGAATGCCTATGGATTCCATGAAGCCGAAGCTGGACGGGTCCACAAAGGTCTGCTTGGCTGCAAATATGACTCCCATCATACCGGCAAGGGAAGCTCCAATCGCAAAGGCAAGCAGCTTCATCTTTACCAGTGGTATTCCCATGGTATTAGCGGCTATTTCGTTCTCCCTGATGGCCGCCCAGGCTCTCCCTATCCTTGAATTATTCAGCCTGTTAGAGAAGATGATGGTCAGAATCAATAGCAGCAATACAATAAAGTAGAAATGAATAGGCGCATCAAGGTTAATGCCGAATATGGCCGGAGGAGAGATGGGACCTATTCCCTTGGGACCGTTGGTTATATTTATAGGCTTATCCATACTGTTGAGCACTATTCTGATTATCTCGCCAAAGCCCAGGGTGATGATGGCAAGATAGTCGCCCCGTACCCTCAGTACAGGCAAACCGATCAAAACACCAATAATTGCAGAAACTCCCATACTAATAAGAAGGAACAGCCAGAACCAGTTGCCCGATATGGGGAAGGTCCCGCTGGTCATAAAGCTGCTTGCCTGGCTGGAGGCGAAGATGGCGTATATATATGCCCCTGCCGCATAGAAGCCGGCATAGCCTAGATTGAGCAAGCCTGAAAAGCCGACGACCACATTGAGGCCTACGGCCAGTATCGCATAAATGCCCACCTGTGTGATAACATCCAGGTAATAGGTATTTGTAAGGCCTACCAATGGCATCACCAGCAGCAGGTCCAGGACAGCCATCCCAAGCTTCAGCCTGCTGTCCAGCTTGGTCAGGTACAATACCAGCAGCGACACTATGAAGGTCAGGAATGCAATGGCGGACTGCTTGAACATGTAGAAAAGCACTGGTGACAGGACGATCACGGCCAGTCCTGCATAGTGGGCAAGCTTGTCAATATTATCTATCTTGATTCTTTTATTCATCATCACACCTTCTCTCCTACTGCTTTGCCGAATAGTCCGCTGGGCTTGAATATGAGCAGGACGATCAGTATTACAAAGGCCAGTACGTCCTTGTATTCAGCCCCCATAACTCCATTTGTAAGTGTCCCCAGGAAGGCCGAGCCGAAGGATTCTATGAGGCCCAGCAGGATGCCACCCACCATGGCGCCCTTTATATCTCCTATTCCGCCGAATACAGCAGCTGTAAAGGCTTTCATACCGAGTATGAAGCCTACATATGGGCTGACCAGCGTGTACTGGACTGCAAACAAGGTGCCGGCAGCGCCACCAAGTCCTGCGCCGATAAGGAAGGTCAGTGATATTATCTTGTTTACGTTAATGCTCATAAGCGATGAGGTGTACTGGTCCTGCGCCACAGCGCGCATTGCCTTGCCCCATTTTGTCTTATTGACGAACATGTTCAGGGCCAGCATCAGGATTATGGAAATGGCCGAGATGAAAAGTATTTTTACTGATATTTTCACATTCTCGGAAAGGGTTATACTTTGTGTAAACAATGTGGGGGTGGTCAGGTAAAAAGCATTTTTCCAGAGTCCTTCTATCAGCCTGACGGCATCCTGAAGGATAAAGGAAACGCCGATGGCGGAGATAAAGGGGATCAGCCTCGGGGCACTGCGTACAGGCTTATAGGCAACAAGCTCGATTACGACTCCAAGGGTCCCGCTGAAAAGTGTTGCCACAAACATGGCGATGAGCATGGCCAAAGGAGCGGGGATACTTCCCAGCAGCCCCATGCTTTGCATATACAGCAGCACTTCAGTACCGACAAAAGCTCCGACCATGAATATTTCACTGTGCGCAAAGTTTATAAATTCAAGTATTCCGTAAACCATTGTATAACCGACTGCTACAAATGCATATATAAATCCAAGGGTCAATCCGTCAATCAGCAGCTGCGGCAGCATATTCATCATTTCTGTCATACGTTTCAACCTTTCCTATTTGATTTGCGGCGAATACACGTTCAAGAATTTTAAAGCAGAGAGAAGAAACAACGTTCTTCTCTCTGTAATAATTGCATCTATAGCCTTTGCCGCGGCAATCTCAAGCTGCTGTCATCAAGGCTTGAGATAAGGCTTGGATTCAACAGTATTGACAAGGTCTGCGGGGTATTTTGCTTCCTTATACTGATAAACATATACCAATGCGTCTATATTGTCTCCGCGCTTGTCAAAGCTGACTGTTGTTGCGATTCCCTGGTATCCGTTGGTTTCACGTATGGCCTTTGTAAGCAGCTCTCTGGTGGGCTTGACTCCCGGATTTGCTGCTACGACTCTCTTTAATGCATCCAGTACTACTCCCATGGAGTCATAGCCATAGACAGCCCATGCCTCAGGGTCTTTCCCAAATTTGGTGCTGTAGGTCTTTACCCATGCGGCACCCTTTTCCGATTTGGATATATTTGCACAGGTGGAGGTGTAGTATTGGTCTATTACTGCATTTCCGCCTATCTTTACAAAGTCGCTGTTTTCGACACCGTCACAGCCTATGAATTTGGCTGTTATCTGTTTTTCATTCATCTGCTTGACTATAAGTCCGCCTTCGGGGTACATGCCTCCGAAGAACAATGCATCAGGCTTTACTGCTGCTACCTTGTTCAGAACGCCATTGAAGTCAGATTCTCCGGGTGTTATTCCTTCATAGCCGACTATTTCTCCGCCCAGTTTTTCAAAAGCCAGTTTGACCTGATCTGCGATCCCCTGTCCAAAAGTGGTCTTGTCCTGGATGATGAAGAGCTTCTTTGCCTTTACCAGGTTGAAAGCAACGTCCGCTATGGCAGGGCCCTGAACGTCATCCCTGGCACATACCCTGTTGATGGTGTCATAGCCTCTGTCGGTAAGGGCCGGTGCAACGTTTGCAGGGGATACCATCGGCAGGTTGCCCTTCTTGTAGACTTCCGATGCCGGGATGGCGACACCTGAGTTGTAATGGCCTACTACAGCCAGAAGGTCATTATCTACTATAAGCTTCTGTGCTACAGAGACGCCAACCTTTGGGTCTGCCTGGTCATCCTGGGGTGATAGCTGAAGATTGATTCCCAGCTGTGCAAACTCGGCTACCTTTTCTTCCAGTGCCAGCTGTGCGCCATTCTTTATGGACTCACCGCCGGCTGCCTGTGCACCGGACAAGGGACTAACCGTTGCGATCTTGACTACGATGGCTGCATTGGCTGCTGTATCCTGTGCTGCGGGTTTTGGGCTGCAACCGCTAAGAAGGCCTACGACCATGATCAATGAGAGTACCAGACAGATGATTCTTTTCTTCATTAATTTCTTCCCCCTTTTTATTTCTTTGAGAAGTGAGCAGAATGTATTTTCATACTCTCCTCAAATTATTCGATGATGTGGCAGTTATCGTATTTGTGCCGATAAGAATTCCCATTAGTCAGAAAATAATAAATATATACAATAATGGGAATATTGATGCAATTGTTGTGCCAAAGCTTACTTTTTGTGGAAATGGTGGAAACCGCTGTTTTCAATGGGTATAAATGTGTCCTCAAAAAGCAAAAAAAACAAATCCCATATTTGGGACACTATGGTCCCTAATATGGGATTACATACCTAATATCGGATTTTTTTACAGCTCAAGTATCCCCAGCTGCTTCGCCCGCACTATCGCATCCATGGCATTGTTTACCTCCAGCTTCTGATATATAGCCTTGGTATGCGTACGGATGGTATTGAGGCTAAGCTCTGTCATCTCAACGATCTCCGCATTCTTATAGCCCTTGGCCAGCAGCTCCAGTATGTGCTTCTGCTGGGCTGAAAGCTTGACGGGCACTATTTCCGCGTGATAGGTCAAGCCCTTGAAATGCTTTGACTGGTCATAGGCCAGGATATAGACCTCTTTAGTAAATTTATACAAGCAATCCGAAGACCCTCCATCCTTCTCCAGCCTTTTGAGCAAGGCGGACAATATGGGAAGTACTGCCTTCCCATGGTTGGCGATGACCCTTGTAAAGCCATAGGGCTGTATCGACATAAGGGCTCCCAGCAGTCTGTTCTGAGCCTCCTTCTTGTTGCCGGTTATCCATTCCACCATGGCAAGGAGGATATCTGCTTCAGCCGTGTCAAGAAGCCTGTCATAGCTTTCCGCCAGGGTCCTGAGCTTATTCAGGATATCCCGGGCCTTATCTGTTTGCATCAGCAGGATACAGGCCTTTGCGGTGGTGAAGTTCCGGTATATTCTGTAGAACTCGCCGACGGAGCTTTCATTAACATAGTAGTTTTTGAGCCATTCCTCAGCGGCACTTTTTTCTCCGTTCAGTATCGCCGAGCTTGCTTCATATGCGGACATATTCTTCATGAGATACTGACTGGAGCTGGTATAGATATATGCTTTGGCTTCCTTGATGGCGGCCTCATACTTGCTCCTCTGGTTCTGCATAAGGTATATCTCCGCTGTAAGCACATGGATACCATACACAAATTCAGGGGTCATGGTCTCATTGACGGTTTCCTTCAGGGAAAGCGCGATATCAAGTGCCTCCTGCAGCCTGTTCTGTTCAAGGAGAAGTCCTGCTGCTGCGCCTTTGAACATGAGCCCCACATTCTGCTTTATAATTTTAGAAGAGATGGCTGACACAGCATCATTGATCTGTGGGTCGGTCAGCTGGTAAAAATCCCTAACACACCGGTGCAAAAACGGCAACTGGAAGGTAAAGGTCGGTGACTGCAGAGTCCTTTGCTCATGTGTTATGGCCGGAAGCCGGTTGAAACGTGAGGAGAACTCCGAGAGCTTTATCCTGCAGTCCAGCATTATCATACTGTTGACATGCTCGATGGTTTCAGGATATGTGGAGGCAATTACCGGAAGTAGGGGATAAAGCCTGTCCAGCAAATACTGCGTATTCTTCACATCACCGTTGGCATAGGAGAAGAATATCCTGGGCATGTACAGAAAAGGCATTTTGTCGCAGATGGCATCGGGCATGTTGTGCAAATTGTATAGCTTGTGAAAATCAATATATTCATCCAGGGAGAAGGTGGTCAGATCACTGAAGTTGCGTACCACCCGCATGATAAGGCCGATATCTCCGCTCACCACGGCATATCTTTTGGCAGTCAGGAAGTCCCCCTTCTGTAGGTAGAATTCTGCCACTTTCTTATTCAGAGCCTTGATATCTATATTGTTCTGGTTGGATTTGCTGCGCAAAAACTCCAGGAATAAACTGTGATAGCGGTACTCATTCCCCGCAAGGGATATGTTGATGCTGCCTCCCAACAGGGAGTCAAGGATCTCCTTGCACCTGTCGCTTTCGGTCAGATATTCGCAAAGCTCCATTGAAAACCGGTCGGGTATGGAGGTCTTGATCAGGAATTCACGGTTTGCTGTATCAAGCTTCACCCAAATATTGTTTTCGATAAAGCTGTTGAAGGAAAGGGCCTGGCTTTCATATGTCACATCAATGATCCCGCTTATGGCCATCACATTCAGTGCTATGATCCAACCCTCGGTATACTCTTGTATGTTTTCAGCCTCTCCCTTGGTAATGAACCAGCCGTAGCTGGCGAAATGTTTTCTGATCTCGTCGCTGCTCAAGGCAAGCTCTTTGGTCCCGATACACGAAATGATGTCCTGTCCATAGGAGGAAGCTATTGAGTCAGGTAGTGTATTCCTGCTCATGACCACGACTGTAACGGTTACAGGCAGGCGCTTCAACACATAGGGGACGGATTTTTTTATTTCTTCATTGGTGATCAGGTGAAAATCATCAAGCACCAGGGCATAGCTGAGATCCTCGTAAGAAAGCCTGGAAATCAGATCAATGGTACATTCAACGGGGGAGGATGTGAAGGCGGGAGATTTGATTTCCTGGGACATCTCCTCATCATGAGGTATCACGGATAGAAGGCTCATGCACAAAAGTCTGTAGAACAGAACGGGGGTATTGTCATAATTGTCAAAGGAGATCCAGATGGTCCTGCGTTCCGTTCTTTTAAGCCATAGTAACGTTGAGATGGTTTTACCGTAGCCGGAGGGAGCCTGTACATATATATAACGTGTTTTGGCTGCTCTATCAAAGGCTTGCATCAGCTCCGCCCTTGGAGCACATATCTCCGGCAGTGATACCGGTGTCTGTTTGGCTGTCTGAAAAATGCTCATTCTCCACTCTCCTCGGTCTTTTTTTGTATTACACAAATCATGCAAAACGATTTCGCATGACTATCTTTAATATATATAGGAATATTATACCATATTGTATTGTCATGTTAATTGTTTTGATAAGAATATTCATATAGTTTTGAATATTGCATGTTTTTTTATCACATCGCATTCTGGAAAAATATCTGAAACCTCACATCGATGTGATTGTACTTCAGGGTGGTTTCTGTAAAATAAAGACAGTTACAAGGCATCACTTGATGATACAAAATCTGTTTAAGCTCCGCTGAAACAGATTTGTGTTACATTAATTTTCTTTGCGGCGGAACAATCTACATTAGTGTTTATCCGCCGCAAATCATATAGGAGGGATTTGCTTATGAAAGACCTGGTTGCCAAGAGCTTTGATTTCTCCATCAGAATTGTTGAGCTGGCCAATTATCTTGCGGAGGAGCATAAGCAATATCCGCTTATCGGCCGTTTGGTTGAATGTGGAACAGGTATAGGCATATGCCTGAGACTGTCCAACGAATCAGTGAAAAATCTTCAGGACAGCTATGCACAGGCTTACAGGCTGTCGCTGGAGACCGAGTACCTTCTGGAACTGCTGGCAAAGACAGGTTTTGTCAGTGAGCTTCAGACAAGGCCGATTCTTACGGATTGCAGGTTCCTGAAGGATGGAATTGAAAAACAACTAATTAAAAAGTAATGGACTGGAGGAGGAGTATTAATGAAAAGAAGTATTATCTATGTCTTTTTTCTCTGCATCATGATCTTATTTACAGCCTGCAGCGGCCCGGCAGGAGATTCGGCAGCTGCAGCCGAAACGGCAGAGGCGTCGAAGCCGGTTGACAGCGGTATGACCCTTGAGCAAATAGAGAAGGCGGCACAGGATGCAGGATATGAAGTGGAAGAGGTCAAGGACTTCCAGATGATTGGTGGACCAACTCCTGTGGCAGGCTTCAACCTGATCTATAAGGACGAATTAAGTGAGTCGCATATTCCGGTGTTTGAATTCAAAAATGCTGAGGAAGCCCTCGCATACGCAGAGCAGGTCAATGATGCAGGGTACAACATGAGCATAGTAAACGGCAAGTTCATGACAATAACGGGGTCACAATTCGGTATACCTACAAACGATAAGGAGCAGGCGCTTCTGGAAAAGATCATGGACAGCAAGGTCATGGAGTATACTAAAAAGGCGCCTGTGATCGTAAGCTCAGCCAATGACTATGCAGGCGCCTACCTGCAGATAGATGCCATAAACAAGGCCGTAGACGAGCTTGTTACAAAATCGATATTGCTGTATGACAAATCAGCTCCGGAAGACAAAAGAATAGGAGATGTATTCATTGCAGGCTCCCTTATATCCTCCATGGATCTGGCATTTACGTCAGGCCTGAAGGAGGATCAGACGCAGATCGATGCTGTTGCAAAGGTATGGGAAATGTTCGGCTGCACTGATGTTAAAATCACCCATGATGCTCCTCACAATTATACGCTGACCGGAAAGCGGGCGGGCGTGGATACAAGCTTTGAGATAAAATGCTCATTCAGCCCGGGAACCGGTGCACTGCGCATTATTGATAAGGATGGGAGCGAAGTGGTGGAGTTTTATGAATTTGTCCCGCTTGGTACGGACAAATATGCCATCCAGACCTTGTATGCAAGAGCGATAGTTGAATACAAGGACGGAAAGATCAACAACTTTGTATATACTATGAAAAAGATCGAAAAAGCTCTGGCGTACAATGCCCAGGAGCATGGAATATTTGAAAATGCCGGAGCAGTAGACGCAGCATGGGTGGCAAAGGCAGATACAGACAGCTATGAGAGGTATATTGCCTACGATGGAACTAAGCTGAAAATATCCGCCATTACCTTCTTTGGAGAACGGCTAAATACTGAAATCGACGCACAGTAGAGCGGATCAGGAGGTGTTAATATCAAAAAGCTGTTAGCCATTTTACTCGTCCTGCTATTGTCTGTTGGTTGCCAGGCCAATAATGGGAAGTCGTCGGATATGCCCCCCACAGCGTCACCATCACCTACGGAGGCTCCAAGGGAAGCGGATTGGACCCTTCATGTTGAGGACACCATAGAGAAAAGTGTCCAGGGCATAACCGTCAGCTACACCTTTATCTTGGATGCCGTAAAGCATGGTGGCACTACAGATCTCGGAAGCTACACCGGCACAGCCTCCCTGAAGCAGAAAATGGACGCGGGAGAGCTATCGAACCCCTTTATGGCTATGAGCGGTGGAGTGGATACCTCCATCAGCTCGGATAATGTACAGATAGATATTGTTGCGTATGATAGGGAAAAATACGACAGTTTCGGCTTGAAGGACGACGAGCCGCCGCTTTCGAACCTATCAGAATTGGATGGCATGGCACTCGGTTCCCTATCGATGAGCGGAAGCGGGAGCTTTGACGTCAGTGTCGATGCAGCCCAGAACATACACGGGCAGGTGAAAGCCAACGAAAGTGGCACCGGAGCAATAAGCTACAAGCTTAATGTAGAGGGCGGTCAGGTGTCCGTCTCCATACCGGAGCTGGGGCTGCCCGACTCTTTTAAGGGAATGGTTACAGGAGTTCCCATAAATTGATCAACATTATTTTAAGGAGAGTGTAAATATGAAACGTAGAATATCTGCAGTTTTAGTAGTCCTGGTCATGATCCTTGGGCTTTTTCCAATGACTGTTATGGCAGCAGATCCACCCCAAACTATCTCTGCTCCCATTAACTTTGGGGTGTCCAACTACGGCGGAGGCGCCGTACACGGCACTCTGAGCGCACCGGAGGATCTGCGGGCACTCATCGATCAGCCTGAGAAGGAACGGGGCTACTACATGGGCATCTGGGGACAGATAGACTTTAAGACAAATAACGGGGAATGGCACCATACAGCAATGTGGGACAGCCCGGATACCTACAGGAAATACTCATTTACCTATTATAATGCACTGAACGGAGGCGACCATGGACAGTATCTGGGAACTGAACGCCTTATTTTCAAGAGCATGTTCCCGGAAGAAACAAATGTGCCTGTACAAAAAGCCTTTGGCAGCTGGGAATGGTACAAGAGCAATTCAGTTACCTTCAGGGCACGTTTCGCAATCGAATTTGGCAAGAAAAACATAGTATTTTCCGATTGGACACCTGAATATGTTCTATCCAGCAAAAACCTAATGGACTACAAGAAGATCATGAATACCTATGCCCCTACACTGCTGACCTCCAAGCTGGAGGAGAACCCGGTAAACAAAAGACCTTATGTAGTTTTATCCCTGGACAGACATCCGGAAGAAATTCAGAAGTTCAATGCCGCAGCCGGTAACAGCACGAGGACCGAGATCTGGCTGCGCAAAAGTGGAGATAAGGATTTCAAGCTTATCAGTGATGTTCCGTTTAGTTATGAAATCATAAAACTGGATATAAGCTCGTATTATGGCAATAATGTTCCGGATTACTCCGCAGCAGCTTATGAAGTCAAGGTCAGATACAAGATCGACGAGAGGGCATATCAGCAGGCGGAGGCTTCATTCAACTGGCTTTATAGTCCCTTTTCCAATGTATTGTCCTACGGCATGCCTGCCTGGAGCGGAGCTTCAGCATGGGCGGGAGCGGAGCTTCAGAAGGCAAATGAAATGGGACTTATTCCTGACCTCATGAAGGGTGCAGATATGACCAAAAACATCACCCGCGAAGAGTTTGCAGAGGTTGCACTTTTGATGTACCAGAAGGCCTCGGGTATAACCGATACGACACCTGCAGACCCCAACCCATTTACAGACCTACAGAACCCGCAGGTGCTGAAGGCTTACAAGCTGGGTATAGTAAAAGGCATGAGCGCTACGACCTTTGAACCCAAGACGCTTATAAACCGTGAGCAGGTATCGGCTATGCTGGTCAGGACCATCAAGCTCATAGCACCGGCTGCAGATTACTCTACAGAAGGAGCGCCAACCTTTGTAGACCAGAAGGATATATCCGGCTGGGCAATGAATGACTGTCTCTATATTTCCAAGCTTGGGATCATAAAGGGTAGTGACGGGAAATTCATGCCTCGCGCAGTTACCAAGGCGCAGACCGCTCAAGGTTATGCCAATACCTCGAGGGAGCAGGCAATTGCCATGAGCCTGAGATCAGTGAACAAGATGGGTGAGATCAAGAAATAAGGATGAAATGGGGGTCAATGCAATGGTAAGAATGAAAAAAGTGCTGGCTTTGATGCTGGTGATCACTTTTGCTCTGCTGCCCTGTACCGTTGTCCAGGCGGGGGGCGGTTCGGGCGATAATAAACTGGTGGCGCACTACAAATTCGATGGGGACCTGAAGGATGCCACCGGCAACGGAAACGACGGAGCACAGATAGGGGATATAGCCTTTGTGGATAGCGTGAACGGCAAAGGCGCCAGGTTCCAGGGCGGATATATCGAGGTGGAGCATAAGGATATGCTGAATCTCGAAAATGGCTTCACCTTCTCGGTATGGATATACAAGGAGCATACCAGGGAACAACTGACACAACCCATACTGGTAAAGACTGAGGTCGAGAAAAAGGGCAATACAGATGCATATCTGTTCAAGCATGAGCAGGATCGCCCCGTACTGGGTGCATGGACAAACGGGCTGAAGTATGAAGGATCCAAATCCTGGGTGGATATTCAGAAATGGAGCCTTTGTACAGTGACTGCAGATAGCGGAACTATAAAGTTCTATATAGACGGCAAGCTCCAGGAGCGCATCACAAAGAAGGTGACCTTCCCGAAATCAACAGGCAAGCTGTATATCGGATATAAAAACAGCAGCTTCGGCGAGAGCTTTTTCAAAGGCGTAATGGATGACCTGAAGATCTATAATTATGCGATGACTGACCAGGAGGTCCAGGGTGAATATGATGCGGTGGCCAATGGCAGCGGCAAGTACCTTGTGAACAGGCCTCTGGGCATGATAGCCTACTATAACTTCGAGGGCGTACTGGACGACATGTCCGGCTATGGCAACAATGGCACAGGAGTCGGAGCCAAGGGCGGCCTTACCTATGTGGAGGGCCCTGCCGGAAAGGGGCTGCTGTGGGATGGAGCCAGCTATATAGAGGTGCCGGACAGTGACTCGCTGGATGCTGATAAGGGCTTTACCTGTTCGGTATGGCTCAATGTAGACAACCGTAAAGCTGCAGGAAGGGATTATCAGCCTATCGTCGACAAGAAGGATGGCGGTACTTTCCTCTGGGGCGGACGCAGTGCATATCTGATGCATGTAGGCTTCAACGACAGGGCCACCCTTGAGCTGCACAGGGCAGTAAAGGATGCGGCTAGCGGAGAACGGGGAATCTTTGGGATCAAGCAACCGATAAATACCTGGCACATGCTCACTATCACCGCTAATGGGACAGATATGAAGTGCTACCTGGATGGAGTGATGGTTCAGACCGTTACCAAGGGAAACTACATCACTCATTCCATGGGAAAACTGATGATAGGGATCATGAGCAATGTAAACAACAACACAACATACTTCAAGGGGATGATGGATGAGTTAAGGCTTTACAACTATGAACTGTCACCTACAGAGGTCCAGACCCTTTATGCATTCAGGGACAGACTGGGGATCAAAGCTGCAAAGACAACTCTTGCTGTAAACGAAAGCCTGCAGCTTGTCACCGAGTTTGAAGCATATAAGTACACAAGCCCGGTTCCCGAAGCAAATACAGGAAGCAACAGGATCGTAGCGGCCAAGGGTACCGATGACTTTATCGCAAAGGATATAATAACAAATGCGACTTATACCTCCTCCAACACCGGCGTGCTTACCGTATCGCCCAGCGGCGTCATAAAGGCTGTTGGCAAAGGGAAAGCTTCAATCACGGCAACCTATGAGGATATGACGACAGTAAGGGAATTTACGGTAAACTAGGCATATTCAACTTAGTGGATCAAATCTTTTTAGGGGAGGTATGAAGCAGGTGAAAAGATCTATTTCGATCATACTAATTATAGTTCTGGTATTGGGGCTTTGCACAACCGCAGTATATGCAGGTCCACAAGAATCCAGTTCGGTAAAAAGCTGGGTGCTGATTGGCAGCGAAAAAAACATTTATGTGAAGATACTCCAATACCCGAGGGCTACTGTTATGGTAAATTCTTCCAATGTTAAAGGCACTCCGATACTACAGCCGGTTTTGCATGAGATAATACTTGAAATGGACCTGGAGCAATCGCAAAAATACTTTGAAAACTTTGAGAATGGCGGAGTTATTCCGGAAATTGTATTAAGCGGCATAAACATATATAACAAGCCTACGTTCAAGTTTACTCTGAATAACTGTACTGTATGCGGTTATACAGTAACTGAGTTCAATAAAGGTAATTTGATGAATGCTGTGAAAGCGGTAGTCAGGTTCAGTGCAGAAAAAATAACCTCAGAGAAAGCAACTGCAAATAGCGGCCCAATACAAATGACCTATGCCGACAAGCTGGATACTTGCAAGTTAACTGTTGATGGGAATGAAGACAGCAGCTTTACCAGCTTTTCCGGAATTGACGGCAACAGCATGGTTACTGAAAATACTGCCGGTGCCAGATCATACGGAAGTCCGCTGTACAATAATTCAGAGATGGGTGTGCAGTATGACAAGCGAGGGACGCTTCCCGACTGGTTGGGCAGCCTTGACCAGACAAGTGGGGGTATATCAGGCTCAGAGCCCCAATACAGGCTTAAATTTGAGTTTTCAAGTCCCAGTGTTAACAAAAAAATGGTCCTCGAAGCTGATGTGACAGCTATTGGGCAGGAGCTTAAGGATGACTACAGCAATATATATACCACCTATACTTTCAAGGTGGACAATGTGGACTTTGCTGTGACCACTGCTGATGCAGCTCCAAATCCAGTCATGACGGTCAGTCCTGTAACAACGCTGAGCCCGGTAACGACGATCAGCCCTATGATAAAGGGGTCGATCCCCATCAGGGCAACGGAGAGCACCTGGGCGGGTACATGGATAACGACCTTCGGGAAAATGACTCTAAAACAAAATGATGCAAGTGTGAGTGGGGAATATGGCAATCCGGTAGAAACCTTGGAAGGAACAGCCTCAGGCAACAAGCTGACCGGGACCTGGAAGGACAGCTTGAGTACGGGGAAGTTTGAATTCACAATGTCTGTTGACGGCAATGCCTTCACAGGGACAA
>CAZNMO010000007.1:0-3132 GCA_964574195.1 uncultured Clostridiaceae bacterium | reverse complement strand
ACTGGGGGACAGGGGCACCCAGGAGTGGAACGGAGACAGACAGTAAAGCACAGTGCCAGGCACGACACATAGACACTTATAAGTGACTATGTGCCGTACCTGGCTTTATTATGTCTAAAATGCCCAGAAATACAATTAAATACTGCCCTCAAGCACCGCCGTCTATTGTTCGTATTTATGGCAAAATGCTCAATTTGATGATATAATTACAGGTACAAACAAATATGACACGCTTGATCAGGGGTCCATATTATATTTGGTGGCAGGTGATTATCATATCTTTATATGGTGAATTGGATTATATTGACGGCATAACGATTATCAATAATGAAGGTACTATTCTGTTTACCGTAAAGTTCAACCCGGACATTGACAACAAAATGGAAGAATCAATAGTTGGAGAGAAGCTTTCTAGTGTATTTCCCAATATAACAAGAAAGAACAGCTCACTTTTTGAATGTATGGAAAAGGAAAAGCTGATAGAACGGAAGGGCCAGCTGGTAAAAAGCTTGTATGCGGAAGATACGATCACAGACAACATATCGATACCTATACGAAATGGCGGAAGAATTGTAGGCGCTATAGAGCTCTCAAAGACAATTTTTGATGGAGAATCTTCGGCTAAGGACGAAAATGGTGATGAAGCTCCTGACGGCAAGGCTACCATGAATCTCAAACCGAAATACATTGAATTAGGCTTCAGAGCAAATTACAAGCTGGAAAATATTATTTGTGAAAGTAAAAAAATGACTGAACTGATCGAACTGGCAAGACATGTTGCCAATTCATCATCTCCTATTTTTATTACCGGGGAGACCGGCACAGGCAAGGAGCTTTTTGCCCACGGGATACATAATGCTTCAAATCGCAAGGACAAGCCGTTCATAGCTCAGAACTGTTCGGCGGTGCCGGAGAACCTTCTGGAAAGTATATTTTTTGGAACAAGTAAAGGGAGTTATACCGGTGCTCTGGATAAAAAGGGACTATTTGAAGCTTGCAACGGCGGGACTTTGTTTCTTGATGAGCTTCACTGCATGCCTATACATTTGCAGGCGAAGCTTTTGAGGGCCATTGAAGACGGGTCTGTCAGAAGAATAGGGGAAAATGAAGAAAGAAAATTTGAAGTCAGGATCATAGCAGCTACAAATATAAACAGCGATGATATCCTATCCCAGGGGCATATCAGGCAGGACCTGTACTACAGGCTTTCGGTCGTAAATATTAATATTCCTCCATTAAGAGAGCGTTTGGAAGATATAAGGATACTGTCAGAGTTTTTCATGAAAAAATATAGCAAGCTCTTTGATAAGAACATTACTTCAATAGCTCCTGAAATAACCGGCTATATGTTGGCCTATGAGTGGCCGGGGAATATCCGTGAGCTTGAGAATTTCATCGAATCGGCCATACTATACGCACCAAAGGGCAAGACGGTATTGGAAGGCAAAGACATAAACAAGCTGTTCAAGAAGAATAAAAACCATATGAACAAAAAGCCTATAAAAGCGCTGCTGGAAGAGATGGAGCTGAAGCTGGTGGAGGAGGCGCTGCTGATTTCCGGCGGAAATGTAAAGAAGGCAGCGGAGTATTTGGACATTCCTCGTCAGACGCTGCAACAAAAGATGATAAAGTATGATCTGAACAAGACAAAAATAAAGCCGTAAAAACGGCACATACAACGATCGACATGCCGTAATTACGGCACGGGTCTAAAAAAACGAATATTTATGCGAAGTTATAACTATAATGACAAAAAACAATGCCGTAATTACGGCATTGTTTTTTGTCATTATAGTTTTTTAATAAGTCCAACAGCAAAGACCATACTGTATGTTAAAATTCTGTGAAAGTGTTGTAAATGAGCTGTCCTTCGGGTTTTACCCAAGGATGCCATAGAGCGGAGTGACCTGAATAGGCAGAGGCATCCACTATATTTAAATGAAAAAACTTTGGTATGGAAATTGCTATATACATTTAGCGCTAAATAAATCGTGACAAAGGGGGCGTATCTGGAATAAGTATTCAGGTTTGATCTGTATAGCGAGTCGGGGAGGAAGTCATCACATCATTTTATCATTGTAAAGGAGGTGAGCGCAGAACACCGGTATGCTTCATGAGTATTCAGGAATTTATTTTATTATATGAGGTTATATGTTAAGGGTATCTATAAATTGCATCATATATGAAAAACAAACAAATTAAGGGAGGATGTTCAATGAAAAAAAGGGTAATAGCAATCATCATGGCAGTATTCATGGTTGCAGGGATCGTTACGGGCTGTGCTAGCAACTCAAATACAGGGGCTGCCCCGGCAGCAGGCACAGATACCAATGCAGCACCTGCTGACAGGACCATCAGGCTAAGGTTAGCGGCTTCCTTATCATCACTTGACTGGGAACATACAACAAACACACGTGACATGAAGGTTTGGCACCAGATGTTTGAAGGCCTTTATGGCATGGATGAAGCAAACAATGGTTACTATCAGGAGCTGGCTAAGGATGTAAAGCTCAGCGAAGATCAGAAGATTTATACAATTACTCTTCAGGACGGAGTCAAATTCCAGAATGGAGATGCTCTTAAGGCTTCTGACGTGGTATTCAGTTATCAGCGTGCTATGAAGAACTCCAAGTTCAACTATCTTACATCCATGATCGAAAGCGTTGAAGCTGTGGATGACAGCACAGTAAAGATCACACTGGATGCTCCTTATGCTCCTATAGGGCATACCTTCTACAGCATCAAGATACTGAGTGAAAGAGAAGTTACAGAGCAGGGTGACAAGTTCGGTACCATTCCCCACAAGGCAGGTACCGGCCCATACTATGTATCTGAGTATGATATAGCAACAGGCGTAAAGCTTAAAGCATTTGAAGATTACTGGAGGGGAGCTCCAAGCATCAAATCCGTCGAATACATAGTTATATCAGATGAATCGGCAGCCGTTATAGCTTATGAAAACGGCGAGCTTGATTATTTTGAAGATGCACCTCTGTCTGACTGGGAGTCTCTGTCCAAGAAAGCCGGAGAGAGCAGCACATTGATCAAGGGCAACAACATTATGTTCATGGCGATCAATTATCTTTCCAATGAAGCCCTTGCCAACGAAAAGGTAAGAAAGGCAATATTCTA
>CAZNMO010000006.1:22199-49132 GCA_964574195.1 uncultured Clostridiaceae bacterium | reverse complement strand
ATGCCTTAAACAGATTTTGTATACCCAATGATCTTTCCCGCATCCAGCAGGAAAATTATCCGTTCCCCAAGCTTTCCAACCCTGGAAATATATTCACCGTTCTTGTCCCACTCTGCCGGCGCGGAAGATATCTCCTCCTCCCGCAGGCTTACCACTCCAGATATCCTGTCAACCAGCAGCCCTACAAGCTGTGCATGGATATCCACAACAATTATCCTGCTGGTTTTTGTCAGCTCTCCCTCAGACATGTCCAGCTTCTTCCTGAGGTTTATTATCGGAACCACATCCCCTCTCAGGTTCACAATACCCTCTACAAAGGATGGGACCTTGGGGATCCTGTTAATGATTATTTCCTTCAGCCTGTCTACTTCCTTGATATCATCTATGCTTATACCATATTCCTCATTAGCGAGCCCAAAAACCATGACCTGATGCTCAGACATGATATGCTCCTCCATTCAATTACAGTTTGAACCTGGCAACCATCTGCAGAAGCCCTTTTGCCTGCTCTGTCAATGCTTCGGATATCGTCTTGGATTCCTCGCTTCCCGTTGATACCTGCATAGCCATCTCATTTACCGCTATGGCAGTTGCCGATATTTCCTCGCTGTTTGCGGCCTGTTCCTCTGTGCAGGCGGCAACCTCATGGGATATTTCGTTGACTCTCTCCATAGACCTTATGATCTCCTCTATTATTGCCAGCTGCTGCTGGCTGGCGGCAGATACGTGCATGGTCAGGTCACTGACCTTTATGGTCGATTCGGTTATCTTCCTGCAGGCATTGTACTCTTCGTTTGTTGAAAGGGCAATATTCTTGATCAGTCCCGTACTCTCCTCAATTGCATTGTAGATATTTGTAAAGGCACTACCCGTATCGGCGACCAGTGTAGAGCCGCTCTTGATCTTCTCAGCACTCGTAACAGCGCTAGAAACTGCATTTTCCACGATCTCCTGCATTTGCCTGATAAGCTTTTCTATATCCTTTGTAGATTCCCCGGATTTCTCCGCCAGCCTGCCTATAGCACTTGCTACCACTGCAAAGCCACGGCCGTGCTCACCTGCCCTGGCTGCTTCTATGGAAGCATTCAGTGACAGGAGGTTGGTCTGTTCTGCAATATCATCAATGACCTCTACAATTTCTCCGATCTGTACTGCGGCCTTGCCAAGGTCTGCAAATACCTTGGTCATGTCCTGCATTGCCGAGTCTATATTCTCCATTTCCTGTATGGTACTCTCTACTATCTTCCTGCCCTGTAAAGCAATTTCCACAGTGTTTTCACCATGCTTGCACGCAAAATCCGAACTCTGGTTTATGGAGGTTATAGCTATGTCCAGCTCCTGGAGCGACTCTGTAACCTTCGACATAGCCTCGGAAGTCTCTACAGCACTGTTTGCAATATCTTCGGCAGCCTGTCCCATCTCTTTCATCGAGGAAGTTATTCCTTCAGTATTGTTTGCCAATTCGCCTATATTACAGGTCACATCACTTATGGACCTGCTCATGTCCTCAATAGTCTGCGTAAGCTCCAGCATTGACCCTGACTGGTTCTGGCTCAGGTCGTGTGAATTGCGGGCAATACTGCTGGCCTGTATCGACGAAGCAGTCAAAGCGTCTGCCGTTTCCCTTACCTGGTTTAAAATACTCTTCTGGCCTTCAAGCATATTGTTAAAGCTGCTGAGCAATCTTCCTACCTCATCGCCGCTCTTTACCTCCGCCTGTACGCTCAGGTCACCGTTTTCAGCACTGCCCATCAGGCCTATCATGCCTTTTATTGGCTTAAGTATCATCTTGTCCATCAGGAATAAAAGTATCAGGCTTGCCAATAGGCCCCAGCATACAACGATCACCAGAAGCTTATTGAAGTTGTTCCTTATGGGCATTACTTCCTTTTCGATTTCTTCCCTTGGCATTATGCCTATTAGCTTCCAGCCGGTCTTGGCCACCGTAAGATAGCTTAATATCACATCTTTGCCCTCTATGCTCATAGTCAGGGAATCGCTGTTCTTTTTATATACCTCCCCGACCCATTCATTGTTTTTCATGCTTTTCCCCAGCATATCCTTCTGAGGAGTTGCTATAGCGTTTCCATCATTGTCCAACAGGATCACATAACCGTTTTCCCCGATCTTTATGCTGCTCAGAAGCTGTACCAGCTTGTCCAGCCTTACATCCAGTGAAAGCACTCCAATAGCTGAACCGTCAGTCCCTTTTACTTCCTTTGCCACACTTAGGATCATTCCGTTACTGCCGGCATCCAGATAAGGCTTGGTCCAGATGATCTTTCCAGGACTTGCCGAGGCGTCCTTGTACCAGGGACGTTCTCTAGGGTCGAAACCTTCCGGCAGCTCATCATCCGGCACCATATGTATCTTACCTTCTCTTGTGCCCAGATATATTGAGGTAACATCGGGCATGCTCTTTATGGAGCTTGCCCACTCTTTCATCATATTATCAGCATATTTACTGCTTGTAAGCGCCTGCTCCAGGCCGGTATCCTCTGCGTAAAGGTTTAGAAAACCCTCTATCCTGTCAGTCAGTTGAAGCAGGTAATACTTGTCCACACTGTCTATACTCTTCAGGTTTGACTGCTCCAGTTGTCCCGCAAGCACTTCCTTTGTATCGTAATAGGATAGTGAGCCGACTACTGCAATGGGTATAATTATAAATAGTATAAATGCAATTATGACCCTGCCCTTTATGCCAATACTCTTTCTCATACTATATCCCCCAAACATATTATTCTGGTATTATTAAACAATCATACAATTATATGTTAATATTTTTTTCGACAGTATACAATAATAATCTGAATTATTTGATATCTTTTTCAATTAAAAGCAAAAAGAGCCCATCATTTTTTATAATGAACTCTTTTATACTCATCTATCGCCCTAAAAGTTATCCACATATCCACAAAACATACTATAACATTCCCGCTTTATTGATCCATATAATTACTTCATATACTGGTACTCACAGGTCTCACTGTCCAGAAAATTGCACTTGTATCGACATTTTCCTATGACGCATGACTTGCAGCAAATATTGTGCATATCGAAACAACCGGAGGAAGAGCATCTCAACATTACCTTCACCTTTTGTCCATTGGACTGCATGTCCATATTTTCATTCAAGCCTTTATGAGTATGCCTCTCGCCCAGGCGCCTGAGAACTCCCGGTATTGCTGACATATTCAGGTATGCCTCGGATTTTTCCCTATGGTTTAAAGTCGAATTCAAGTGATCACCTCCACATTATTTAGACAAATAGTCCAATAATAATTAAATAATACTGGACTCCATGTCCATTGTCAACAATTATTGCCCCCTTTTGTCCAATTTATTCTGCATTTGGACAAATTGTGTTAACATCTTAAAGAGAGGTGAGATTAATGGAGCTCGGTGACAGATTGAAGGAATTGAGGGAAGAGAAAAAACTGACCAGGGATGAGCTTGCAGGCAGGCTGAATGTCTCATACTCAGCGGTATCAAAATATGAAACAAATGTAAGGTTCCCGGATAAAGGGACTCTGATAAGGTTGGCTGACTTTTTTGATGTATCTGTGGATTATCTTTTGTGCAGGAGCAATATCAGGGAAACTGCAGATAAACTGCTGGTCAGCTCCGGCGACCGGTTCATGGCCGGCGACTCCCGTGGCATATATAAGGCTAGCGAAGACTTGTCTCCCGAAGCTATTGAGGAGTTGGAAAAATTCAGGGAGTATGTTCAGCATAAGTACAGAAAGAAGTAATGGAGGTTGGATAGATGAAAATACTGGCACTGCTTGGAAGTCCGAGAAAGGGCGGAAACACAGACTTATTGCTGGAGGAATATATCAAGGGGATAAAGGAAGCCGGTAATCCCACGGAGATCACAAAGGTATATCTTAACAGCAAGAGCATTCACGGCTGTAATGCCTGTGAAGCTTGCCGCAGCACAACCATCGGACAATGTGTCATTAAGGATGATATGCAGGAATTATATCCGCTTTTCTGCGAAGCGGACATGGTGATATATGCTACACCGATATACTGGTGGGGCGTCACAGCGCAGCTGAAAGCTTTCATGGACAGGTGCTATGCCCTGGGACAGGTGGAAGGAAGCTTCAAAGGCAAAAAGGCCGCTCTGCTTATGACTTACGGCGGAGAGCTGCCCAACAGCGGACCCGAACTGGTGAAGACTGCCTTTGAGGATATATGTGAGTATAAGGATATGAAGCTTATACATGTATACAGTGTATGTACCGACGACTATATGCCGGTGGCGGAAAACAAGAAAGGCCTGGTGGATGTTTATAAACTTGGAATGGAATTGAGATAAACGGCTGATATAATATCAGCCGTTTACTATTTCACCCGGAGGGTTTCCGGTCCTCAAGGGAAGCTCCTCTTTACCTGGCAGGACAGCATTGAAGCCTTTGCTGGCCGCAATCATCCCAGCTGCCTCCAGGCTGCGTCTCGACAATACATTGTAGTACCAGCAGCCCGCTACCGGCCTAAGGCCATTGGAGTAGGCCCACTCCTTCAAATTCCAGAGAATAGTCTGGGCTACGCCCTTCTGCCTATGTTCACGACAGGTTATCATTCCTATTGATACACATTTGGCTGATGCAATATTCAAGGGCATCGGGTGCATACCTGTAGCATGAGGGGAGGACATGGAAGTACCACAACACTTCGCCTTTCATTCCAGCATATCCGATATCCATATCTTCTCGAAGTATCCTGTATATGATGCTTTCTTCCAGTATATCCTCGCAGTAGGGGTCAAAGGGGTTGGCCAGGCTAGCTTTGTGGCTGGCGAGGATATGGGGCAACTCATTCAAGGCCGAGGTGATCATGGTGAAGTTATTTCTCATATTTTCATACTCCCTTCGTCTATCCCGCTACACACAGAACACTGCATAAAGCGGTACTTATTTGATTCCATTTTCAAACCCAAAGTTTTTAGAAGATATGCGTATAGTCTGGCAGACTTCATGAGTATATGTCAATAAGTGCTAAATTGCGATGTCCGGCACCATATAATTATCCAGTTTCGTTAGACATAATATGCCAAATAATGCTATACTTAAATCACTAATTAAGTCGGGGGAGGGTATAAAATGGAATCAATTTCACTAAAAATCCTTATTTGTGACGATTCAATGCTCATCAGAAAAAAGCTTCATGACTGTCTGGAAGGTTTTTGCTGCCATGACGTATTGGAAGCTTCAAATGGGCAGGAAGCCATTGACCTTTACAAAGCCAACAACCCGGATTTAGTATTCATGGACATGATAATGCCTGTAAAAAGCGGCATAGAAGCTGTAACAGAAATCGTCCAATTTGATCCATCAGCTAAAGTGGTTATCATATCAACAGTGGGCACAAAAACCAACCTCAAAAAAGCCCTGGAAGCAGGGGCATATGATTTTATACAAAAACCCTTTGAAGATCACCAGATAAAGACAATTTTAGATAAACTAATCGAGAGGGGGAAATGATCCAATGTTTACACAGTTTTTTGGCAGCTACTTATTGAATAAGAACCTTATACGCGCACATCAATTACAGGCTGTATTGGACTATCAGCAAAACGCCCATATCAAGCTCGGTGTACTGGCTATAAATTCAGGTTATCTGACTGCTGAACAAGTAAAAGTGGTTCATGAATCCCAGACAACTCAAGATAAGAAATTTGGTGAACTTGCTATTGAGCTGGGATTCCTGGACAATGAAAAACTCAATATATTATTATCCACTCAAAAGCATGGACATTTATTATTGGGACAAGCTTTAATTGATAAAGGCTTTATGAGCCTTGAGCAGTTTGAAGCCGCATTGAAAAGCTATAAAGTTGAACATAGCCTTACAGATGCTCAATTTGATGCCATACAGCAGGATAACATCGATGAAATAGTAAAGATATTTTTTAACTTTGAAAACTCATTAAACAAAGATGTATACACCAATTACTTTACTCTTCTCGTGAAAAACCTTGTCAGGTTTATAGACAGTGGTGTCAGGCCTGAAAGTGCAACAATAATCGATACCTATAGAAATGATTGGGTAGCATATCAGAAAATAAAGGGTGAAATCAACTTATTCACCTGCATTGCTGCAAACAAGGAAGTATTCACCTCCCTGGGAAGCAAATATGCAAATGAAGGGTCAACAACCTCAGATGAGCTTGCACAAGCGTCTGTAGGTGAATTATTGAACATGCACAATGGATTATTCCTTGTGAACATGTCTGATAATGGAGTTGAACTGGACATGGAACCGCAATTCATAGAGACTGACAGAACTCTATCCGGCATGAAGGCAGCTTATTGCATTCCTATTAATATGCCCTTTGGCAAATTTGATTTTATTATTTCTGAAGCTGATCCGGTGATTGTCTAAAAACTCCCAAATATTAAAATCCTCTTATGAATTATAAGAGGATTTTTCATGTCATTCTGAACGAAGTGAAGAATCTTATACCTTAAACCGTCGAATTTATACCAGCTCCCCACGGGCTTCCCGGTCCTCAGTAGAATCCCTTCTTCACATTTTGATGTTCACCTGTATTATGAATTTGCTATTCCTGAAGGCACATGTCCGGTAGGCACAATTTTAGACGCTGGGTCACAATATGCCATCTGGTCATCGAAAAAAATATGCGGCCTGAATGATTCCAATATTGGCGATTTATCCAGCCCTCCAAGGAAAAATGACTCATCTATGTTAACTCCCCAATGTCTTAGTGTTTTGATGGCACGCTTATGAGCAGGTGCGTTTCGTGCAGTCACCAGTGCTGTCCTTATTGGTTTCTCCGGTGCCCCCCTGAATGCACTTTGAATTCTACTCAGTGACTCAAGAAATGGTTTGAAGGGACCTGGATTCAAAGGTGTTTCACTATTGTCTGATTCATTCTTCTTGAAGGCCTCGATTCCATTGGTCTTATACACAGCTTCAGATTCATCACTGAATATGACTGCATCTCCATCAAAGGCTATTCTCAGACAATCAGAGTCTTCATCGTTGAAATCCGCACCTTTAAGTATTGTAGCTGCCGCATATCTATTCTCCAGAGCCAACCTTACATCTTCATTCTTGGCAGACAAAAACAGCGCCGAATTAAATGCTTTTAGATAGTTGTATGGGCTATTCCCTCCTGTAAAAGCCGCCCTTGTAATATCGAGCCCATAATGCTCAATTGCGTTGAACACTCTTAATCCTGTATTTGCATCATTTCTTGATACAAGTATCACCTCAAATATTCCTTCATTGTTATGAGGATATCTTATGCCCAATAGTTTTTTGATCAGCGAAAAGGCAACACCCTTTTTTAGGGTCTCATTTTCATGATCTATCTGATATTTAATATATTCCTCCAGTCCTTTTTCTTCAAACACAGTATTACTGTCATCCAAATCAAAAAGTGCTCTCGAAGATATTGCAATAACGATCTTATCATTTAATGACGCTGGCATAATGGTTCCTCCTTTGTATCCATATCACTCTTAATTTATTATGTTATTCTTCATGAATGAAAATATTCCTTTATTATGCAGCTCCCACAACTCACAGCAAAAGAAGTCAAGAAATCCGCCTGCACAGATAATAGTATTATATTGAACTGATTGAAAAATCACATTTTTAGGTGTCCAATATTAGAAAGGAGTGTATCATATTGAAAACTACTATTGAATTTCTTAACGAAATAGCCAAAGAGCGTCCTGTAGGCACCGAAGCAAATCAGCGAGTCCTATCTACCATACAGGAGGAGGCACTTCAGCGTGGCTATGATTTTATCCTGCTGCCCTTTGAATGCAAGGTCTGGAAAAGGAGAAAAGCATATATCGAGGCAGGGGCTGCTACTCATGAAATATACCCCAGTCCCTTTTCAAAACCCTATGACGGGTCTGGGGACATAACCGTAGTTCATTCTCTGGAGGAGCTGAAAACAGCAGAATTCAGCGGCAAGCTTCTTTTCCTGCGCGGGGCCATTGCAGCCGATGCATTGATGCCCAAGGATTTCCCCTTTTACTACCCGGATGAGCACAAGCAGATCATTGACCTGTTGGAGGAAAAGAAACCAAGCGCAATTGTCGCCATTACCGGCAGGCATCCCATGTGTGGGCTTGAGCCTTTCCCGATGTTTGAGGATGGTAATTTCTCAATTCCTTCAGCATACACCGATGAAGCGACTGCAGCCAGGATACTGGAGAACAGCAGAGCCGCAAAGCTATGTATCGATTCCTGTGTCGCTGCTTCAAAGAGCAGTCAGATAGTTATAACAAAAAGAGCCCAAAAGGAGTCACAGGGAAAAATCATACTTTGCGCTCATATGGATACCAAATACGATACCCCCGGTACCCTTGACAATGCCACCGGAGTTGCAGTGCTGCTGGAGACCATGGAAAAGCTCAAGGACTATGATGGAAGTTATGACCTGGAATTTGTGCCCTCCAACGGCGAGGAGTATTATGAAGTGAAGGGAGAACTGGCGTACTTGGATTACCTGGGGAATACTGCCACTCCTGTCAAGCTTGTGATCAATATCGACGGTCCATGCCACAAGACTTCCCAGACAGCAGTCTCTTCCTACAACTTTGATGATGAGCTGGGCAATAAGCTGGACGAAGAGATATCAAAAAGAAGCGATGTCATTCATGGACCCCAGTGGTATGCCGGGGATCATTCAGTTTTTGCCTATCAAGGACTTCCTTGTATTGCAGTAACCTCTTCAAATCTGTTCGAAGGAGTTCTGGAGCTGACTCATACTGAAAAGGATACAATCAACCATGTAAGCTATGGGCTGATCAGTGAAACGGCAGATTTCCTTGCTGGATTTGTAAAGTCTGTTTCGGCTGTATAGTCTGAAGAACAGTAATAAAAACCCCTGTGTATTCAGTTCATTATCTGAGGTACACAGGGGCTCATGATCATATGACCCTGATTGCAAAATGCGGACAGGAGGCTACACAATAGCCGCACTGGACACATTTTTCCTGGTCGATTTGCGCCTTGTTTGCCTCGTTGAAGGCTATCGCTTCGCTGTGGCAGGCTTCAATACAGGTACCGCAGCTGAGGCATACTCCCTGCATTACCTTCATATTCTTCTTGTTCTTTACTGCAGTTATTTCCTCCAGATCCTTTTCACCGTTGAAGTATCTGATGTTGTACATTACCTCTTCCCTGCTTACCATCCCTACGGCTATGGAATGATAACAATCCAGGCTCCTGGCGTATTCCATACAGCTCTTGTAATCATCTATAAGTGTACCGCCGCCCAGGACCTTCATCAGGTATACGCCTTTTCCACCCTGTACACACAGCTCCATGGCCTTTTCCATATCCTTCTCGCTTCCGCCGATGATGCCTCTTCCGGCTTTGTTTATCAATGGAAATACGATATCGATATCCTGCCTCTCAGCCGCTGCCTCCACAACCTTAACATTATGTGTGGAAATACCTACGGCCTTTATTATGCCCTTGCTCTTATAGTCCAGCAGGCACTGCAGAGCGCCCTTCCTTATCTCAAATACATCCGTGCCCACCTTTGGCCCGTGCAGGTGAAAAATATCTATATGGTCTACTCCCATGCCCTCCAGCGCTTCCTTAACTGCGCTTTCCATATCCTCATAGGTGGCTGCCACCGATTTTGAAGCTATCACCGGTCTCAATCCGGTCTTTTGGATGGCCAGCTTTATCGGCGCATATGTCTTGTACATCTGGGCGGTATCCACAAAATTCACTCCACACTTCATGGCCAGCGCCACCAGCTCAGCGGCCTCTTCAACAGTCAGGCCCTTCTGCAGCGGTCCCATGGGCAATGCACCAAAGCACAGCTCAGTTACTACGATCCCGGTATTTCCCAAAGCTCTCTTTTCCATAGTATACCTCACATGTTATCCAAATTTTATGCTTTATCCCTATAGTAGCACTTTTGACACCGGCTTTCAATAAAGTGCATCATTTGACCCGCTTGCCGGTCCAGACTTCAGCTTCAGCTGCGCTGTTCTGGTACAGTACACCTGCAAAACCGCTTCCGTCGGGCAGCATCCTGATATCAAAGATCATACCCGACATGCGTCCTTTCAGCCTATTGCCATCAGCAGCAGCAACAAAAGTGAAGCTGTCCCACATATCATAGCAATAGTAGAAATTACCGGCTTTTTCAAAGTGCATACCTTTAATAACGCTCTCGTCCCAGTACCCCAGCCAGTCGGCTTTGTAGCCCGGGTCATAGGCAGGGATCTCGCCCGATGCCTCTTTGTCGTTGACCCATGCAGAAAGAAGCTTGCTCTTCTGTTCACCGGTCGTGAATAAATGCTCTTCTGCATCTGAGAATTCCAGCTGTGTGAAGTCCTTTGATCCAAAATTGCTGGTTGTGATTCCGGCATCCCTTGCATCCATAGGCAGGGAAATGCCCCAGGTCCACACAGTTCCATCGTTTTTACCGATCAGATATTGGAATGACCCTGCACTGATCTGGCTGACATCCTGCATGAGTACAAAAGACTTGTACTTTTCAAAGTTAAATGGATCAATACTGTTTTTGGTAAATGTCATGTCCAAGGTGCCACCCATACCCCAGGTAACAAGAGTGCCGTCCTTCTTCAGTGCCAGCATCGGAAGAGCATCGCTTACTGCAGCAGCCTTGACTCCGTCCATAACCTTTATCGGTGTGTAGTCATATGAATTTGACTTGTTGAGATCATATCTGCAAAGATCCTCATAGACCTTTTTCCCAACACCCCAGAGAGTATCATCATTTTTCAGATAATACACCGTTCCCGCTGTCATGAATACGTCCTTCACGCCTGTTGAAAGGACCTTGTATTCCTTATCGCCGACCTTTACCTTGCTTTTCCCGCTTACTGAACCGTTTATCATCAAAAGTGTGCCATCCTTTTTTAGTGCACAGAAAGCATTGTTATCGGCAACCACTTTATTTACTCCATCCATAAGCTTGATGGGCTGTACTACCGGCTTCACAACTACTCCCCGGTTGGTGGCCTTATCCTTGATTATGAGCTTCGGATCAAGCTTCAGCCCTGCATTATCACCCCAGCTCCATAATGAGCCGTCGCTCTTTACCGCGACTATGAACCAATCGCCGCTGGATGCTGATATGACGTCATCCATTACTTTTTCCGGCTTCAGTGCATAGGTTATCCGTTCTTCGCCAACGCCCGGCATGTTGTCTCCCCAAGCCCAAAGGGTTTTATCCGTCTTTATTGCCAGAGCATTTCCCCAGCCGGCAGAAGCAAACACTACATTGTCCATGATCTTTGCAGGCTTTACAACAGCCGCTTTGCCAGAATAGCGGAGGCCTAGGTACACTCCATTGTCATAGCCCCAGCCCCAGAGGGAATTATCCTTAAATACCGCCAGGCTGTAATGTTCCCCTACCGAAAGACACGTTACGGCATTGGACCGGTCTGCATTTGTTACAAGTGTGAATTGACTCATAGCTAATATAATACAAAGGAAACCTAGTATTACTCTTTTTTTCATATCCAGAACCTCCATTCAAACTTTTGGTAAATAAGCTGAAAAAATATTCTGCTCCAGATATGCTGCGATGGTTGATGTGATATGATATCAGAATTGTATCCGCAAACTGTTGATATACTTTAATGCTTGATACGTCGATATAGGACTATGGTGGACGATAGGGGGTTCGAACCCCTGGCCTCCGCATTGCGAACGCGGCGCTCTCCCAACTGAGCTAATCGCCCCTATAGTTACAGTATAAAACTATCCCATTTTAAGTCAATAACATTTTTGTTTTCACCCTAAAGGGTGATATACTCGCCCTTACACAGAAGCTATAGTGAAATTGAAAGGGTGGTGTAGCCATGGACAACAAAAAACTGCTGAGGTTGAACAATCTGATAAATAAATCTTATGAGTGCCTTTCCTTTGTCGAGTTTCTCAAGCTGTCAATAATGACGCTTCATGAGGTGGTAATGTATGACAGCGGTATGTTCTTCTGCGGGATAAGCAGGGACTGCAGCTTTTTCAAACCATATCTCGGAGGATCGGTGGATGAGTACTACGATAAATATGCCTTCCCGGAAAAGGAAAGCTACCTGAAAAATGGGGAAAACGAAGGTGCAGGCAGTGAGGCTTGTGTATATAGAGCCCTGGATTTTGCCAATGGTATCATACATATCAGCAATGAGCCCCGTATGGATTTTCTTAAGGCTCAGAAGGATTTTCACATAGTATGCATGCGTATCATTAACAAAGGGCAATTCATGGGCGAGATTTATCTGCACAGAGGCAATGATAAACCGGATTTTGACGAAGAGGACATGTTTGTTCTCAGGTTGCTGCAACCGCACATATCAACGGTATTCGGTATCATACACTCTATGACGGCAGTGAAGCTCCTGGAACAGGACAACCAATTCCTGACCAAAAAGGGTATGTTCCTGCTGGATCGTGAGCTGAATATCCAGGGTGGGAATGCAACAGGCATGGAAATGCTCAGGATATCCACCGTTTATGGTTCCAGTATCTTTTACCATGTGAAGGAGATCTGTGAGGACACACTGGCTACCGCTGACGAAAATATTGCGCTGAGTCTCCTTACCGAGCACTTCAAGACTCAAAATGGCGAATTGGCCGTTGATGTTTATCTCAGGTATGATAAGCGGCAGGAGAGAAATACACAATTCATCATTGTAATGGAATTTATTAACCCGGACCTGAAGCTTACAGATTATAAGTTCAAATTCACAAAGCGTGAAGCAGATATCATAGATGGAATAGTACAAGGGAAAAACAATTTCCAGCTTGCAAAAGCGCTGAATCTGTCTGAGAACACAATAAAAACTCATGTTAAGAGTATATACCGCAAGGCAGGGGCCAACAACCGCGCTGAGCTGACCTATCTGCTGATGCTAAACAAATGAAGCAGTATTATGTTTACCACTGTTATTATACTATAGCATAATAAAAGGAGGGTGTTAATGTGGATAAAGAGCAGCTTGTATCAAAGGTTGCGGCAGAGTTGGAAAGCCTGGGTATAGCCTGCAGCCGGAGTAAAGAGACCGATCTGTATATTGATTGTGAGTTTCTCGACGCTGGCTGGAGCACCGGTAAAAAAAGTATCACATACAACGCTTTGATTTTTTTTGATGAAAGGGTTCAGACTGTTTTTATGCGTGAGCTTACAAAGGAATTCGGTTCAGGCTTTTCCTTCGGCAGCGACAGTGAAAGCTTTTCCCAGAACGGCACCACCTTGTATCGCAAGGTAAAAAGCATTCAATACGGTGTGGATGGCAAGGCCTATGAATACGAACTGAATTTGGGGGAGATCCCGGCCATCGTCAAGAGGAATGCAAAGGACACCGGTTGGAAGTTTAAAACGGTACTTAAAAAAGAAGGTGCCATGTATCCTCCAGGATATATAGCTCCTGTGTCCGGTAACAGCTTTTGCGAAGGCTGCGGAAGCCCAGTCGGTGTTGGTGCCGCCTTTTGTGAGAATTGCGGCAGGCAGGTTTCCAAAGCCATGGCAAATACTGCAGCATATCAGCCTGAGCAGACTACGCCAAATGAAAAGCATACTCCCATCGCTGCCCATATGTTAAAAACCAATGGAGTGGACAAGCAGGAAATCAGCTCTGCATCAGGCGGTAAACCAGCGAAAATAACCGCCATAATATTAGGAATCATAATAATAGGTTTATTCTGGCTTATGGAAATATCAATTGCAGGCTGGATAGGCGCCATTGCCGTGTTTGCCATACTTTTCATATTATCCGGCAAGCTTTCCGGAAAAGGCTGCCTTCCACTTATAATTCTCTGGATAGTTGCTTTGCTGGCGCTTCTATTCATATTGGTATTTTTTATGGACAGCAGCACGCAGGAGTCTGCACCCACGCAAAGCGGCAATACAGAGACACTGGATAAAGGCCAGACAGGAAGCGATGTCAAGAATAGGGAAGAGACCCCATTTTTCATTCTCCACTATCAGACGGACGGTATATGCGTACCGGTGTCTCCGGACCCTCAGAAGCTTGATTACACCCTGCATATGGACTATGGTTTCACCTTTAATATAAATTTTGATGAAAAACCCCTTGAGATAATGGTTATAAATGCCAGGGCCGTAAGTCCTCCAAAGATAGGAACCTATTCCTTCATAGATTATAATAATGATACTGAAGCACAGAACGGCGTGCTGAGCTTTGATCCGGCAGGAGCAGAACAGGGCGGGGGCATCAGTTTTCACTTCTTGATAAAGAACTTTAAGGACATGACCTGGGACAACTCCTGGACGGATACCGATGTGACAAAGGGACTGCTTGCACATTCGGGTATCACCTCGGAGGACCTCAGGTGTGTCGTCGCTTTTGATGTCCAGGTCAGAAGCGAATCTGGCCTATATACTTATCCTGTACAGGCAGAACTTCTCCCCGGAGATTTTATCAACACATTAGTGAAAGAGGATCAAATGCCCGGGACAGATACCAAATTTGAATATGGAGATATGGAAAGATATTTCATCAGAAAAGAGTAATGGAAGGCAGAGGCAGTCCTTGCAAGCATTGCTGCAAGCGGACTGCCTCCTTCTGCAACTTTGTTTGTGTCGTGCCTGGCACCATAGTCTAATAAGTGTCTAAGTGTCGTGCCTGGCACCATAGTCTTAAGTGGTGATCTTTTCGAGTATACCGGTAAGGTATGCAATTACAACTCCATAGTTGGACATCGGTACTCCGGCTGCCCTTGCCCTTTCGATACGTGACAACACATATTTCCTGTTAAACATGCAGCCTCCGCAGTGAATTATAAGGTCATAGCCCGTTACATCCTCAGGAAAATCCGTTCCACTGACTATATCTACCCTCAGTCCTTCTCCTATCCTGTTCCGGAGCATCCTTGGGAGCTTTTCCCTTCCTATGTCCTCAGTCAGCGGAGCATGGGTGCAGGCCTCTGCAATCAGCACTCTGGAGCGTTCCGTCAGCCCTTGGATGGCTTTTGCCCCCTGTCTGAAATACTCCAGGTCTCCCTTGTATCCTGCCAGTAATACAGAAAAGGACGTAAGCAAACTGTCAGCGGGCTTTTTTTCGTATACGGTCTTGAATACCTGGGAATCAGTTATTATAAGCTTCGGCGGCTGCTTCAGGCTGTCCAGGGCTACATCCAGCTTATCCGTAGTAACGCTAATAACTATGCACTTCCTGTCCAGCAGCTCTCTTATGACCTGCACCTGCGGAAGTATCAGCCTTCCCTTGGGTGCCTGAATATCCTGGGGCATCACAAGCAGTACTACATCATCGGACTTTACCAGGTCGCCAACTATGCTTTCACTTTCATAATCTGCCGGAAGCGAGCGTATGAGCTCCTTCCGTATGTTCTCCACTCCATCCTTGGTCAGGGCACTGACCATTATGGCAGGTATTCCGCAGCTTTCCTCCACGGATTTTTTCAGTTCTTCGGCATTGGATATCACATCTGTCTTGTTTATTACCGCTATGACCGGTATCTTCCTCTCCTTTAGCTCTTTCACCCATTCCTTTTCTGTCTGGGTGACAGCCTCAGTAAAAAGCATTATGGCAATATCAGTCTTCTCCATGGCCTTCCTGGTCTGAGAGACCCTCAGCCGTCCTATCTCTCCAACATCATCAAAGCCTGCAGTATCAATAAATACACAAGGGCCTATACCGTGGATCTCCATGGATTTGTATACCGGATCGGTAGTGGTGCCTGCAATGTCCGACACGATGGCTATATTCTGATTTGTCAGTGCATTTATCAATGAAGATTTTCCACTGTTCCGCCTCCCGAATATCCCTATGTGAAGACGGTTTGAGCGGGGCGTATCCTGTAAGCTCATATGAACTCTCCTATCACTAAAATTATCACTAGAACCTGAAATCCCGTTTTCCGCTGCCTACCTCATACAGGTACCTGGTCGCGGTGGCCTTTGCCTTTTCATTGGGGATATGCTCAAGCTCTTCTTTTATCAGCTTTTCTCCCTTTTCCCTTGTATCCGGTGAAGCATAATCCTCCAGATACTCCTTCAGTGTGATCAGGGCATTGGGCTGGCAGCAGTTTGCTATCTGCCCGGATTTCACAAGGGTCATGAAGCGGTCGCCGGTCCTGCCCTCACGATAGCAGGCGGTACAGAAGCTGGGTATGTACCCCAGCTCCAGCAGCCAGTTCACTACCTGGTCCAGGGTGCGCTTGTCTTCCACATCAAACTGGGCGGAATTCTCCTCCTCAGGCTCGGGTTCAACATAGCCACCCACGCTGGTCCTGGAGCCTCCGCTTATCTGCGATACTCCCAGCTGCAGCACACGTTCACGGGTCTTCTGGGATTCACGGGTGGATACTATCATTCCTGTATATGGCACCGCTATTCGCAGTACCGCAACGATCTTCTCAAATATCTCATCAGATATGGAATTTGAAAAATTGGCTGGGTCGATATCGTCCGCAGGGCGTATGCGCGGCACGCTTATGGTATGAGGGCCCACTCCCATTGCCGCCTCCAGGTGTTCGGCATGCATCAGCAATCCGATAAAGTCATAACGATACATGTTCAAGCCGAAAAGCACACCTATACCTACATCATCGATTCCGCCCTCCATCGCCCTGTCCATAGCCTCAGTATGCCAGTTATAATCATGCTTGGGCCCCTTGGGGTGAAGTTCTTCATAATTCTTCCTGTTATAGGTTTCCTGGAAAAGTATATATGTCCCTATTCCGGCGTCATGCAGTTTACGGTAGTTTTCCACTGTCGTAGCGGCGATATTGACGTTTACGCGCCTTATTTCACCGTTTTCGTGCTTTATGGAGTATATTGTCTTTATGCTCTCCAATATATATTCAATAGGATTGTTTACCGGATCCTCCCCTGCCTCAAGTGCTAATCGCTTGTGTCCCATATCCTGCAGTGCTATAACTTCCCTACGGATCTCCTCCTGGGTAAGCTTCTTGCGGTGTATGTGCTTGTTCTGGTAATGATAGGGGCAGTATACGCAGCCGTTCACACAGTAGTTGGAAAGATAAAGCGGCGCAAACATGACTATCCTGTTGCCGTAGAATCTCTGCTTGATCTCTTTTGCCAACAGGTACAGCTCCTTATTCTTGTCCTCCAGCTCACATTCCAGCAGCACTGCAGCTTCACGATGCGACAGGCCCTTCAGCTCCCTGGCCTTTTTTATTATACTTTCTATAAGCTCTCGGTTGTGCTTGTTCTTTTGAGCATATTCAATGGTATCGAGTATCTCATTATCTTCTATGAATTCATCAGCCTTTTTGGATTTTACATCATACATTTTCTTTACCCCTTTCAGCTCCTGCTTCTATTGGTTTGAAGTCTCCCCTGTCGGTGACCAGACGATAGCCGATGCCCTCCATGCGGTTCTGCAGGCAGAATCTGCATTCGGCGGCTTCTTCCCCGGTACATATCTTATTGTCATACAGTTCATATTTTTTCCTCACCTTGACAGGTGAAAGATTCGGCATAACTACATTGGCACCTGCAAGTATTCCTTTTTCGCGGCCCATGGGATTTATTGTTCCCAGCGCTGTTGTTGCAGGTATGAGAGCATTTGGCATCATAAGCCTTAATAGCCCTATCAGGAAAAGTGTAAGCTCAAAGGAGCCCTGCTCCTTATCCCTGAAGGGTGTATCATGGTGCGGCAGAAAAGGCCCTATGCCTATCATCTCCGGTGACAGCTCCTTTATGAAAAGCAGGTCCTCGGCTATATTCTCAAAGGTCTGGAAGGGTGAGCCCACCATGAAGCCGGTACCTACCTGATAGCCTATCTTTTTCAGTGTCCATAGGCATTCTTTGCGGTTCTGCAGTGTCTGTACCTTGGGGTGCAGCATTCCGTAATGGTTGGCATCAGCCGTCTCATGCCGGAGCAGGTATCTGTCTGCGCCTGCTTCAAACATAGCTCTGTAGGAGGCTTCACTTCTTTCTCCGATGGATACTGTAACCGCACAATCGGGATAGCCTTCCTTAATTGCCCTGATTATCGCCACCATCTCGCTGTCGTTGTAATGGCCATCCTCACCGCCCTGAAGGACAAAGGTCCGAAAGCCCAACTGATGGCCTTCCTTGCAGCACTCAAGTATTTCCTCCAGGCTCAGTCTGTAACGCTCTACATTCTTGTTGCCTGCCCTTATGCCACAATAAAAGCAATCATTTCTACAATAATTGGTAAATTCGATCAGGCCCCTGGTATATATGCTATTGCCAAAATACTTGTCTGCCAGCCTCCTGGACTTTTCAAACAAATATTCGGAAAGCTCCGGGGATACATGCTTCAATAGCATTACAAACTCATCTTTTGAAAGCATTCCTTGTGCTTCCAGCTTATCTATCAGATATTTCATCCCTATCACCTTTCTGTAGTTGACGGCAGCTTTGAAAATATAGCCTTGGCGCTCACATTGGGCAGCATTCCCAGCTTCCCCGACAAAGCGCTTACGACATCATTGGGCGCATCCATGACAATGCTTATGACGGCTACACCGTGCTTTGCATTTGGTATTCCCATTCTTCCGATAATATATTGTGAGTATTCATGAAGTATAATATTGAGCTTTTCTGTGGATTCCTTGTCTTCCACTATTATGCCGACAAGGGCGATTCTTGTTTCCATTGGCATCCTTCCTCTCAATCCGAATATGTAATAAAAAATCCTTGCACCGGAAGGTACAAGGATAGTGAGCACAAATGCAAGCCAAAAATGGCTACGATTGTTCCATGCTTTTCTATTCTCTCGCCTTCCTGCTCGGGACGAACCCTTGCAACGTCAGTACGATTACTTTTTAATTTTTGTTTGCTGAAAGAAATATAAATACATCTCACAGCTTACTGTTAAAATTATAACATACTGACATTACGACTACAATACTAAATTGATAAAAAAATCACAATTAATTTAGAGTATAGTTCACATTTTCCTGCCCGATATAGAATGAAAAACCTTTCCACATGTGATATATTGGACATTAAGAACCATTTCAGGCTGAAAGAAGGTGTATTCAATGCTATGCCATATGAGAATCGACTTGGATGCATTTCTCTGTACAGGATCCAATGCCCGGACGAAGCCTGTGCAGAGTAGAAGCTCATAGTTATCGTATATGTAAGTTCGTCCGTCATTGGATTTTGTACTTATAAAGTTCAATAATTTTATAAGGAGAAAACCAATGAAAGAAAAAAAATTCAGCAACTATATAGTATTTTGGCTGAGTCAGAGTGTATCTCAGCTAGGTAGCTCCATCACAAGCTATGCACTGATCATATGGGCGTATCAGCAGACAGGCTCGGCAATGACCGTATCGCTTATGTCCTTCTGCTCATTTATGCCATTTATTCTGGTAAGTGTATTTGCCGGCCCATTTATTGATAGACATAGTAAAAAAAGCATCATGGCGGTCTCAGATACGGCCGCAGCATTATGTTCAACCGCAATACTCATTCTGTTAAGTTTTGACCTACTGGAGATATGGCATATATATGCCGTCAATCTCATAATAGGATTTGTCAATTCCTTTCAGCATCCTGCATTCTCGGTAGCAGTGGGAATGTTAGTCCCAGACGGAATGTATGATAAAGCAAGCGGAATGGATTCCTTTTCAACAAACCTGATCACGGTAGCTGCACCAATGTTGGGAGCTGCAATATTGGCAGTTTTGGGTATGAAAGGCGTAGTGCTCATCGACCTGTGTACCTTCGTATTTGCTATAGCAGTCTTAGTCAAAGCCATTGATATCAAAGAGGATTTACAGGGTAACGGCAGAGGAGCATCATATTTTTCGGGAATAAGGGAAGGCTTTGATTTTTTGAAATGCCATAAGGGTATATTCAATATAATGCTTACCATGGCCGTAATTAATTTTTTCTCAAGGCTCACATATGAAAATATCCTCTCCCCCATGCTGCTGGCAAGGAGCAGCGGAAATACGATCGTTTACGGTGTCGTCAGTGCCGTACTCGGCATTGGCGGTATTGTCGGAGGCTTGACAGTTTCTATGGGGAGATTTCCCAAGAACCATGTAAAGATGATCTATCTATCTGCCGCATACAGCTTTCTTCTGGGAGATTTGCTTATGGGATTGGGGAGAAATGTCTATGTATGGTCCCTGGCAGGTTTGGCGGCGAGTATACCTATACCTTTTATCATAGCAGGACAAAGAGCAATTATGTATGAGAAAGTCCCTCAAAGTATGCAGGGTAGAGTGTTTACGGTCCGCAACGCCGTACAGTTTTCAACCATTCCGGTAGGCATACTGCTTGGAGGAGCATTGGCAGATTATGTTTTTGAACCATTCATGGCATCGGGTCATGCCATGGCACATATGCTGGCAGGGTTAGTAGGCTCCGGCAGCGGCAGCGGTATGGCTTTGATGTTTTTATGCACCGGATGCCTGGGCTTTGCGGCAAGTCTCTTTGGCTACAGCAACAAGGAAATACAGAAGCTTGTAAAATGATCAGCTAGATAAAAAGCAAGAAGCGGAAGGACATTAGTCGATGTCTCTTCCGCTCTTTTTCTATGGTATTAGTATCACACCGATCCTGCTCCTTCCATCGATCTTCACCTGGACAGGCCTCTCGGACCGGATAAGCTTTACATGTGAGGTCCTGGTGAATTCAACGGCTTTGTCCAGCCAGTCCCAATCCATATATTCCCCCTTGTCTGTATCGGTCCCTATATGCAGGTATCCCATCCTCAAGGAGGTAAGGTTGTGATGGAAATGGCTCCCCAGGGATGGTTCTACAGCCAGGCTATCCAGGTCAGCCTCAACGACCACCTTTGCCTGTGACATCTGCGACCATGTGACGGGTATGCCAAGAGACGGGTCCGAGGTCCCCATGCGGCCAAAGCCTATGATTATGCATTTTCTATTTTCCTTTAGCAGCAGCTTGTTCAGCTCATCTATTTCAGCGGCGATCATTTTCGTTTTGGTGATATCAAAGCTGCTTCTGTCCACATAAATTATGTCATGTATATCATGATAAATGCCATTTCCTATGGTATGGCGGCTTTCACAGACCAGTTCCGCTATGTCATGGCCGTCTGCCTTGACCTCCTCCGATTCTTTGCCTACAACAAGAGGACGTACCTGAAGCATATAGAATTCCGCCTTTTTATTCCTGTCTCTGGGAATGTTTACGGCAAATTCTATCTCCACATCCGAGCCGAAGGAGTGCTTGTTCAGCAGTAGAAGGTCATTAATTATATCAGCCAGCGGAATGTAATTGTACTTCAGTATCTGAGCAAAGGTCAGAACCCTTTGTCCCTTTATCATTATGGTATCACTTATCAGGTCGTCTACAGCAGAGTAGGTGCTAGCAATTTGAGTCAGGACGCCGTCTGCTTCAGCCCGCTTCAGGTCAAGAGCTCTATAAGTGCATCCGTCATCTGTAGTCAGCTGGCTGCATGTTGGATTCAGGTCAAGGGCATAGAAATCATGCTGGGAACCTCTCAGCAGTTCTGTGGCGGATGCATATGGCGGAGGCAGCTTGGGATAGACCGGCGAAAACCTGTATACCTGCTCTCCTCCTACCACTTTTCTCCCAAAGCCAAGTGCAAGACTTACGACCCCCTGCTCAGGCTTCATATATGATATGGGATAGAAGTTATAGGACTGTGCCACCCCCGAAATGGTCGGGTAAAAGACATCCTCATGTTGTTCTCCAACAAGCTGCTGTATCAATATCGCCATCTTTTCCTCTTCTATGCGCAGGTCGGCATTCTGGGCATATTGTTTGGGAGACAGCGAGAAAACAGAGGCATATACCAGCTTTATCGCATCCTTGAGCTGCTTGAAACGAACCTCTGGGTCGGGATGGTTGTTAGGCAGCAGGTAGGTTTTGTATATCCCAGCAAAGGGCAGTATCTGCGAATCTTCAAGTATACTTGAGGATCGGACTGCCAGAGGATAATCCGCAAGCCCTATAAGCTCCCACAGATTTTTCTCTATTTTGGCAGGAAGGCCGGACTCCAGGAACCTCCTTGCTATTTCCTCCTCGTCTCCTGAATTGACAGCCATTTCCTGCAGCCTATTGCTTTCCATGAACTCTTCGAAGACTCCGCTGCATATTACATAAGAATTGGGGGTCTTTATCCTTACTTCGGGATATTTGCTCTGGATATCCGTATCGGTAAGCAGGGTGTTGAAAAAAGCTACACCTCTGCCCTTTCCGCCCAAAGAACCGCTTCCAAGCCTGTTGAAGGAGCTTTCGAAATTCATCCTGGAAAGGCCAAAATCCAGTATGACACCCTTCTGGTAGCGCAGATAGTATTTTTCTATGGAATCCAGCAGTACCGCCCTTAAATCTGAAGCTTTCTCATAGTCAGTGCTCCTTATGCTCCTGAGTTTGTCTGCTATCAGGAATTCCGTTCTGGCTCTGAACCAACGTGAAAAGTGGTTGTTGCTGGCATGGTATACCAGGCTCTCCTCCGGCAGCTCCCTGACTATCCTCTCAAAGTCGGAAATATCAGCGGCTGTGGCTACCACTTTACCGTCTGGTAGTTTAAACACAAAATCCCCAAAGCCGAAATTATTCATTATGAAGCTCCTGAGCTCCAGCAGCAGATTGGGTGAAGTTTTGCTGAGGAACGCGACCTTTATTTCCGCCGCCTTTTCTGCATTGGAAGCTTCTCCAGACTGCAGCAGCAAAGGCAGGTCGGTTGTCTCCTCCTTCACCAGCTTCACCAGCTCAAAGCCTGCAGTTTTGTTCCTTGCTCCATCCTTGGGGAAGCCCACATCGGATATGATCCCAAAAAGATTGTTCCGATAACGGCTTATAATATCCTGGGCCTCTTCAAAGGTCTCAGCCAGCAATATCTTTGGCCTTGCCCTCATCCTCAGCTGCCGGTGCAGCTCATTGACCGCATGGGATATCAGATATCGTGTCTGCTTCATTATTTCAGTATAGATAATTGGCAGGAACTGCGAATAATACCACGGGGAATCATCCACTATCAAAATCCCCTGAACCCCCAATTGACTGTCCTGTGCTATGTTGTTCCTATCCTCTACATACTTGATTATGGCAAGGAATATCTTACTGTCGCCGGACCAGTAGAAAACCCTGTCAATGACTCTGGTTCTTCTTATTTCTTCAATTATATCGTTGCTTATCGTATCATAGGTAAGCATTACCACCGGCTTTCCCCGGTAAGCCTGCTTGACCCGCCTTCCAAACTCAAGGGGATCCATGTCGCTGATATGAGGCATCGTTATTATAAGGTCATACAATCTTCTTTTCAGTGCGGCAAATGCTTCCTCTGCCGAAGAGACCCGCTTTATTCTTGGTACGAACTGGAGATTGAGGTCCAAGAACTCACTGAATATCTGATCGGAAAGTCGGCCATCCTCTTCCAACACAAAAGCATCATAGGGTGTTGAAACCAGAAGTATATCCCTTACACGAAACTTCATAAGGTCATGAAATCTTGAAAGCTGGGGGCTGTTCTCATTAGATATGCTCATTGCGTTTACCCCTCTTATATAATGGTTTTCTCCATAATAATACAAGTAAATTCTCTTTACAAGCTTTAGCTTTACCATATTAGTTATCAAATAAAAATCACCTTGCTATATAAACAAGATGATTTTTTCAATCAGGTTATATCCTTCTGCCTAAAGCTTCAATATTCCTGTAGAACTCAGGAATACAAGGAGTATTATTACCGGAACCACATATTTTATCAGAAATGCCCAGACATTCTTCATCCTGAAGTCAATCTTCCCATTATTTGTAGCTTCCTTGATAGCTTCGTCTATGCCAAACCTTCTTGATATAAAGATGCACATCATGAACGCACCAAAGGGCATCATAATGTATGATGCCAGGAAATCTGCCGCACTCAAGAAATCCAGACCGCCTATCTTGAACCAGGAGAATACTCCCTGACCCAAGGAGGATGGAATTCCCACCAGGAATATTATGATCCCAGCCCAAATAGCAGATTTGAGCCTATCCTTCTTAAAGTGGTCCACCAGGAAGGATACATTGACCTCAAGCATCGATATGGAGGAAGTCAAAGCCGCAAACAGCATCAATACAAAGAACAGGAAGCCGAAAAGTGTTCCCAGAGGCATCTGGGTGAAAACATGAGGCATCGTTATAAAGAGCAGCGGAGGGCCTGCAGCCGGATCAAGGCCAAAGGCGAATACTGAAGGTATCACTATCATTCCGGCCAGGAATGCAGCCATGAAGTCCATTGTCGGTACCACCACAGACATCTTCGGTATGTTTTCGTCCTCGGACAAATAACTGGCGTAAGTCATTGTGCAGCCGGCACCTATATTCAGACTGAAAAATATCTGACCCATGGCCATCAGGAAGGTCATCCCCGTAAGCTTTGAAAGGTCCGGTTTGAGATAATAGACGATCCCTTCCATAGCCCCAGGCAGAGTAACTGCTCTAACGACCAGCACCAGGAATAGTACAAAAAGTGCAGGCATCATTATCTTGCTTGCCTTTTCTATCCCCCCCGATATCCCCTTTATAACTATGAATATAGTAGCAGCCATAAAAAGCGCATGCCAGAATAAGGGTATTATGGGATCAGTTATAAATCCTCCGAAATAAGCCGGTATTTCGCCCTTGATCCCACCAGTTATATATTGGAACATATAGTTGGTTATCCATCCACCTACAACGCTGTAGTAGGAAAGCACTATAAAGTTTACAGATACTGCTGCAAAACCGACGAACTTCCACCATTTGCTTCCGTTGGAGAGCTTGGCGTAGGTGCCGACAGGATTGAGCTTTCCTCTTCTCCCCAGCACGATCTCAGTGACAAGAATAGGAAGCCCGAGTACCAGCAGCATGATAATATAAGCAAATAAGAACGTGCCTCCTCCAAACTTCGAAGCAAGATATGGGAATTTCCACACATTCCCCAGCCCTACAGCCGCACCTGCAGCGGCCATTACAAAACCTATTGCCGATGCCCATTGCCCCCTCTGGCTGACTGCTTGAATATTCCCCTGTTTTTTGGTGCCTGTTTCCGTCATAATTATCCTCCCTTCATATTTTTGTTTTATACGGCTGCTACAAATCAGAAATCTACGAACGAAAAACGATTCAAAATACGAGCCATGTGTCAGTATTTATGATTGGTTTTGTTAGAATGATTATATCATTATAGCAACTAACATAAAAAGGTGATTATTAGAAATATTTAGTAGCATAAAAATCCATATCCTTCCCGACAGCGTAAAGAAGCTTATGCCTTTAACAATCTGCCGAAATAATCTATAATGATAGTGTTGATTAATTGAATAGGGGAGTGTATTTATGCATAACTGGAAAGCTGGTAGTCTGTACAGGGATCCTATTGCTGCAGATAAGGAGTTCCCTCCGGATTATATCGATGTTTCAATAGAAAGCAGCGGTAAGAAGCTCTTTGGCGTACTTTACATAGCTCAAGGCTCCGGCCCACACCCTACAATAATACTTCTTCACGGTTTTCCCGGCACAGAGCGAAATCTTGATATGGCCCATGCTTTCAGGCGGGCAGGCTTGAATACCCTGGTATTCCATTACCGGGGAGCCTGGGGCAGTGAAGGCTGCTTTTCCTTCAGTAATGTACTGGAGGATGTAAAAGCCGCTTTGGAATATGTCAGATCAGAGGAAATAATTGGAAGGTGCCGTATAGATAAAGAGAATATAATACTTGCAGGCCACAGCATGGGAGGCTTTGCGGCTCTTAATACCGCAGCAGCAGACCCAGACATAAAGGCTTGTATCGCTATGGCCCCCTTCGATTTCGGCACAATGGGCGGTCTTGCCACCGAGAAGAAGGAAGCCCTGGTATTCCTGCAGGAAATGTTCAGTGAATACATAGTGCCTTTGAAGGGCACCTCAGTTGATGCCCTACTGGAAGAGGCTATGAAGAATAGTAAAAGCTGGAGCTTTGTCAATATTGCTCCGCAGCTTTCAAAGCATAAGCTGCTTCTGATTGGAGCAGCCCAAGACAAACTCTCACAGCCTGAACTGCATTACTATCCGCTGCAGCGCATGCTGTTTGCTTATAACAACGGTAATTTCGAGCATCATTTGCTGGAATCAGATCATTCCTTCCAGAACAAAAGGATATTCCTGGCAGAGCTGATAGCAAGCTGGTTGGAAAAAACAATTTGATCCAAAGGGAGAGCGCTTATGAAAAAGAATAATATCCAGCACTTTGATTGGGGCTGGATAGAATGGATATTTGAACCTGAATACGGAAGCTCCACCAATATAATGCACATAGGCATAACCACTCTATATCCCGGTATGCGGCAGACAATGCATGTACATTACGGAGACGAGCAGTTCCTTTATGTACTGTCAGGCAGGGGTCACCAGCTGATTGGCGATGAGGTGACCATAATCGAGACCGGCGCCAGCTCCCATATCGAAGCAGGTTCTGTCCATGAAACAGTAAATATTGGTGATGAGCCTCTGGTCCAGCTGCTTATTTCGATCCCGGCAAATTTTGAGAACAGCCTGTCGCTGCAAGGCAAAGCTTCCGCCCTGCGTTCAGGTTTGGAAGATCAGGATGCGGTCATACGTATAGATGATAAAATCAGGACCATGTATGAGGGGCTTATTAACTCGTTGAAGATGCCAATTTCAATTTTTAACGAAGAGGATACCATCATAATAGAAGGCAGGGACTATCCTGAGTATTGCCGCCAGAAGTGCGGCATAGCCGAGAACCTTCACAACTGCTGTATGTATGGTATCAAGGACAATTATTCATCCCCCCATTACACAGATCCATCGGCCTTCGTGTGTCCCTATGGCCTGACGGTATTCATCATACCGATACAGCTTCGGGACAAGACAATAGGCTTTATACGCGGCGGCCATCTGGGTACATCTCCGGATAGCCCCGAATATATGCCGGAAGCCAGGATGAAGGCTATCCTGGTACAGATTAAGAAGCTGAGCAAAAGTATCGTTGATTATTATG
>CAZNMO010000006.1:0-22189 GCA_964574195.1 uncultured Clostridiaceae bacterium | reverse complement strand
TGAGCTACAGCTGGGCAAAAAGGAAGAGATCATCCAGGATATTTCCAGACATGAAATGCTTCTGGAGGAGTCGCTTAAATCCACACAGGAAAAGGTGTTGAGCATACAGATAAACAACCACTTCCTCTTTAATACGCTCAATGCACTGGCGGGGTTGGCAGTCAAGGAAAACGCCAAAAAAACCTATTAATCCATTATCAGCCTTTCGAAAATGTTCAGATATTCACTAAAAACCGGAAGCAACCTGGTAAATCTCAGGAATGAACTGGACTATCTGGCCGACTTTATATATCTGCAAAAACTCAGGTACAGCGATAGACTGGTAGTAAGCCTTGACATAGCAGAAGAAATAAAGGATGTGAGCCTTCCCTTCAACTGTCTGCAGCCCATCCTGGAAAACTGCTTCATACACGGTTTTCGGGATAAAAAGGGGAAAATGCTCATAGTTGTATCCGGAAGAAGGGAACAGGGCAATGTAGTAATAGAAATACATGATAACGGCTCAGGAATGACAGAAGAAGAGGTTGAAGCCTTGAACCAAAAGATCCATGACTTGGATAGTGGAGGAATACCTAATGGCCTAAAGATGATATATACCAAGCTGAAATATTTCTATGGCGACGGTTTCAGCTTCAATGTAGCCGGCGAAGCAGGCAATGGAACAAGTGTAGTTATAACGATCCACGACAGCATACCTGGAGGTGATGACTATCAAGCGCGCAATAATTGTTGACGATGAAGAATTATCCCATGGATTGATAAGGTATTTGATCGATAAATACCGTCTGCCCATAAGCATAGTAGGACAGGCAAACTCGGGAGACGAAGCCCTGGAGCTCATTCATGCTCTGAAGCCGGATATTGCCTTTCTGGACATTGAGATGCCCGGCTTCAACGGTATACAGGTAATGGAGCGGACAAATGCCTCCTATCCGGGAATTATCAGGTTCATCGTCATTACTGCCTACAGCAGCTTTGATTATGCCCAAGCTTCACTGCGCCTCGGAGCAAAGGACATATTGCTCAAGCCCATTGAACCGAAACAGTTTCTCGAGACCATGGAAAGGGTAATGGGCTACAAATATACAGATAGCAAGACCTTCAACGATATACTGGAATATGTGAACAGCAATTATAACGGAGTAATCGGCTTGAATGAATGTGCGGCAAAGCTCCATCTAAGCCCCAGCCATATATCCAGGATGTTTAAAAAGTACACCGGTGAAAGCTTCATAACCTACCTTAATGAGCTGAGGATAAAAAAAGCTATGGAGCTCTTGAGGGAGACAGACCTTACCATCAAGGAAATAGCCCACAGAGTCGGTTTCAATAATCTTAACTACTTTCACAAGAGCTTCAAAGCAATAACGGGTGTGACCCCGGGAATATATAAAGGCGGCAATTAATAATTGCCGCCTTTGTATGAACTCAATCCTCGAAGCTGCCCGCAGGATATAACGGGAAGTTCGCTATCAATGCTTCCGCCTTATTCTTACAATCTGCCAGATTTGTCTCATCCTCAGGAGCAGCTGCCACCTGATTCATTATCTCGGCGATCAGCTTTACCTCCTTCTCCTTCAATCCACGCTGTGTAATAGAGGTAACTCCTATTCTCACACCGCTTGTAACGAATGGAGAAGCAGGATCAAAAGGAATCTGGTTTTTATTCACAGTAATGCCCACCTTGTCAAGGGCGGCCTGGAACAGCTTTCCGCTGATATTTTTTGATCTCAGGTCTACCATTACTATATGGTTGTCGGTAGTTCCGCTGACGATCCGGAAACCGTGTCTTGTAAGCTCATTGGCCAGAGTCTTTGCGTTTACAAGTATCTGCTCCATGATGCTTCTGAATTCATCGGAGGCTGCATATTTCATTGACCAAACCTTGGCAGCCATGGTCGTAAGGTGCATTGAGCCTATTGATCCAGGGAATACTCCCTTGTCTATCAGCTTTGCATGCTCCTTCTTGCAGAGGATGAAGCCGCTTCTTGGTCCGCAGAAGGTCTTTGTGGTGGAAGATGTTACAAAATCAGCATGGGGCACTGGGCTCGGAATGACTCCTGCAGCCACAAGTCCACTTACATGGGCCATGTCTACCATGAAGTATGCGCCAACGGATTTTGCGATTTTGCTTATTCTTTCATAATCTATAAGTCTCGGATATGAGCTGCCCCCTGCTATGATAAGCTTGGGCTGTATTTCCTTCGCCTTTTTCTCAAGTTCTTCATAATCTATCATCTCGGTTTCAGGGTTTACACCATAAAAATCATAGCTGTAAACTTTGGAAAGGAAGTTGGCCGGGCTTCCGTGAGTCAGATGGCCGCCCTGATCCAGCCTCATGCTCAGGACCTTGTCACCGGGCTGCAGTACTCCTGCATAAACTCCGTAGTTGGCTGATGAACCTGAGTAAACCTGGAAATTTACATGCTCAGCGCCGTATACCGCTTTTGCCCTTTCTATGCCCAGAAGCTCCAGTCTGTCTGCCTCATGGGATCCTGCTTGAAAACGTCCGCCTACATAGCCTTCAAGGGTCTTGTTTGTGAATATTGAGCCCGACAGCTCCATAACCTCAAGGGGAGCTGTACTCTCCGACGCTATCATTTCGATATTATGCTCCTGGCGCTTCAACTCGTCAGCGACTATCTCATAAAGCTCGGGGTCACTCATATGGGTTTTTTTCAACATACTACACACCTCTTTCATCATTATAGTTTCTTTGTTCTATAAATCATCTGCGTAATGTTTTCAAAATAGTTTTCAATATTTTCCTTACCATATTATACACTTATTAATATCTATGATTCAATTATTGCAGAGGTCAGACATTTTTGAAATCAACTAAATTGACTAATTATAGAACAAAACTGCGACATCAGAAAAAAATATTGTGTAACCTTTTCACAGAGTCCTTCATATACTAATAAATATCTGATTATTCATACAATACAGCAGGAAAAATCCAAAACTTGGCGAATCTATTATCAAAATATAAATCATACAGGAAGAAATATTCCTGCAGTTATGATTTATAAATAAATGCAGACGTTTCGTACTTTAGTACGAAACATCCTACTCCAAAAATTAAGGAGGATGAATATATGAGCTTTTTAAAAAATCTTCAGGAAAAGGCTGTAAGCACAGCTAAGGTAGTAGGGAACAAATCTCAGGATCTGGTGGAGATCGGCAAATTGAAGCTTCAGATCACACAGCTTGAAGGGGACATCAAGAAAATGAAGTATGACATGGGCGAGCTTGTCTACAATGCCTTCGCCGCTGATACGGAATTCCCGGCAGAGGAAGTAACAAAATTGGGTGCTGAGATATCAGCAAAATTCGCCTCAATAGAAGAAATTAAGGCAAAGATACAGGAAGTCCAGGCAGATTAAGTATATAGCAGGAAAGGCATCGTTCCCTTAAAGGGAATGGTGCTTTTTTATTTGCCTATTGCGCATATTGTATACAAAATATTGCATATTTATCCGTCAAAACAAGGGTCGAGACGATACTTGCTCAAACGCTAGGGACACAATACGTCCACGCGGGCAAGTTTTTTTATATTCCTTGCTGCACCTATTGTTTTTAATTATTCTATGTGTTAGAATATCAAGTAAATTCAATGGTTGCAGCCTTTTTTATTCATTGTCATATATGAATAATTATGCTATCGGACTTGCAGCTTTCCACTGTTCATAAGTATAACACAATGAGGCTTTTTATTGAAAATATGGCTTAATGGCAGTCAATATGATGAATACTTCCAAATACCTCTTTGTCTTTCTGCAAACAATAAATTCAAATATCAAAGAAAAAGGAGTCGTTTTAATGGATACCAAAGTCTTTAAAAAGTCGAACCTACCAAACGGGCTGTCCGGCATCCTCGAACAGAGCCCAAATCTTGTAATACCCGAGAGCAGAGAGCATTTGCTGAGGCTGGCCCTCGGAGATGCAGACAATATGGTTTACGAAGTAGCCTATGATATCCCAGGTAACGGAAGGATCGTTGAAGCTTCTGTAGCCAGATGCAAAAATGGTGCTGTGGTGAACTATAACGACATCTATATGCGCCGCAGAGACCCGGACTGTATGGTAATAGCAGACGCAGAGGATACAGACAAGCCCCGTTATCAGGAGCTTTATGGGGAGAGCTTTGACTCACTCAGGAAGACCACCTTTGACTGGCTCAAGGATCAGGAGCTGATCGTCATGCCCTTTTATTCCGGCGGACCTGAGCTTGGCTACCCAAGCCTTCTGGTTGCCCCTTCCAATGCAGGCTTCTTCGCTGCAGCCCTGGCTGATATACAAGGCTTTATCCCGAAAAATGAGATCCCCAAGGATTTCATGCCAAAGGCTGTGATCTATCTGGCGCCGCCCTTCAGGCACACACACTTTGAAGGCAAGCAGATAGTAGTCCATAACAGGCTCAAGGATATGCATGAACTATTTTCCTACAACCTGTACCCGGGACCCAGCGCAAAAAAGGGAATTTACAGTGTCCTGTTGAATTTCGGGGAATACGAAGGCTGGCTTACTGCCCATGCATCTACGGTAAGAGTCATAACTCCCTATGACAATATAATAACCATAATGCATGAAGGAGCCAGCGGCGGCGGAAAAAGTGAAATGCTGGAGGAGATCCACAGGGAGCCTGATGGAAGGATATTCCTGGCACAAAACACTACCACCGATGAAAAATTCTACCTGGAGATCAGCGATACCTGTGAGCTGCAGCCGGTCACCGACGATATGGCCCTGTGCCACCCGTCGCTTCAGAACGACAGTAACAGGCTGGTGGTAAAGGATGCGGAACAGGGCTGGTTCCTCAGGATAAATCATATTAACCAGTATGGAGTTGATCCTCACTATGAGAGGCTCTGCATACACCCAAAGGAACCTCTGATTTTTCTCAATATAGATGCTGCACCAGGTTCTACCTGCCTGATATGGGAGCATACAATGGATGAGCCCGGCAAACCATGTCCCAACCCCAGGGTGATCATGCCCAGAAGGTTTATGCCGGACGTGGTGGATGAGCCTGTGGAAATAGATGTACGAAGCTTTGGGGTGCGGACTCCTCCCTGTACCAGGGATAACCCCACCTACGGCATCATCGGCCTGATGCACATACTTCCCCCAGGACTTGCATGGCTTTGGAGGCTTGTAGCCCCCAGAGGCCATGGCAATCCGAGCATACTCGAGACAAAAGGCATGAGCAGTGAGGGTGTTGGCTCCTACTGGCCTTTTGCCACAGGAAAGCGTGTAGACCAGGCAAACCTGATGCTGGAACAGATCCTGGATACCTTGAATACAAGATATGTATTGATACCAAACCAGCATATAGGGGTATACAAGGTGGGCTTCATGCCTCAGTGGATCGCCAGGGAATACCTTGCAAGACGCGGAAGCGCCAAATTCAGACCTGAGCACCTGATCGAATCCCGCTGCCCTGTACTGGGCTACTCCCTGGAAAACCTGAAGTTGGATGGAAAATATATAAGAAAGAGTTACCTGCAGCCCAATCTTCAATCAGATCTTGGCGTTGAGGCTTATGATGCAGGTGCAAAGATTCTGACCAATTTCTTCAAATCGGAGCTTGACCAGTATCTTACAAGAAGGCTCAATCCGATAGGCAGAAAGCTTATAGAATGTTGTATGAATGATGGGAAGATAGAGGACTATTTGGATATAATACCGATAAGATTATAATAAATGAAGATAGATATAGGATCACTGCATAACGCAGTGATCTTATTATTTATTTGATAAATATTTTTAATTGAGAATTATTACTATTGACAATAATTATTAATTAAGGTATATTATAGGTAGAAGATAAAAGAAATTCAAAACGGAGGTGCAATCATGAAAGGCTTTATGGATGTTATCGTAAATGCTCTGAAGAGACAGAACCAAGAGAAATCCCTGATGAATGACATGTATAAAATGTATGATTCATCTTCAATAGAGCAGAACGATCACTACATTATAGAAGATTGTAACAGCAGATAATGCTGGTTCATTAAACGATAGTATATAACTTGATCAAGGAGGTAAAATCATGAAAGGCTTTATGAACAGAATACTTGGTGTATTCAAAAGGAATGATAATGAAGAGCTCCATTTTAACGATATATACAGAGTCTGTATGAGAGCTTCGGAGGAGTTGGGCGAATACTGCAAGCTGGAAGGCTTTAATAGAAGATAGTGCTAAACCCCCTTTAGCAGATAAAAAGAATAAAGGCCAAAAGGCCTTTATTCTTTTATTATTTACCTGCAAGGCTTATCCATCTCGTCTGGTAGGGGAGCATCCTGATACCAGTTACTAGAGCCCAGCAAGCTGTATATATATCCCCGGGACGCCAGCCATAGCCAGAAGGATGGACTTTTTTATCATGCCGTATATTTCCTAACTGTTTTTAGCCAACTGCTGCTTCAGCTTATCCAAGGCTTTTACCACCGTTGCTGAACAATCATTCAACTTATCCAGCGCTTTCTCAGCTCCCTCCAGGTCATTGCGGGAATATGCCGCGGCTGCTTCTTTGGCAAGCTGATGCAATTCGGCGTGCGGTTTGTCCATAGCTATGAAGGTTTCATTCTGTCCCAGAGAAGCCTGGGAAGCCTGATACCATTTTCCAAGTCTGCACTCCTTGTGTGTACCGATCTTATCAGCATCTATACTGTCATATCCAAGTATCATATTGTATACACGCCATCTCCACATCAGATGGTCAGTTTTGCAGATATCCAACATCTCAAGCTCCGACAGCCCACTGCTGCCAAGCATTTTCAACCTCAGCTCATTATTTGTCTGACTGAGCTTGAATATACCTTCCCCGGTCTTGTTGCATTCCTCCATGAGATTGTCGGCTGCCTCCGATGAGTCTGCGACCCTCTGCGCCAATTCACCCGTTACTGCAGTTTGCTCCTCAGTGTTGGCAGCTATCTGTATGATCTCATCATCTACCTTCTGCACTGCTTCAACGACTTGGTTGTTATATACTATTACTTCTCCTACAAGCTGTTTCCCGCTCTCAAGCTCAGCAGCCGTCCTGTCTGTACAGTCTACCACCTCGGATAGCTTGTCCCTTAAAGAGCCTATCTTGCTTTGTATATTTACTACCGATTCCTTTGTATGCTCTGCCAGCTTTTTGACTTCGCCCGCAACAACTGCAAAGCCCTTCCCCTGTTCGCCTGCCCTTGCAGCCTCAATTGCAGCGTTAAGCGCCAGAAGGTTGGTCTGCTCTGCAATACCCTTGATTATATCCACTATGCCTTCTATGTATTTCATATTATCTGCCAGCTCATTTACATCCCTTGTAACATTCTTCACAGAGTCGAAGGATTTCTCGATAAAGGAAAAGGCGTTCTGAATATTTCTGTTTCCTGTGTTCACCAGTTCGACCGAATCATTCACCAATGCAGCAACACTCTGAGCCCGTCCCGATACATCATCAATGGAGGCACTCATTTCTTCACTGCTTGCAGCTATTGTATGCAAGGACTCGTTCTGTTCTCTCACCTCATTGACCATTTCCTTCACATAAGTCATTTCCGTAATGAAACCCAGCATATTGTTCACAGAAAGTACGGATGCATTCCTTTCGCCGAATATAGCATCAACCATACTGTTCCAGGCCTCACACAGCTTTTCATCCTTAAGCTCATCACTGTTTGCATACAGCTTTTTCCCGCTCGTCAAAGCCTCAATAAGAGTCATAAGCTTTGAAACCAGATCATTATCCTTGTTCGCCCTATCTCTGGGCAGCCTCGTCTTTTCTTTTTTCATACCAAACATACATTTATTCCTCATTTCACTTTTTTCTTTTATGTCTTATTTTGTCATTTTATGCCTTTTTTCGTTTGTTAATAGTAATTATAATGGAAAAATATACTAATGTATAGTTGAATTTATAACAAATTCATTATCTGTTGATATACTTTCCCGAAGTATTTAATTACAAAGCTTGATCCGATATTATTCAATGTTATTGAGAAATATTCAAATTGTATCAATATAAAAATTATAATAAAGCCATCTGCAGTATACTGGATATACAGCAGATGGCTTTATTATAATTATGGCGTATGGATCAGCTTAAGGTTCAACTCTACTGCTACCCTATCATTATCCCTTGTGAAGGTCTGGTCAGCAGCATTTACGCTTCCATTTTTCAAGTCTACCGTGAATTTACACATATTCTCCTGCTTTAAATCCTGGAAGCTGTATTCGGTACCCCCTTGCACGGCTCCACCTGACACTGTCTTCGGCGGGATCTCAGGATCATCAGGGGTAAGTGTTACCGTCTCACTTTCTGCACCGAAGCGGTCCATGGAAATGGTGAAGGTGTCTGATTGGCATGGATTGAAACCTTCAACGGTAAACCTTATGGGAAAAGTTTGCGAAATATTTTCCATTACCGCTGTTCCGTCCTCCAGCCCATTGACCTGGAAGTTCTTATAGGTACCTGTACCTGCCCCTTCTATCACAGGCTGCTGGAGCACAAGGCTGAAGTCTAGCTCAGCTTCTCCCATTACCTCAAACGCAAAGCCCCAGTCTCTTCCGGTGTTCATATTGTTGCTGTATTCCACCTTAAACCTAAGCGCATTCCTTAGGTCTTCATTTATCAACTGGTCAATGTCGGCTCCCAGCAGTGCCGCCTCTCTGGCTATCTTCAGAATAGGATGCAGATTCTTGTATTCATGCTTATCCTTAAGCTCCTGCAGGTATTTCACCGCAATTTCCTTTGCCCATTCAGACAGCTTGGGTATCAATGAGTTTTCACCACCGGAGCCCGCCAGCAGCTGGTACTTTCTTTCAGTTTCCAGTGCTGCTCTTGAAACTGCAATATATTTTTCTTCCTGCCCCTTATATTCATTTATCAATGCATTAGCCTTTTTCATCAGCCGGCTCACAAGCCTGAGCTCCAGCTTGAAATCCTGGTCAGGAAGCTGCCCTGTAAGCAGTTCGCTGGACCTTGCAGCAGACAGAAGGGCATTCAAAACCTCCATTTCTGGCTGGCTAAATTCTTCAAGGAATTGCTTCAATACAGCTTCATCCTGTGCTTCAGTTTCATGATGGCATTTCAGGGAGATTGACGGAGGATAAGGCGCTTCAATGGGCTGCTTGAGCAATTTTTGCGCCGCAGCTTCAGCTGATTTCCTTTGTTCGTCGGCCATATCAGCCATATCCTTTATTGTTTTCTCAGACATTGGGTCCGCATAAGCCGTACTGAAGTGGTACAGCTTCATGTCTATGCTTCCCTGGTTTCTTTTCAATTCAGAAAATTCCAGCCTATCGCCGCTGCCGTTCCCCGAAAATGCAAAGCCTGAGTTTTCAACACCCTTGCCGCTTACTGACAGGGTAACAGGTTCAAGGAATCTCAGCCCGTCAGGCTTAAGTATTACTCCTCCGTATAGCTCTCCAAGGCTGCTGTTGATATTCTTCATCGCTGTCACTTCTATTTGCTGCCTTCCCGCCAGTGCATTGGCAGGCACTGTAAGCTTCCATACAAGGCCGTTCCCATCCTCAAGCACGGCTGTCTTCTCCTGTCCGTCTGCAAGAAACTCCAGCACAGTTGAATTTGATGTATCCTCCTCAAAGGACACCTTACCGTCTATACCCGCTTTGAGTCCAAGATCATAGCTTTGAGGTTTTTCAACCAGCGCTACAGTACCTTCCTCTGAAGCCTCTGACTCAGCGCTGTCTGACACAGTACTTTCGGCCCCTGTCCCAACCCCCTGGCTGCTGCAGGCCGCCAGCATGAACACTGCTATCAGCAACAGCAGCAGTGTAGTCTTTTTCATTGGTACAACACCTCCCTGAACTTATCATGTCCAATGCGCAAATAAGGCTGTATCCATTACAAGGCATTCTTACCACTATTATACTTTTGCGGCAAGACCGCTTCAATGCTTCGTTCATAAAATATGTAAAAAAATGAAAATAATGAGGCTCGATTTTCTGATCGCAGCCTCATTATTATATACTTCTTATTTTTATCCTACTGTTTCCTGATATTCCTGAATACCCTCTCAAATCGCAGAAGGGCATCATCTATTACTTCATCGGTATCTGCAAGGCTTGTGTACATCCTGCTGCCGGCAAGTGTTATAATGCCCTCAGCCATATAGGCTGCTCCCATTTCCTCCATTACGTGCTTGCGCTTTTTTATTTCACCCAGCGAACCGATGCTAAGCAGTTTTATAAACATTGTGCCCGTAGTTTCCAAATGACATATGGAGCCCTGGTTGTATGCCACAAATGGAAGCTTGTAGTTATCTATCAGCTGCTTGAACCCCTTTGTCAGCCGGTCCCCTGCCCTTCCGGCCACTTCACAGGCATTGGTCCTCTCGATCTCAAGTATTGTATGGTAGCCTGCCGCTGCGCTGAGGGGATTTGCCGCCAACGTCCCTCCGACATACGCTCTCTTTTTGCCGCTTTCCAGGCCTGCCGCCACATGTGACATGAGATCCTTCCTGCCACCTACGCCGCCTGCCCCGGGATACCCTCCGGCGATTATCTTTCCAAACACAGTCAGGTCGGGTTTGACATCAAAATAGCCCTGGGCTCCGCCAAGTCCAAGCCTGAAACCGGTCACTACTTCATCGAAGATCAGGAGAGCGCCATATTTGTCGCAAAGCTCCCTGACCTGTTTATTATACTCCTTATATACCGGCCGTGTACCGCTCTCTGGGCCTACAGGCTCGACAATGACCGCTGCGGTCCCCCCTCTGAGGCTGTTGAGCCTCATCAGCATTTCCAGCCGGCTGATGCTGTTTGGTGTAACCTCCTGGGTATTTGCCGAGCTCTGCCTTGGTATACCATGGGCTTCATACCTTCCTGTACCCGGTACATGCAACCCATACACCAGCTGATCGCTCCAGCCGTGATAAGCTCCGCCTATCTTGATTATCTTTTTCTTTCCAGTTGCCAGCCTGGCTATCCTTATGGCTGCCATTACACCTTCGGTACCGCTTCCAAGCATCCTGAAAAGCTCCACCGAGGGCATATGCTTATTGATCAGCTTTGCGATCTTCAGCTCATATTCATGGAACAGCCCGGTTACCGGACCGCTCTCCCTAATTACCTCAATGGCCTTCTCCATTACGGCAGGATAGTTACTTCCTAGGATCGTGGGGCCGCCGGCCTGCAGGAAATCAATGTACCTATTACCGTCAATATCCCACATATATGGCCCTTGGGCCTTGTTTATAACAATAGGGAAGGGGTAATTGAAAGCAAGGTTGTGCTGCACTCCCCCGGGAATGTAGGCTTTCGCTTCCTGTATCAGCTCCTTTGAACCTTTGCAGTCAGTGTTGAAATACTCCAGATATCCATTCATTGCATCCGGTTCTATAGTATGGACAGGCATCTTTACCAATGTATCCAGCTTTTCATATATCTCCTTGGTATCATGCCATTCTGAAATGGAATAACCTTTCTTTTCCATGGGACACCTCCTATTCTACTATGCTGTTACCTGTGATCCCCCTGAACAATATATCCAGGCTGCGTTCCAGTTCTTCTGTCTTTCCGGACATTTCCCCCAGCTCGAACCACTTTAGTATGACCCCGTAATAGCTTCCAAGTATTGCAGTAGCAATATCCTCCGCCGGAAATTCCGCAGTCAACTCGCCCTTTTCTTGTGCTTCAACGATCAGAAGCTCCAGCAGTTTATTTATCCTGAAAAACGGGGAGGGATATTCACTTGTATTTATAATTGATGAGAACATTATCCGGCCGGTAAGGTGCAGGTAAGGAATAGCGTCCTGGAGCAGTCGTTCCAGCACCAGCCTTATCTTCTTTACAGGACTTTCAATGCCTCCCAGCTCCTCTTCAGCATAAAAAAGTATATCCTCCACTTCTTCCTCGGAGATACCGGTCATCAGGCTGTCCTTGCTGGTAAAGTAGTTGAAGAAGGTGCCCTTCGCCACATCTGCCCTTTCGGTGATCTCCTCGATGGATGTGTTATCAAAACCCTTTTCCTCGAAAAGATGCCTTGCTGCCCTGAGAATATTAGCCTTTGTTTCCTGCTTTTTGCGTTCCCTTCTGGACATGCTGTTTATTTCCATATAGTCCTCCTGCTACCCCATGCTTTGATTAACCTCATTATACCCAAGAGCTTTTTTGATGTCAACACAATTTTGTACTTGATTACATTTTTGTACTGTTGTATACTTATTTTAATGTTAGAATTTTCTACTTTTTTGCAGAGAGAGGATGTGATAGTATTGGAAAAGAGCAAAGTATATCCCTACAGGTGGATCGTCCTTTTGTCAACTATCCCGGTATTGGCCATGACCAATGTGTTCTGGCTTACCTTTGCACCGATAACCAGCATTGCAGAAAAGTTCTATGATGTATCTCCTCTGCGTATAGCCTTCCTGTCAATGTCCTATATGATCGTATATATCATAATGGCTGTGCCTGCATCCTGGCTCGTTGATACCAAAGGCTTCCGGATGGCGATGGGCTTTGGTGCCATTGCCACCGCCGTATTCGGCATTACCCGCGGTATATTTGCCGACAACTTCGCAATAGTCACTTTTGCACAGTTGGGAGCTGCGGTAGGTCAGCCATTCCTGACCAATTCCATGACAAAGGTGGCTGCAAGGTGGTTTCCCATTAATGAAAGGGCAACTGCGACGGGGATCGCATCCATGGCAGGCTGTCTTGGAATGATAGCCGCCATGGTCCTTACACCTGTACTTACCAGCTCATATGGCGTTGAAAGGATGCTGATGTTGTATGGCTATACCTCCATTGCCTGTGCACTGATATTTATACTGCTGTCCAGGGAATATCCTCCTACGCCTCCGGGAAATGCCGACGAGCTGACAAACAAGCTTAATCGTAAGGATATTATTGAAATTATAAAGAAAAAGGACTTTAAAAACCTGACTATTTGCTTTTTTGTCATATTGGGAGCCTTTAATGCAATAATGACATGGATCGAAGATATATTGAGACCTAAGGGAATGAGCCCTGATCAATCGGGCTTGATAGGCGGTATGATAGTAGTGTTCGGACTTGTAGGTGCAGTGGTGCTGCCTGCCTTGTCCGACAGACTTCGTAAAAGGCAGCCCCTGCTTGTCTGGTGTATTTTCGCAGCAATACTTGGAGCTGTCGGCTTGACCTTCTTTTCAAATTATACAATACTGCTGATATCTACATGTATCATGGGCTTCTTTATTCTTGGAATGGGGCCTGTGGGCTTTCAATACGGAGCTGAGATAGCATACCCTGTGCCGGAGGGAACCTCCTATGGTATCCTGATGATGTCCGGCCAGCTTTCCGGTATTTTATTCATTTTTCTGATGGATTTGTTCAGGTCACCCGCTTCCGGCACCATGACACTGTCCTTGATAATCCTTACCCTTTTGCTATTGGCTTCGTTTTTTATTGCAGCACGCTTAAAGGAATCAGAGATAATACAAAGTGCTTCCTCCATTTCTGAACCTGATGAGATTACAGCCGACAAAGCTCGGCAGCTGGTATGCGATTCGGGCAAAAGGCTTCTCCGCAGCGGTTATGTATCCGGTACCTGGGGAAACATCAGCTGCAGGATAGATACAGACTTCATGGCCATCACCCCCAGCGGCCGGGAATACGAAAGTCTGACCCCTGAAGATATGGTCATCGTGAATATTCATGACCTTAGCTATAAGGGAGATATGAAGCCTTCCGGCGAGATGGGCCTGCATGCTGAAATATACAGGCAGAGATCTGAAATCAGTGCGGTGATGCACACACACTCACCCAATGCCTCCACTGTTGCAGCCTCCCGAAGAGAGGTCCCTCCGATATTGGATGATATGGCCCAGATCATAGGGCCGTCACTGAGGGTAGCAGACTATGCCCTACCGGGTACCGCAAAGATAGTCAAAGCCACAATGAAAGCCTTAAGCGGCAGGAATGCAGCACTTCTGGCCAACCACGGGGCTGTCTGTGTGGGAAGGGATATGGATGAGGCTTTCGTTACCTGCGAGATAATGGAGAAATCCTGCAGAGCCTTTATTGAATCGGAGTTTCTGGGAGGAAGTGTACCCATAAACGGCGTGGAAGCCTGGGTGATGCATCAGTTTTATTTGAAGAAATATTCAAAGCAGAAGGATATGCATTTGAAAAAATAGTGTTGTTGTAGAGTATAGGAAGGATGCGATGTGGAAAAGAAGTTAGTAAAAGCTCCCCCTATCCGGTGTTTGTGCTTCTAGCAGCTTAGCATATCTTATGTGTGCATACTTGGGGTGTTGTGAAATATTATTAAGGCAGCATTGCGGAGAAACCGTAGAACTTCTTAACGAAATGGAGGATAAGCAGCATCAACTGTTTGAGCGAAGCGAGTTTTGATGCTGCCCGGAATAAGTTTAGAAGTTCTGGTTTTGCAGCTCATGCTGCTGTATAATATTTCACTTCCACTCCATAGTTTTTACTTACTATAGATACAGCGCGCTATCCTGCTGACGTGCTAGAGCTCTATTTCCTCCGGATCCATATCGGACATGTCCACCTTCCACTCCTCATCCTCTTCATCAAAGTCCGCGATTTTATCTATAGGCATTTTTATGTACTTCCCAAAAGCTGTTACTGCAACATCTCCACTGGCAAGGAGTATCTCTCCTGTGCCCTCAAAGAGCCTTTTGGAATCTCTTGTGATCCTACCTACTACTCTCAGCTCTTCATTCAGCGGCACAGGCTTTTTGTATTTGAGCTCCAGCTCCACTGTGACCCCCCAGGCATTCTTATCCTTTATGAGTATGGCCCTGCCGATAGTCTCGTCCAGTATTGCTGCAGCCACTCCTCCATGAAGCCTGCCGGGATAGCTCTGGTGCTCTTCAAGGGGTGTGAATACAGACACCAGCTCCCCATTATCCAGTTCATACATAGAGGCTTTCAGCCCCAGGTCATTTTTCAGTCCGCATACCAGGCATTTCCTGCTGTTATGCTGTTTTCCTGTAACCCTATGTTTCATAGACGACCTCCGTTATGCTATTTACCAATGTAATATCTATACTAATATCTATTATAGCCGCTATGAAATTGTTTGTAACTAGAACTTCATAAATTGAAAGGTGGTTTATCCTGACGCAGGACAAACCACCTTTCGACACAAGCTTGATCCAATACCATGCCTGTTTATATCTTGAACTTTTCTACCAGCTTTACGAGTATATCCGAACTCTCCCTTGAAATATCCGCCTGCTTCATTACCTTATCCGCCTTTTCCACAATATTCATTGATTTTGTCGCAATGTCGGTGGTTCCTTGAGCACCCTCGTTTGCAGCAGAAGCGACCTCATTTATTGTTTTGATTATGTTCTGAATCGATGCAGACAATTCCTCAGAGGTTGCACTAAAATCAGTAACAAGCTCATTTACAAATTCAGCATCCTTATTATACTGCTCGCCTATTTTGACAAGAGTCTCGTAGTCCTTCAATACCTGCCTGTCTATGAAATCCAATACGCTTTCAGAGCTTCCGGATAGGTTTTCAACTGCCGACACGACGATGCCGGTAATATTCTGTATCTCATTTGCTGCATTCTTTGAATCTTCAGCGAGCTTTCTTATCTCGTCAGCTACGACCGCAAAGCCTTTTCCTGCCTCCCCTGCTCTTGCAGCTTCTATAGCCGCATTCAATGCCAGCAGGTTGGTCTGTGAAGTGATTTGCAGGATTGCATCCGACAGGACAATTATCCGGTCTACCGCCTTAGACTCCTCAATTGCTTTCCTGAGCCTTTCCTGAGTATTTATATAGACTTCATTGGCACTGGTCTGTGATGCAACGGCATTCTGCTTCAGCCCCCCTGCCCTCATGCTTATTTCGCCGGCTGAAACTGCTCCCTCCTGAGCCTTTGATGCAATTGTTTCAACAGCATGTTCTATCTCTATGGCTGTTGCATTCATTTCCTGGGAGGAAGCGGCCGTCTCCTCCATTCCGGCGGAAAGCTCCTCTGTTGTCGCTGATACTTCCTCGATCTGCGTGTTCAGCTCAGTCATATACTGCCCTGTTGATTTTACAGACTCAGTAACCTTTTCAGATTCATGCACGACTCCTTTTATGACCTCTATCATAGATTTCTGCATTGTATCTATAGCTCTGGCCAAGATGCCTATTTCATCCTTGCTCTTCTTGAACTTTTCCGGGACCTCCCTGGTAAAGTCTCCAGTTGCCACTACCCCCAGATGCGACGCTGCCAGTTTGATCGGGGTCGCTATGATATTTGCTATAAAATATGCAATGCCCAGGCCCAGGAGGAGAAATACAGCAGAGACAGTGAAGCTCAGGTTCCTCATATTATTTACTCCGGCCATGACCTCACCCTTTGGCGCCGCTATTGCCAGAGACCAGTCGGTTCCTTTTACAGGGGCAAAACCCAGGTATTTGGTTATCCCGTTATACTCATACTCTCCAGTTCCGTCCTTGCCTTCCATCATCTGCTTTTCCAAATCAACCAGCGATTCAAGGCTTGGATCCTTCTTGATGTTTTCCAGGTCATTGTCAAACTTCTTCACAAGTTCCAAGTTACTGTGCGCCACCTTCACACCTTCCTTATTGATCATGAAGGCTTTGCCGGTTTTTGCGAAGGTTATGTCGCTGATCTGCTCAGTCAGATTATCACTGCTTCTAAAGGCTGCAAGTACTCCCACCACTTGCCCGTCTCTTTTTACCGGCACTGCATATGCAACTATCATGGAACCGTCATCCCTGCTTACGATAGGGTCTGAAACACTCCGCTCTCCCGCAATGGCTTTCTTAAAATAGTCCCTGTCTTTGATATCCAGAGGTTTGCCCTGCGAGGTCATAGCCGAACCATTTATATCAGCCAGTATCAAAGATGTGTGTCCATTCCTTTTAAGCGCTTCATTCATTATTGCCTGTTTGTCCTCCCAAGTAGAAGCCGCTTCTCTGAATTCTTCTTGGGAAGCTACTGCTTCAAGGGTATCCAATATGGCATTGACTCTCCCCGATATCTTGTCCGAGCCCTGACGTGCCAATACCAGCAGGGATTCATCCACCTGCGTACTTATTGCGTCAGCTGCATTCAAATATGAGGTCAGCCCTAGCCCTGCACATATCACCAATATAAGTGATCCTATAAATAATACCAGTCTTGTCTTAATACTTTTCATCTGTTGCTCCCCCCGCCAAACTTAAATTCATTCACAGTTTTCTTTTCATCCTTTGCTTATCCCATCCAAAACTAAAGGTTCCTTTCGATAGCTTCAATCAGTGTACTGATATCAAAGGGTTTGATCAAAATTTCACTGACTCCGCTGTTCTTATCACCATCCATAGCCATTTCTCCCAGATAACCCGAACATATGATGATCCTCATATCATTGCGGATATTCCGGATCTCTGAGGCTAACATGTTTCCATTGATCCCGGGCATGGACTGGTCGGTTATAACCAAATCAAAGCCGTCCGGCCTAGCCCTGAATTCCTCCAGGGCAGCAAGCCCATCAGTATGACAGGTGACTTTATAGCCTCGCTTTTCCAGTACATTCTTCCACAGCCTTACAAGAAATTCTTCATCATCGATCAGTAGTACACGTACAACAGATTTCTGCTTCCTACCTTTCAGACCCATTTCAATAATGCCAGGCCCTTAATGGCCTCAGCTCTCCTTTCTTGTCCGGGATAGATTCTATAAATGAACGATATCACCGCAAACATGGGTTTTCAATAAATAGCACCTGAACGGGATAATTCACGACACAACCGGTCAAAAAACGACACAGGGCACAAGGTGCTTTTCCACCTTGTGCCCTGTTTGTGTCCATCAGTTGAACGATACCAGGATTTCCTGTATCAAACGACCGTTCCTTTGTAAGGTATTGTAGAATATATTTTTGAAATGCTTTGATTGGGTTTCAGGCTCAGTGTAGTTACCACTTTCAAAACAGAATTGCATCCCATCGGCATTTGAGCTTATTTTGAGGCCAAACTCCCCGGCTTCTCTGACTGCGGAAGTGTACGCATGCTTTAGGGATTCCTGAAGGCCAGTGTAAAGCTCAGCTTTAATAAAGCCAAAATCTGCAATATCATTGCATATAGATAGATCAATTGCTTTGCCGTCTTTCTCCGCAGTTACCAGAAGCTTATATATTGTTACAAGAATGCTTCTATTTTTGATCCTGGCCAACTGTGAAAGCTTGTTATTATTCAGGAGGTGAGTTCTTCCCATTAGCTTGCCCTGATATTCCTCAAGCTCTTCCCAGGCCTCCTCCTCAATAAGGCAATTTACTGTATGCAGCATATTGTTGTATTCATGCCTTACTTTTCTGAATTCATCAAGTACTTTGTCCTTACAGTCCAAGCATTCCAGCAGTTCATCATTCAGCAGCCGCTCAGCCTTGGATCGGGTATGAAATAGTACCAGCAGCACTAACATTATCAGAATGAACAATATCAGAACCACAAGCAATTCCATATAGCCGCTGCTTATATTATACTGCATGCTTCCTTCAGCTCCTTCTTACAGCGCTTGGAAACAGCGCAGGTATTTCCGTTCTTCAGATATATCATGCTGTTTGGGTAATCGATCCTGGATATATAGGAAATATTTACGATGTATGATTTGTGGCACCTGACAAACCTCTTGGGGTCAAGCTTTTTCTCTATACTGTCCAATGCTTCAGAGCTTTCTATTTTCCCTGAGGTAGTATGCGTAACCAGGAGATGCCCGAACTTTTCCAGATAGACTATTTCATCAAGCTCCAGATTGTATGTATTGAATCCCGATTTAATACCAATGGCTTGTCCCTTTATACTTCTCATCTTCTCAAAATCCTTAAACACCGAATGGATACAGGCCTCAAACGTATTGGTGGAAATAGGCTTTACAAGGTAGTCAAATACCTTTGTTTTGAGGCTTTGCATAACATACTCCGGATGTCCGGAAACAAATATTATATATGCTTTTGCATCCTGTTCCCTTATGACACCAGCAACATCTATACCGTTCATCCTGCACTGCACATCCACATCCAGCAGATAAACATTATTCCTGCTGCTGTTCCTTGAACAGTATTCTATTACCTCTGAAGGTCTTGTTGTGCTTAATGCTATGGAAGCCTCCCTGTCATACTTTACGAACATCTGCTCCAGTCTTTTCTTTGTATTGAGATTATGTGTGGCATCATCGTCCAGGATAATAAAATTCAGCATGCTCCTCTACCCCCTTTATAAGGCTTTATCTTTCAACAGTCTTTCAATTGTACTGATATACTCGCTCTTAGCTACGGGCTTTGACAAATATTCTGTTGCACCCTCTGAGCCGCCGGCTTCACAGCTTTCCTCACTGCTATAACCAGAACAGACCACGACAGGAATCCGCGGCTTTAAGGCACGTAGCTCCTCTACCAGAGAATCGCCTGACATATCCGGCATGAAACGGTCTGTTATTACCAGATCAAAGGAATCCTGGTTCTGCTTGAACAAGCTCAGAGCTTCCCTTGCAGCCATTACTCCCGTAACAGCATATCCTTGCCTTTGTAATAGCTTTTGTACCGTATTCACGATGGATTCCTCATCATCTACGAGTAATATCCGTGCTGTGCTTTTATTACCTGCTTTGTCCGGGCTGACTGCCTTGTCCGAGGTGTTTCGGGTGGAGGGGAGAAATACTGTAAATATACTCCCTTTGTCCAGCTCGCTTTCTACTTTTATTGCTCCCCCGTATCTGCTTACAATGCCATGTACCACAGATAGTCCCAGGCCTGTCCCTCCCTGGACATCCCTCGTAGTAAAAAACGGCTCAAATATCCTTTTGATGGTTGACTCCTCCATACCACAGCCGCTGTCGGTGACCTCCAATACTATATAGCTTCCAGACTTGAGAAGCTGATAACCGATCCTTGTCTCTTCTTCGACCAAAGCTTCTTCCAATTTGATGCCAAGTGTTCCTCCCTTTTTATCCATAGCCAATCTGGCGTTTACACACAAGTTCATTACAAGCTGATGAAGCTCGCCTTGGTCAGCATAAACATAGGTGGATTCTTCCCTGCAATTACATTGGATATCAATATTAGTCGGAAGTGTCGCGTTTAAAAGCTTGATGACCTCCTCTATCAAGGCCTTGAAATCGACGACCTCGGGGGTAATATACGACTTACGGCTAAAGGTCAGGATCTGTGATATGAGCCTCTTTGCCCTTTCCCCGAGCTTCAGGACTTCTGCAAGATTTTCGGCGGAAGGTGCTGACTCATCCATATCCTCAAGGGTCAATTGAGTATATCCGATGATGCCTGCCAATATATTGTTGAAATCATGTGCGATACCTCCCGAGAGAGTACCGAGGGACTCCATTTTGACCAGCTGCTGCTTATGTTCCTCCAGCTTTATTCTTTCGGTAATATCACTGAATACCACCATTAAAAGCTGCTTGGTCCGGTAACCAATCAGCGAAGCCGAGTATTCAATATCCCTACTGCTATTGTTATTCAGTGTGTATTTTATAATCCCCTTTTTATATTTATCTTTTTTCAAATCGATCCGATCAACAAGTCCATTGAAAGCTTCCTTAAGCTCAGGTGCCGGTTGTACATTAATCGACTCCTGCAGCGGCATCCCGGCAAGCCCTAATATTCTGCCGGCCTCTTCATTGCTTTCTACTATGCGCCCTGTTTCCTGATCAATTACAATTATGCCGTTTGAAGAATGCATCATAAGTGTCCGGAAGCGACCTTCACTCGATTTCAACTCCTCCTCTGCCTTGCTGCGCTCTAAGACTTCCTCCGCAAGCATGGCATTGATCTCTTCCAGTTCAATTGTCCGTTCGCGGATCTTGCTTTCCAGATCCTGGTGCGACCTGAGCAGCTGCAATTCAGCATTTTTCCGATCGGTGATATCATGGAAAATACATGCGGTCCCCAGTATCTCACCCAAGTCATCCTTTATTGCTGATCCAGAAAACAAGCAGGGTAAGCTGTTCTTATTTTTAGTCAGCAGACCTACCTCTATATTTCTTATTGCCCCTCCGTTGAACAGGCTTTTCTGTGCAGCTTTATTAGGCTTCTTATTTTCAATTAATGCATCGATCGGAAGACCCTTCATTTCCATTTCAGTAAAACCCGTTAGTTGAAAGGCTGCACTATTTGCTTCCTTTACCAGCAAATCTTTTCCTATGATAATGACCGGGTCATTAACGGTGCTTAGCACATAATCATGTGCAACCCCAGAAGTAAGGGACATCATTTTGTATTTTGTGATCGCCTGCTTTAGCCCCAGTAATAATATAGAAAGCATTATGATGCCCATTGGGAAAATGTCTATTCCCAGAAATGGCAGTATTGTATCGGTAAAAGCGCCCGAGATGAAAGATGTCATAGCTGTCTTAGCAATAATGCCCGCCTGCTTCTTCTCTCTTTTTGATTCTGAAGCCCTGCCCCATCTGTATATGATCAGGACCCCCGCTGTAGCGAAGCTAACATAGAATATCATAAACAAGATTTCGAAATAATTAGCCGGATACTTGTCTACCCAGACAAATCCCCACCTTTCCATTACTTGCGCCGGTCTATAGAATAAATTGCCAATAAAAAAGATAAAGCCCGGTATATAAATCAGAAGTCTCCTTATGTCTGTCATCCATTTCTTGCTCTCCGACCTGACCAAAACAGCAAAATCCAACCATACACTATATACAAAGCACCAGCCCAAAGCAGCTACCAGCCTCCAGAAGTTGGCCGCCTCTATATCTGGAACAACGGTCATGAAAGCATATCCAAAAGCCCAAAGGCTTAAATGTATGCAAAGTGAAAAGAATATCCTGTTTGTAAGTGAATTCCAGCTTTTTATTAGGATATAGATACCAAAGGCCAGGTATGCTATTGAAAGCTCAAGTAGTACAAAGAAAACTACAGGCAGCATAAAGCGCCTCCCCCCACAATATAAGAAAATATAGTATTTTTAATTAATACTAATTCATAATAATTCTATGATATCAACTTTTTACCATAATGTCACTGGAGTATACTGTAAATATGATTGCAAAAAATGAAAGGTGGTCCATCCTGTTTTGCAGGACAAACCACCTTGTGAAACAAGCTTTAATTCAACGGGAATACTTCTGAATCTACCAAGTGTTATTTACCTCATTCCTGTTCAAACCAAACCTGACTTAACTTTAACTACCAAACTAACCAAACTAACCAAACTAACCAAACTAACCAAACTAACCAAAC